>JASFBB010000282.1:0-18736 GCA_036172345.1 Anaerolineae bacterium
TGGAAAGCGTCTCGCACTCCACGCCCTGCCATCTGGACGCAGGTGCCCGACGAACAGTGGTACGATTGGCGCTGGCAGCTCAGCCACCGCTTGAACACGTTGGAAGAGTTGCAACGCTTGATCCATTTAACCCCGGAAGAAGTGGAGGGTATCGCGGCGCATCGTTTTCGCCTGGATATCACCCCCTACTTTGCGTCCCTGATCGACCCGGATGATCCGCTCTGTCCTGTGCGCCAGCAGGTCATCCCCAAAGGGCGTGAGTTAGCCGCTTTCACCGCTATGACAGTCGATGCGTTAGCCGAGGATGCCCATTCCCCGGTGCCTGGGTTGGTACACCGCTACCCGGATCGAGTTCTGATGATGGTGACCACACATTGTGCGAGCTACTGCCGCTATTGCACGCGCAGCCGTTTGGTGGGCGATCTGCATGCCACTTTTGGACCACAAGACTATGATGCCCAGATCGAGTACATCCAGCGCACCCCTCAGGTGCGTGATGTGCTTCTCTCTGGAGGTGACCCTCTTACTCTCAGCTTGCGAGTGCTAGAAAATCTATTGGCGCGCCTGCGCAGCATCCCCCATGTCGAGGTGATCCGCATCGGCACACGTGTTCCGGTTTTCTTGCCGATGCGAATCGATGATGCCCTATTGCAGATGATACGTCGTTATCATCCGGTGTGGGTGAACATCCATGTCAATCATCCCCGTGAGATCACCCCTGAGCTATGTGTTGCTTGCGAGCGTATGGCAGATGCTGGCATCCCGCTGGGCAACCAAAGTGTGTTGCTCGCTGGGATCAATGACTCGGTACACATCCAGCGTCAGCTGGTGCACGAGCTGGTACAGATGCGCGTGCGGCCTTACTACCTCTACCAATGCGATCTGGTGCCAGGTGCTGGCCACTTCCGCACTTCTGTCAGTAAAGGTATTGAGATTATCGAGGGGCTGCGCGGGCATACCTCGGGCTTCGCTGTGCCCCAATATATGATTGATGTGCCGGGTGGCGGGGGTAAGGTGCCGGTGGGGCCTAATTATGTGCTTTCTCAATCTCCCGGGCGCGTGGTCTTGCGCAATTTTGAGGGTTACATCGCTACCTACACCGAGCCACTGGACTACGACCCGACCCGCGTTCAGCATTTGGAAGCGCAAGTCGCGCGCCGGCCAGAACCGGGCCAGGAAGGCTTGGTGAGCTTGCTAGCGGGCCATCAGATCGCTATTAAGCCACAAGGATTCGATGCGCTGCATCGACGTGGGCGTACTAAGGAGCATCGCCTGAGTGCCGATGCGCAGAGGTGGCGGCCTTTCGGTGTCGATGAGCGGACGAAGCACGTGGGAGAATTTGACAACGAAGAGACAGCCGTGGAAAGCGCGCCGTAGCCATAGAGAACTCTATTATTGAGTAAACAGCCATTGGTGGTTATCCGGAGTATGTCGCTTCAATATCCTGGTTGGATGAGACCGCGAAGAAGTATCTAACGCCCGCCAATTTTCGACATCCCCGGTGTACGCCGATCGGCAGGATCTGTAAGGAGTCCACCGTGAGCCGTTCCGCCCCAATTGTATTCCTGATTCTGCTGCCGTTGTTGATTTTCTGGCAGTTGGTATTCGCCGGCGAAGTACTCTACTGGGGGGTGCCACTCACCCAATTTTACCCCTGGCACACGTTGATCAATCAGGCCCTGGCAGCCGGTCATCTCCCGTTGTGGACTGACCTGCTGGGCAACGGTGCACCGTTGCTGGCCAACCATCAGACCGCTTTCTTCTATCCACCCAATTTGCTGATGCGTCTATTGCCGGTAGAGCATGCCCTGGGCTACGCGGTGGTGCTCCACATCATTGGCGCCGGGCTGGCAGCGTGGCTGTGGGGACGCACGCTGCATTTAGACAACCTGGGATGCAGTGTGTTGGCTCTCAGCTATGGGCTGGGCGGGTACGTTGTCGGGCGCACCCAGTTTATCACCATAGTTGCTGCCTATGCATGGTCGCCGTTCCTATTGGCGCTGACCGAGCGCCTGATAAGACGGCGAGGTGCCCTTGACCTCGTGTGGTTGGGCGGCGCCCTTAGCATGCAATTCTTGGCCGGACATGCCCAGACCTGGTTCTACAGCGTGGTACTGCTCCTCTTGTATGCTATCTATCGGGCTTGGAGTCTGCGTCCTCTGCTGATGGTGCTTCTTTCGATTGCCATAGCGCTGGGTCTGGCGGCAGTGCAGGTGCTGCCCACAGCAGAACTGGTGCTGCATTCGCAACGCACTGACGGCGTCGACTGGGACTTCGCCACGACATATTCCTACTGGCCATGGCGCATACTCACGTTGTTGACGCCCGATCTGTACGGCAACCCGGCGTTGGGCAATTACGCTGGGTATGCGAATTACTGGGAGGATCACGCTTATATTGGGGTGTTGCCCTCAATCCTTGCGGTGTTGGCGGTATTGCGCTGGGGAGTTCGCGCATTGCGGCGTCGTGAAATGAACGAGGCGGCGGACGATCTGCATCTATGGAGAGCTCGCGCGCCACAACCCTTCTTCGCTGCGCTCATCGTGTCGGCAATCGTGCTGGCAATGGGAGACCATACCCCGCTATATCCTCTCATTTTTCGCTACGTGCCCGGTTTTAGCTTCTTTCAGGCCCCAGCACGGCTGATGTTGTGGTTCGCCATAGGCGCCAGCACGCTGGCAGGCATAGGAATGCATCGCTTTCATCTGAGCTACCGTGTGCAATATGGGCTACGGTTGATGCTCGCTGGTTCTGTGGCAGCTTTCGCGGTTGCGTGGGTGGCTGGGCGTGGCGGACTGGTGTCCTCTCAGATATATACCCCTGCTCTGGAGCGGATGGCCGTTCTCTTGGGGATGGCGTGCGTGTTGTTGTTGCTGCGTGGGCGGGCAGCCAGCGATCCGGACATACGGGTAGCAAAGTCTCCCCTGCCGTATACAGCTTGGCAGGTGCTGGTTGTCGTTCTGGTGGGTGCTGACTTGGCGATCGCAGCTATGCCCCTTACTCCTACTATCGCCGCCGACCTCTATCATATTACCAATCCTGCCGCTGCGGAGCTACGTTCGAATGTCCCGTCGCGTCTCCATGTGGATGCGGTGTATCAGTACGAGCTTACGTTCAATCGATACTTCACCTTTAAACGCTTTGTCCCTGCTGAGCTGCATCATTGGCAGTCGCTGCGCACCGGTTTGCTTCCCAACTTGAACGCGGTGGATGGCATCGCTTGCACCGGTAACAATGAACCCCTGGTGGTGGAGCGCTGGCGCAACCTTTTGGAGCACATTCAACTCGCCTCCCCGCCCGCAGCGGAGCGACTGCTGCAGCTGATGAATGTGGGATTCGTGTTGACGAAGACACCATTTCCGGGCTGGCAGGCAACAGATAATACGCCTCACCTTTATCGGCTGCCGGATCCACTGCCGCGCGCCTGGTTGGTGGAACACAGCCAGGTTATCCACAATGATCGGCAGTTGCTCGCTCGGCTGATGGAGCCCGAATTTGATCCACGTGTGAGCGTTCTGTTGGAGACATCGCTGCCTTTGCCGAGCTCATCTGTAGCTCGGGCGTCTATGCAAAATGCTACGCTCGTCCCATTGTTCGATCCGTCATCACTCTCTTTGCGTGAGGAGTTCAACCGGCGTACAATACGACTGGCAGCAACACGGCCGGCTTACTTGGTACTGGCATATACATACTACCCAGGCTGGGAAGCTACCGTCGATGGTCAACCAGTGCCTATTGTGCGTGCCAACTATGCTTTTATGGCGCTTCCGCTTCCAGAAGGTCCCCACGAAGTGGTGTTACAGTATCGGCCATCTTCCCTACTATGGGGAGCGGGTATCAGCAGTCTGACCATTTTAGTACTGGCGGGAGTGATGACCTATCGAGTACGGTGCAGGCAACAATCCGTCTCGATCAAGGATCGCAGGATGACATTTCTGTGAAAGCGCTGGAACGGATTACCTCTCAGGGGGAGAGCCTCACCCACAATCCTACCAGCCCTATAAACAAAGACACCGGGATTGCATGGACATAGCGATCATCCTTCCAACTTACAACGAACGCGAAAACCTGGAGGCCCTAGTTGGTCAGCTATTGGCGCTCGAGCTGGCTCTAGAGGTCATCGTGGTAGATGACAATTCGCCCGATGGAACGGGTCGGCTGGCGGATGCGTTGGCACAGCGTGATGCACGGGTACATGTCATCCACCGCGCCGGCAAGCTGGGACTGGGCACCGCCTATATCGCCGGCTTCAAGTACGCTCTGGCGCACGATGCTGAGCGCATTGTGACGATGGATGCCGATTTCTCACACCATCCGCGTTATGTGCCAGCTGTGGTGGCACTGACCGAACACTATGACGTTGGGATCGGTTCGCGTTACGTCCCCGGCGGCGGCGTCAGTGAGACATGGGGTATGCACCGTCGCTGGCTGAGTCGAGGCGCGAATTTCTTCGCGCGCACACTGCTGGGACTGAAGGCACGTGATTGCACGGCCGGTTTCCGTTGCTATCGGCGCGAGGTGCTGCAGAGCATTGAGCTGGATCGCATCTTTTCCAATGGATACTCCTTTCTGATCGAGCTCATGTTCCACTGTCAGCGGCTGGGATATACGTTTGGCGAAACCCCTATCCTCTTTGAGAATCGCCGCCAGGGCAGCTCGAAGATCTCGCAGGCGGAGATTTACAAGGCGATGTTGACCGTGTTGCGTTTGGGGGTCGGCCGGTTGCTTTTTTGGCGCTCTGCCGAACGCTATGGCAAACGGGCTTCGGGTGTGCAGAGTGGGTGTCGCTCTCCTATTGTCTGAGGTACCCTATGCGCTCTCCCAAGCCACTGCGTCTCGCCCCCATTTGGTGGACGCTGCTGGTTTTTGTCAGTGCGCGGCTGATGATCTTGATGATCTGGCCCGCGGAGCAGCTCACCCATTACAGCGATTATCACCTCTTCTTTCGATTGGCCGCGCTTTCTGAGACAGGGCATTGGCCCTTTGTACATTATTGGTCAGAATATCCTCCGCTGTTCCCGCTGTTGCTCAATATTCCTCTCTACTGGCTCAGCGGGGGCGTCTTTAAGAACTATGTTGTGCTGTTAGGCATCACGCTCCTTGCCTGTGAGGTGGGGTGCCTCTATCTCCTATACCATCTCGCCCGAGCAGGTTATGGTCAGGCGCGGGCATTGCGCATTGTCTGGATCTATGCAGCATTGTATGTACCTGTCTTTATCTGGTTGGGCACTTTCGAGGCGCTCGTTTCCCTGTTTGTGCTAGGTAGTATGTGGGCATGGCTGCATAAGCGCAATGGATTGGCCGGCCTGTGCATCGGTTTGGGTGCAATGACCAAGTTGTGGCCGTTGGGCCTGTTATTGCTCGCTTGGCGGGTTGGCAGTTGGCGTTCTGTATTGATATCCGGGCTGGGTGCCTTGCTGGTTTGCGTGGTCTTCTCAGCACCGTTATATGTGCTCAGTCCGGGGTTCACATCAGCCTCCTTGCAAGCTCAGATGAGCAAGTCCTCCTGGCAGACAATATGGGCATTGCTGGACGGTAACCTAAGCAACACAGGCAATTTCGGTCCGTTGATCGAACGCTTCTCGCCCATCCGTGCTACATTGCCCCTGTACCATCCTTCTCAGGTGTCCTCTTGGTTGACTCTGCCCCCATTCGCCGCAATTGCCCTGTTTGCGCTGACGCGACGCCCGACGAAACGCGCCGCGCGTGATCTGCCGATCGCTGCCGCGTTGCTCCTGATGCTCTTCTTTCTTTGGTCGAAGGGATGGAGTCCACAGTGGCAGCTGATCGCCATTCCGTTGTTGTTGCTTGCCTTGTCGTGGGAACGCGCTGTGCTGTTCATCATTGTGCTGGGCCTGATCAACGCACTGGAATGGCCGGTGATCCTATCGCGTGGTCTTACTCAGCTATTGCCGATCACTGTCGGGCTGCGTACCTTCTTGTTGATTGTGTTAGCCTGGGAGCTGTATCGGGGAATGACGTCCTCATCACGTGCAGCGGCACATCCGCTCTCAGGGGAGACATATGTGCAAACGAAGTGAGCGAGTGAGCCAATGGCGACACATCAACCCCCTTTGCCCTTAACCCGTGTGCTCAGTGTGCTCGTTTTCGTGGCCATTTTCACCATGGCAGTGCGCATGCCCGCCGATACCGATACATGGTGGCATCTGGCCAGCGGGCGTTATATCGTAGAACAACGTACTATCCCTTTGTGCGACCCTTTCTCGCACACACGTCAGGGAGCACCGTGGATCGATCATGGTTGGTTGGCACAGCTCTTCTGGTATGCCCTGTACTATCTGGGCAGCTGGCCGCTGTTGGCGTTGGGCGTAGCTGTTTTGGTGACGCTCACGTGGTGGCTGGTATGGAAGCAGTGCGCGGGCAATACCTATGTGCGCGCTATCGTGGTTATATGGAGCGCCATTACCTCTTCGGTCATTTGGGCAGCACGCCCCCAGCTGGTCTCGTTCTTGCTGGCAGCACTGGTGAGCTACCTGTTGCAGCGCTACAAGCGTGGCAATGGTAGATTGTTGCCGTGGATGCCGCTGGTAGTGTTAGCTTGGGCGAATGTGCACGGCGGCTACGCGATTGCTTTCATTTTGATGGGCTGCTATTTAGTGGGTGAGATGCTCAACCGTCTGACCGCGCACAACGAAGACGCTATCTTTTCTCCAAGGCAGCTAGGGCACCTGGTCTTAGTGATGCTCTTCAGTTTTGGCGTTGTGGTGCTCAATCCGTATACCTGGCACATGTGGCTCTACCCCTTTCGCACCGTCGGCATCGAGGTGTTGCGTGAGTCCATCCAAGAATGGCAGTCACCCGATTTCCATCAAGTGTGGCAGCAGCCGTTTTTGTTACTGCTTGTGGGGATATTACTGGCATTGGGGCGCGCTGGCCGCCGCGCTGATTTCAGCGACTTGACCTTACTAGGGGTGTGGAGCGTAGCCGCTCTGTTGGCAGGGCGCAATATGGCGCTTTTCGCTCTCATAAGCGCGCCAATAGTAACCCGCTATGCCAGTCTGGCGCTCGAACGGCAGCTGGAAGATTGGCGCACGCTGCCCCATATGCAGCGCCTTCTGAGTGCATTTGTACGCCCGGTGACATCTGGAAAGCTCCAAACGGTGCTCCACGGAGCGTTTTTGGGGCTTGTTGTGTTGGCAGCGGCGCTGAAGATCTCTCTGGCACTGCAACCGACAGCACTGCAAAAGGCGATGCGTGAGTCCTTGCCAGTGGATGCTGTGTCTGCCTTGCGTGCCCAGCGGCCTCCTGGCGCATTATTCAACAGTTACAATTGGGGCGGCTACTTGATTTTTACCCTCTGGCCGGACTACCTTGTCTTTGTGGACGGTCGCACCGATTTATACGATGATGAGCTGCTACGTCAGTATCTGGCGATTTATAGCGCGACCGATACTTGGCAGGAACAGCTGGCGCGCTACGGCATACGCGTCGTGCTGGTTGAGACGGATAGTGTTTTGGCTCGCTTTCTGCGCCTTGACCCGAGCTGGCGGGAAGTCTTTCGCGATCAGGTGGCAACGCTCTTGATACGCGAAGCAGCTGCCGGCGAGTGATTCTGCCGGCAGCTGCGCAGCGTGTTTCATGGACAATTGGTGTCGTCCGCTTATGTGAGGAAACGTGAGACGTGTGGTGAATGTCCTTGACGCCGTACACCACCATGTCCTGAAGGACCTTCACCGAGGAACTCGGCGAACCACGATTCGTGCTCGATCTCCTCATGCAGGATGGCCAGTGCCAGATCATAGGTGCGATGGTCTTTTCCGGCGGTCATATTGCAGATCTCGGTGTAGCCCTTGACTGCACAGCGTTCAGCGTTGACCAACACCTTGAGTATGGCCCGGACATCGGTTGGATCCTCAGGCAGATACGCGGGCTTGCAGGCAGAGATGTCGTGGAACTCATTCATATTGCGTGGCAGCTTGCCACCCAGCTCATAGATGCGCGGCACCAGCGCCTCGAAATGGTTGCGATCCTCGATGCGCGCATCCTCGGCAATCGCTTTCAGCCCTTCTCCTTCCAGTCCGATTAAGTTGACGCGCAAGATCGTGTAGTAATAATATGTGGTTAACTCAGCAGAAGCGTTGCGGATGAGCAGATCCAACAGCTTATCAACATCCACACCTGCCTTTTCGACCACCTCTCTTGCTACCTGTGCCATTGATAGAGCCTCCTTTCCCTTTCTAACTCAACCCCTTGCTTATAAATTAAAGACATAAGCAACCTCAACGAGATGCCAACGTTGCGATTCATGCACTTCATCTGTACTCAAGCGATCGTTTCACCTCCTTTCAATCTTTATGGATATTGTTTCTCAAGAGAAAAACACTTGCGAAAACAATCAAAAAACTTACCGCCTTGTCGCCTGACAGGCAGGACAAATGCCGTAAATATCGAAGCGATGACTTACCAGCTGGTAGCCGGCGCGCAATGCGATCTGCCGCGGTAGGTTCTCCAGTTCAGCGTGCTCGGGATCCTGGATCGCGCCACAGCGCAAACACACTAAGTGGGTATGCGGATACGGCCGATTGCCGTCGTAGCGATTGCTGCGGTCGCTGAATTCCAATTCGAGTACTTCGTTCATCTCCTTCAACATGGCGATCATTTTATAAACCGTGGCTAAGCTGGTGGTGGGAAATTGGGTACGCAGTTGCTCGAAGATTTCCTCGGCACTGGGGTGGTTCTCACTGCGTGTCAGGATACGCAGGATGGCAAGCCGCTGTGGCGTGATGCGACATCCACGTTCACGCAATCGTTCCACCAGCCTCTCCAACCTGCTTTCCGACCCAGTCACCTTGTTGATACCTGCTCCTACCAGATACTTGCTATCCAATAATAAAGCTTCTTTCCTTTTCTGTCAAGCAGATTTTCGGATAATTTCTGACATCTTTCTGGAAGAAGAATTGAAGTTGTGGGATAATCCCCTCTCAATTGGACGGTCAATCAGGTTGTTTGCTTGGCATTTCCCTTTGTGTTACACTGTTCGTCGACCATGTCAGCAAATTTAAGTGGGCGTTTCCGATTTACTCAGCTGGATGGTCTCCCAGCTTACCAGTTTGAGGCGTGGCTGGATGAGCCACACTTAGTGCACGCTGTCTTCACCCGTCATGGTGGAGTCAGCCGGCCGCCTTATGCCACGTTGAATCTCAGCCGGGTAGTGGGAGATGATCCATCCGCCGTAGAACATAATCACACCCGTGTATATCGGGCGCTGGGCATCTCACCATCCCAGGTGGCCCAGTGTCACCTGGTGCACAGTTGTGTGGTGCATGTGATCGCGGGGCAAGAAAGCGGGCGATGGCTGGACCCGGCGGATGGTATGGTTACGGCGCAGCCTGGAGTTATGTTAAGTATGCGTTTTGCCGACTGCTTGCCCATTCTGCTCCATGATCCGCGACGCAGGGCAGTTGGGCTGGTACACGCCGGTTGGCGCGGCACATTGCGAAATGTGGCCGCTGCGGCGGTACGTGCCATGACCGAGCAGCTGGGCTGTGTCGCTCAGGATATCACCGCCTTGATCGGGCCCTCCATCGGGCCGTGTTGTTATGAAGTGGGACCTGAGGTGGTTCAAGCGTTCATCCAAGCTCTGCCCGAAATGGCTTCATCGCTGCTGCGTCGCGATGAGCGGCGTGTCTATCTTGACCTATGGCAGGCCAATCATCAACAGCTGCTGGCTGCAGGTGTAGAACAGGTGTATAACATAGCGCTGTGTACTGCATGTCATCATGATCTTTTCTTCTCCCACCGCGGCGACGGCGGATATACCGGCCGCTTTGGTGTGGTGATCGGATACCGAGCGGATATCTGTGCAGATGCGAGCACATCATATGGGTGAAGCATCCGGCTTTCCTGAGCCAGTTGCTCCTGTCGAAACAGATGTGTCCGAGGAGAGTGGGTTGAGGGATCTCCCCATCAACCTGGAGCGTGTGCGTGCTCGTATCGCGGCGGCGGCACGGCGGGTTGGGCGCTCACCCCAAGAGGTTATGCTTGTAGCGGTCACCAAGATGCAACCCCTGACGGCGGTGCAGGCGGCGTATCGCCTTGGCATCCGCCATTTCGGTGAGAATCGTGTTGAAGAAGGTATCCCGAAGATGAACGCCCTGGCGGAGGCATTGGGCAGCATCCTCAACTCGGACGAGCGCCCTGTTTGGCATATGATCGGACATATCCAGCATCGCAAGACGGCACAGGCAGTGCATTTCGATATGATCCACTCCCTGGATAGCTTGCGCCTGGCAGAACGTCTTGAGGCGCGTGCCGCAGCGCTGGAGCGTGTGATCCCAGTGTTGCTGGAGTGCAATGTGTCGGGTGAGACCAACAAATATGGCTTCCCGCTGGCCAATTGGCAACGCGATCGAGAGATGCGCGTCGAATTCGTCCAGACGGTGCGCACTATTAGCCGCTTCCCGCACCTCAAACTGCAAGGCCTGATGACAATGGCACCCATTGTCCCAGAAGCTGAGCTGGCCCGACCGGTATTTACCTCGTTGCGCACGTTGCGGGAGCTATTACGCCAGGAGCTGCCCGATGTAGCTTGGCAACATCTCTCGATGGGGATGACAGATGATTTCGAGGTAGCAATTGAGGAGGGGGCCACGATGGTGCGCATCGGACGTGCCATTTTCGGTGAACGTTAGCAAGGTTAATGGGGAAGGCTGATGCTGCGAGACATTAAGATCAGCTTTATCGGCAGCGGCGTGATGGCCGAAGCAATGATCAAGGGGCTGCTGGATCAACAGCTCCTGCCAGCCCAGAACATCATGGCAAGCGACATACGTCCTGAGCGCGGCGAAGAGCTCGCCTCGCAATATAATGTCCAGACAACTCAGGACAACCGCCACGCTGCCGCTTTCGGTGATGTCGTGATCCTCGCGGTCAAGCCGCAGGTGATCAGTGAGGTGTTGGCTGAGTTGGATGGGGGGATCATACGCCCTGACGCTCTGGTGATCTCTATCGTCGCTGGTGTGACGATTGCGCGGTTGGTCAAGGGATTGCAGCATCCTGCCATCGTGCGGGTGATGCCTAACACGCCGGCACAGGTGGGCATGGGCATGTCGGTGTGGACGGCCACCCCTGGCACCAGCGAGCAGCAGCGCACGCAGGCCAAAACCATTTTAGGCGCCCTAGGAGAGGAACTGTACGTCAACCACGAGGACTACTTGGACATGGCCACCGCCCTTTCGGGCACTGGACCCGCTTACATCTTTTTGTTCATGGAAGCTCTGATCGATGCCGGCGTGCATATGGGGTTCTCGCGTCGTGTGGCCGAGCAGCTGGTGCTCCAAACTATGCGGGGTTCAGTTGAATTTGCGCGCCGCTCGCGCCTGCACCCGGCCGTCTTGCGCAATATGGTCACCTCCCCAGGCGGTACATCTGCGGAAGCGCTCTATCAGCTCGAGAAAGGGGGCTTGCGCACGGTTATATCTAAAGCGATATGGGCAGCATACCAAAAATCGAAGTACTTGGGGAGCCTTGGCAATGACAGCGAGTGACGTCGCCCAGTTCCTCGTCGTATCGGTCAACCTTTTATTTCAGTTGGCCTCGCTTGCTGTCCTCGCGAGGGTCATCCTTTCGTGGCTGCCAGCAGTAGGAGTGCGCGTTGACACCTACAATCCAGCGATCCGCCTGCTGCATCAAATGACCGATCCCTTGCTGGACCCGTTGCGCCGTTTCACCATCTTTGGTGCAGTGGACTTCAGTCCCATTGCGGCTCTAATCTTGCTGGAAGTGGTGCGTCGCTTGCTAGAAAGCTTGCTGCTGCGAGGCATGGCGTAGAACCCTATAGACCTGAAGGAGATGCGGGAGACAACGCGCAAGCTAGAGTTCAAGATTCGTGAAGCCCATGGAGGAGCGGCATTTCCCGTTCATGTGACACCCCGCTCGGACAGGGATGAAATCAGCGGGTGGTATGCCGATGCACTTAAGGTCCGGTTGACGGCAGCCCCGGTAGAGGGAGCAGCCAATGAAGCACTGACGCGACTGTTGGCCAAATGTTTGGGTGTGCCGAAGCGCAACATCGAGATCCTCAAGGGGGGTTCATCGCGCAATAAGCTCGTGTGTGTCGTAGGCTTATCACCGTGTGAAGTTGTGGAACGCGTTGCCAGCTGGGTAGAAGGCGATGAGACAACTGTCAGCAGCAGACGCAAATTGTGAGGGCAGAAAGGTGATGAAGCGATGCCTGTTCCTAGCAACGCTCTTGGCCGCGCTGGTGGTCAGCTTCGTCGGATGCCAGACCGAAACATATCCACCTGTTCGTCTTGCCACCCGGATCGCCGGAGAAGTGCAGCGAGTGAGCGCCACAGCTACGGCCGTGGCACATTTCATTGCTATGGCTGAGACGTCACCCTTGCCTGGCGAAATCGATCCTGAGGCACGCGCAGCGGTTCAGCTGGCCATCAAGGACTTAGTGCAACGCCTCGCGGTGACACGCAGCGCCGTCCGTGTGCTCCGAGCAACAGCGGTCGAGTGGTCGGATACCAGCCTGGGTTGCCCCAAGGAAGGGATGATGTATGCCCAGGTCATCACCCCCGGCTTTCTGATTCTCCTCTCAGCGGAAGGGAAGCTATATGAGTATCACACAGACCTTGGCAACTATGCCGTGCTGTGTATGCCGTCTGAAGAGTGACCGTTCTATCTTTTCGGAAAATTCTGAGCCGATTGAGGATTGTACGAGGGCATTCGATCCGTTCTATAGGATGTGAAGAATGCGTCCGCAATTATTGCAGAAGATCAATTCGGATCCTAAGCTCGCCTGTTGTACCTGATGAAGCGGAGGAGCCACGTGGCATCCCTGACAGACGCCGTTTTTCACCCCTGCTACGGCGCGTCCCCCTTTACGTGCGCGCAGTCGATCGTAGACCTCGAGGTCAGTATCTGCTAGTGTGGAAAGCAAGAAACGGCGATACTCTTGCAATTCGCGCCCACGCTCCTCAAGACGTTCCTTTTCAGCGAGCAGCTTGGCCTGCGTAGATTGCCATTCCTCGCGCACCCGTGTGAGCGTGTCGCGCGCTTCCGCCAGCTGAGCTTCTGCTTCCTCTTCCGCTTCCATTGCCTCTAACAAGCTCTCCTCTTTTTTGTCGCGCCAGCGCTTGAGCGCTGCGACATCGTTTTGAAGGCTCGCCAGCTCTTTGGGATTGGTTACACGCCCGCTGTATAGTTTCTGTTCGCCCGCTTCAATGCGCTGAGTAAGACTGCGCACCTCCAGGTCTAAATCTTTGGTCTGGGCGTGACAGGCGTGCAGCTTCGCTTCCGCCTCGGCAGCTCGTTGTTGCGCGCGCTGGAGAGTGCTGTCCTCAGACAGCTTGACGGCAATCTGTTCCAACCGTTGGGCAATCTCTTCCAGCTCCAAATCCGTCTGCTGCAGGTCGTATAACATTTGGGTGCGACTCATGGCCCACTCTCCTTCAACGGCGCGTTGGGCGGGGATCCACTTTCACATTATATAGAGAGGCAAAAGGGCTGGCAAGCACTTAGGACTTTTTCAATCCCCTGCGAGGCGAATTATCGAAAGGGTTCGATTCTTAACCCTTTATTTTTGACAATCGGCTCTGTTTATGCTAGAATTTCAACTGCTGTTGAAATATTACGAAGAGCCATACGGAGTATAATCCTTGCCCATTGACATGAGCGTCATAGAGGTTTTGGTTAGGCGTGATCTTGCTTGACAGGTTTGAAGCGATCAAAGATGGCATGCTAAGCGGGCTCTCTTTTTTTACCCATTATTTCAACGGATATCGAAACAATAAATTAGGGAAGGAGAAGAACAATATGACAACTGCTTCGCAAGCGGTGGCAGAACCTTCAGGACGGAGCGTCGTCAGCCAGCTTTCGTGGCTCGACCGCTTTCTGCCCTTGTGGATCTTTATCACAATGGCGATCGGGGTCGGAATCGGGGCGGTGGCACCCGGCATCAAGGATGTATTCAATGCACTCAGCATTGGCACGGTGTCCGCACCCATCGCGCTGGGCCTCTTGTGGATGATGTACCCTGTTCTGGCCAAGGTGCGCTATGAGGAGCTGGGACGCATCACCCAAGCGGGCCGTCAGTTCAGCGTCTCGCTGGTGCTGAACTGGCTGGTGGGGCCGGCGATGATGTTCGCCTTAGCATGGTTGTTTCTGCCCAATGATCCTGGCTTCCGCACCGGGTTGATCATCGTGGGCCTGGCGCGCTGCATCGCGATGGTGCTCATCTGGAACATGGTGGCTGGCGGTGACAACGAGTATTGCGCCGTGCTGGTGGCGCTCAACTCGGTTTTCCAGATTGTCATGTACAGCCCGCTGGCCTATTTCTACCTCAAAGTAGTGCCCGAATGGCTGGGGTTTCCTGGCACGGTCGTGCACATCACCATGTGGGATATTGCGAAGAGCGTGCTCATCTTCTTGGGCATCCCGCTGGCAGCGGGTATCATCACCCGGTTCTACTTCCTCCGCCGGCGTGGCCGGGAGTGGTATGAGACGCAACTCATGCCACGGCTGGCCCCCACAGCGCTGATCGGCCTGCTCTTCACCATTGTGGTGATGTTTGCCATGCAGGGCGACCGCATCCTGGCCCAGCCGTTGGATGTGCTGCGTGTCGCCATTCCGTTGGTGGCCTACTTTGTGCTGATGTTCTTCGTGTCCTTCGGGCTGTCCGCCCTCTTGCGCTTCAAGTATGAGATGGCCGCGACACAATCGTTCACGGCCGCCAGCAATAACTTCGAGCTGGCCATCGCGGTCGCCGTCGGCACATTTACCATCGCCTCACAAGAGGCATTGGCGACCGTGATCGGTCCATTGATCGAGGTGCCGGTGTTGATCGGCTTGGTGTATGTGGCACTGTGGATCAGGCGCGCCTGGTTCCAAATCGCCGAACCACAGCCGATAATGATACAGGACAAAGCCGCAGCATCAGGGAAATAAGGTTTGTATAGGCAGGTACAGGGTGTGACATGCCAAATTGTAGGGGATTGTCGGTGCGAAACATGCGCCTGGGAGGGGACGATGAAAGGTGAGAGCTGGGAAATATCGCCACCCGAGCGCCAGCCCGATCGCGCTGAGGTGATACGCATGCTACGGGCTCTGGCCGACCCGAACCGCCTGCGCATCTTCGAGCGGCTGATGCAGGGCGACTCATGCAACTGTGAGCTCAACGAGCAGCTGGATATGCCGCCCAACCTTTTATCCCATCATCTGCGCGTGTTGCGCGAGGCGGGCCTCATCAGCTGCCGCCGCGATATTGTGGATAGTCGTTGGATCTACTACTCGGTCAATCGTGAGACGGTGGCATACTGGCGCAGCTGGTTTGCCTGGTTTTTTGACCCGGCACGCGTTTGCAAGCGCGCGGTGTTATGCGGCCCGGAAGGGATGCTGCACGCCCCAACGGGGGTGGACGCTGCGCGTTGCCTGCCGCGGAGGCGCGTGCCAGTGAAATAAACAAGGAGTATAGCAGGGATGAGTCGACGGATAGCGATCTTCAGCGATATTCACGCCAATCTGGCCGCGTTGGAGGCCGTGTTGGCTGACATGGATGCGCGGGGTCTGAGGGAGCGTTATTGTCTGGGTGATTTGGTGGGTTATGCCACCTTTCCCAACGAGGTGGTTGATACCATTCGGCGCAGCGGCATCCCCACCATTATGGGCAATTATGATCAGGGAGTGGGCAACGACAGCGACGACTGCGGCTGTGCCTATAAGACGCCGGAAGCTAAAGTGTTGGGCAACCGCTCGATCGCCTGGACGAATGCGCATACCTCTGCAGAGAGCAAGGCGTTCTTGCGCAACTTGCTGCCGAACATCCGTGTGCAGCTGGGCAGTCTGTGTGTGCTCCTGGTGCATGGCAGTCCGCGCAAAATCAACGAGTATCTGTTCGAGGATCGTCCGGATGCCAGCCTGGAACGGCTGCTCGACATGGCGGAGGTGGATGTATTAGTCTGTGGGCATACCCATTTGCCCTATCACAAAGTGTTGCCCAGCGGGCGGCACGTGGTCAATGACGGCAGCGTGGGCAAACCTAAGGATGGCGACCCGCGCGCCTGTTACGCCATTCTGGAAGCCGAGGATCGCGCGCTGCATGTGACTTTCGTGCGCGTGGAATACGACATCGAACACACCGCGCGTGCGATTGAGGCGAGCGAGATGCCGCACGAGTTCGCGGCGATGTTGCGTACAGGAACGGGATGATCCGAAATACACGTGACACTCACGCTCAATGAGCAAATGGAGGATAACGGTTACACTATGGAAGAGATTTTGGGTTTCGCGCTGAAGCTGTTGCAGGGGGGCTTGGGCAATCTGGCCGCCTACCTAGCGGCTCACACGTTGCTGTGTCTGCTACCGGCTTTCTTCATCGCCGGCGCGATGGCGGCCCTGTTGCCCAAAGAGGCGATCACGCGTTATCTGGGCCGCAATGCCCCCAAATATGTTTCATACCCGGCCGCTGCGTCAGCCGGCTCGCTGCTGGCGGTGTGTTCGTGCACTATTGTGCCCTTGTTCGCCGGCATCTACAAGAAGGGGGCCGGTTTGGGTCCAGCGATCACATTCCTGTTCTTCGCGCCAGCTGCCAATATCCTGGCACTGGCGTACACCGGGGTTGCGATCGGCTTGGATTTGGCCATCGCCCGACTGTTGTTGTCGCTCTCGTTCGGCATCGGCATCGGGATGATCATGGCGCTCATCTTCAGCCGCTCAGACATCGCCCATGACCAGGAGAGCGACCAAAGTTTCGCTGGAAGCGGTCGCATTCCGCGCCGTTCGTGGGTGTTCATCCTCATCCTGGCGGCGCTGCTCCTCTCGGGGACGCTGAAGCTGGGCTTTCTGACCAACGACTATGCCCAAGTGGAGCTTCCTGTGGTCGGGGTGGACCGCTTCCAATCTCTGCTCCACCAGCTGGCGCCCTTCGACCCTAATAAAGGTGAAGAGGGTGTGAGCGTCCAGGGCGCCATCTTGATCGGATTGCTGGCGTGTATCGGCGTGGCGGCCTGGTTTGGCCTGAACCGTGTGGACGAGGGGTTCAATCGCTGGACGTGGGTGGCATTGGGCTTGATCATGCTCACACTGCTGGTGGCAGCCACCAATATGACACCCTATGCCACGGGCTTAGAGGTACGTTTTCCTGGCAAGTTCTTCGCCATCGTGGTGACATTAGCTGCGACCACCTACATCGCGCGACGGCTCTTTGAGCCGTATGAGCTCCAGGAATGGCTGTGGGAATCGTGGCGCTTCATCAAGCAGATTTTCCCCTTGTTGGCGGTGGGTGTCTTCGCTGTGGGGATCATCCGCCAGCTGATCCGGCCAGAGTGGATCGAATATCTAGCCGGTCGCAACACGCTGTTGGGCAATTTGGCCGGCGTCGTCTTTGGCGTCTTTATGTACTTCCCCACGCTGGTGGAGGTGCCCATCGCCAACATGTTCTTGAGCCTAGGAATGCATCGCGGACCGCTTTTGGCCTATCTGATGGCCGACCCGGAGCTGAGCTTGCAGAGCATCCTGATCGTTTCGACCATCATCGGGCGGTTGAAGGCATGGGTGTATGTCGGCTGGGTGGCACTGTTCAGCACGCTCGCCGGCCTGTTGTACGGGGCATGGATCGACGGCACTAGCATTTGGCTCATTGCCCTCTATGTCATCGCGTTTCTAGCAGTGTTGATAGTTGGGCTGTGGTGGGTCAGCCAGCACAACCAACGGATGATGGCGTTGGCCCATCAGCGTTCGGTGTAACGTGGGATATAATTTGCGCTAATCTACAACGGAAAAGGAGAATCTGAGCAGTATGGAGATCAAAATTCTAGGCACGGGTTGTCCCAAATGCAAGCGCTTGGAGGAGCTGACGCGCGAGGCGCTCGCCGAGGCAGGCGTCGAAGCAGCCATCACCAAGGTAACCGACGTGAATGCGATCATGTCCTATCAGATCATGAGCACACCCGGATTGGTGATCAACGAAAAGGTCAAATCGGCCGGTCGCCTGCCACGTAAAGAGGAAATCATCGCCTGGCTCAAAGAGAGTCAGGGGTAACCCAAAGATCTGATCCCTCAGATCAGGGGGTGATCGCCTTCCTGATCTGACGGATTGGGTGGTTGCGAGGAGCACCCTGATGAGCGAGGACGAAGAAGAGGCTGAGGAGGCACTGTCGGGGTGTTGTTGCTATATCGACCCCTTCGCCGCGCTGCCGCCGGAGGAACGACCGCGCGGCAAGTCACCGATGGGTAATCTGCGCCACGTAGTCTGCCTCGTGTGCGGGTTGGAATACTGGACCAACCGCGCTGGCGATGTATGTTCGAAGTGCGAGAGAGAGCAGAAGTGACCCTAGCATTGGTAGCTTATGCGACCGCTCTGTTCGTCCTGGCGGTGCGCATATTGGCACACCGACTGGCGTAAGAGGTTTAGAGCGCATTTCCAGACTGGAAATGGGGATCCCGGCTATGTTAATCAATGAGTACGAGCTAAAGCTGTTCACACCACCCTGCGAACCCGGCGCTGAAAAGTGGACTGCCGAGGCGCAATTGAAGGTGGATATCAGCGAGGTGTTACCCTATCTCAATGCCACGCTGCGTGGTGCAGTTTACAATCGGGCTGCCAATGCGCTCACCTGGACGAAGGGGGGGCGCAACGTCGCTTTCCATGCCAGGCGCATCATGGCTGCCAACTTGGCAGACCGTGCCGAGGCGGAACGTGTCGTGCGTGGGTTGGTGGATTTGGTCAATCGCACTTGGGAGCGGCGGCACGAGCTCCAGCCCGATTTCGAGA
>JASFBB010000283.1:0-13170 GCA_036172345.1 Anaerolineae bacterium
GAAGCGCTCAAAACCACGTAGCTCTGGGATGACAAAATAGGCATTAGCTACCTCACCCTTGTCGTTTAGGAAGATTTCAATCTTACCATGACCTTCCAGCCGCGTGATTGGATCGATCGTGATCTGCTTCATCTAGGCTGCTCCTTTCTCGACCTCACCCCCTGTAAAGCGGGCACGCATCAACAACGAATGGGCCATATTGAAGCGGTAAAAGGTGCCTGCCGGATCAACCAAGGTATCCATCACCTTGCCGATGCGACGCTGTAGCTCCGCCTCATCAATGCCGGCCAGCGGACCAGAACCCTCCTCAATCACGGAGGCAATCGCCGCGACCATATTCGCCCCCTGATCCTCCACGCCGTCCAACGGCCCGTAACACCCCTCACAGCGCATATTCACCCGCGGGCATAGTGCCCCGCAGCCAGCACGCGTGGCAATGCCCATGCACACGATACCCTGTTCCAACAAACAGATTTCCGGATCCGGGGTGATCTCATAGGGGCGATAGAAGCGTTTGATCCGCTTCACGTTCTTCTGGCGAGGGCATTCCTCGCAAACCGCCACGCTGCCCGCGCCGATGATGCTCCTGCCGGGTGGCGGCAGCGGGACGCCCGTGATCACGGCATCCATCACGGTGGCAATTTGGTGCGCCTCGGGCGGACAACCCGGCATCACATAATCCACCGCCACCACTTGATCGAGCGACTTCACACGCTCATAGAAGACAGGTATCTGGATGGTGCCTTCGGGCACCTTCGTGAATGGCTGCGGCAATGTCTTCTTCGGATTATCCGTCGAGGGATTGTCGAGATACACAGCGCGCAACGTAGCTTCGGCCGTCGTCAGATTGGACAAGCCGGGGATACACCCCTCACTGGCACACGAGCCAAAAGCGACCAGTATCTTGGACTTTTTGCGCAACAGGTGGGCCATCTCTTCGTTCTCAGAATTGCGAATGGCCCCGTTGAAAAGGCACAGGTCAATGTAGCCGTCGGGGTATCCCTCGACATCCTTCACCTTAAAATCGGCCACACACGGCCAGAAGGCGACGTCAAAGGCCTCGCCCACTGCCAGGATCTTGTCACCGATGTTGAGCGTGGAAATCTCGCAGCCACCGCAGGAAGCGGCCCAGTACATGGCAAATTTTGGCTTCTCCTTGGCCGCCATATCCCTCATACCTCCTTAGATACTTTCTCACTACTATATTCCGTCATTTGACCATCTCCACCCAAAACTGTCTCGCGCCAGCGCAAAGGACCCAGGCGACGCAGTTGTTCGGTCATACGGTTGACCGCATCCGCCAGGACATTGCCTTCCGAGGCTGCTGCCCAAACGAGCTGCACACGCTCCTCTTCGATGCCCAGCTGACGCAACATCCGCTTGAGCAATTCGTAACGTCGCAGTGCCTTGATGTTACCATCCACGTAGTGACATTCGCCCGGGTGACAGCCCGCGATTAGCACACCATCGGCTCCCTCACGCAGCGCCTTCAAGACGAACTGAGGCTCCACCCGCGCACTGCACATCACGCGGATAGGGCGCATATTCGGCGCATAGTGTAAACGAGACGTACCGGCCAGATCGGCCGCACGGTAAGAGCACCAGTTGCACAGAAAACCGACGATGACAGGTTCATATGAGTTGTCCATTTTCTCACTCTGCTCCTGTAGCAGTCATAGCGATTTGTGGCTGCACATCCCACAACATACCTTCGATCTGCGCCATCACCTGTTCGTCTGTGAAGTGGGCTCCCATGATCGCCGCGCTCGGGCAAGCCGCCACGCAAGCACCGCATCCTTGACAAAGCGCTGTAATCACTTCGGAGACCTTGCGGTCTTCGTGGAAGACAATCGCGTTGTAAGGACACAGGTTGTTGCAAATGCGGCAGCCGGAGCATTTCTCGGCGTCGATGTGTGCCCGCACTGGCTCCATCATCACTGTGCCCTGAGTGATCAAACTGAGCACCCGCGCTGCCGCGGCAGCTCCCTGCGCCACTGCCTCGGGGATGGCCATCGGGCCCTGACATGCTCCGGCGATCTGGATCCCCTCGGTCATCGTATTAACCGGGTCGAGCTTGGGATGTCGCTCGATGAAGAACCCATTGTATTCACATCCCAGGCCGAAAATTTGGGCTACTTCCCGCGAATCGCGGCGTGCCTCCATACCAACGCTCAAAATCACCATATCCACCGGCAGGCGGCGCTGCTTGCCGACCAGGGTATCCTCGTACTGCACGATCAGCTTGCCTTCCTCGCCGGGCAAACGCGCCGCATCGGTCACCTCCGCCACCCGGCCACGAATGAAACGGGTGCCCTCTTCCAGAACGCGGTGGTAGAACTCCTCATAACGCTTCGCTGTGGCACGGATATCGATGTAAAACTCATAGACTTGAGCATCTGGCACACGCTCGTGCAAAAGATGCGAGAACTTCAGCGAGTACATACAGCAGACGCGCGAACAATGCTCGTTATAATTCTTGTCACGCGAGCCCACACAGTGGATGATCGCCACGCTTTTGGGCGTTGTCACCCCGTCCCGCAGCACGATGCGCCCACCCGTTGGGCCAGCAGCGTTGACCATACGCTCGAACTCGAGACTGGTGAACACGTTGGCCAACCGACCGTAGCCATATTGCGGAATGCGCCGCGGATCAAACGTGTCGTAACCGGTCGCCAGGACGATGTTGCCCACCTCGAGCTTGAGAATCTGGTCTTGCTGCTCAAAATCGATCGCCTCTGTGGGGCAGAACATCTGACACGCCTTACACTTGCCACGCTGGAAAAAGATGCAGCTGGCAGTATCGATAACCGGGTACTTGGGAACCGCCTGAGGGAAGGGACGATAGATCGCCTTCCGATAACCCAACCCAGCCTCGAAGACCTCGTCCACCACCTTCTTGGGGCATTTGTCGATACAGATGCCGCAACCAGTGCACTTTTCCTCGTTTACATAGCGCGCCCTCTTGCGCACCGTAACAGTGAAATTGCCGATGTATCCTTCCACAACTTCCACCTCGCTCCAGCTGAGCAGGGTGATGTTTTTGTTCTGTGCTACATCCACCATCTTAGGCGTCAGGATACATGCCGAGCAGTCCAGCGTGGGGAAAGTTTTGTCCAGCTGAGCCATATGGCCACCGATGGAAGGCTCACGTTCAACCAGGTACACGTGGTACCCTGCATTGGCGATTTCCAGCGCCGCGGTGATGCCAGCCACCCCTCCTCCAACGATCAGCGTGTTGGGATTGATGGTGACCGGCAACAGCTGGAGCGGCTGATGATGGATGACGCGCCGCACTGCGGCGCTCACCATAGCTTTGGCCTTTTGGGTCGCCGCCACGCGATCATCCGTCGCCCACGAATCGAGCTCGCGGATGTTGGCCATCTCGAACAAGAAGGGATTGAGCCCGGCACGCTCGCATGTGGCGCGGAACGTGCGTTCGTGCATATGGGGAGAACATGCCGCTACCACGACGCGCGTCAAGCCCAATTCTTTGATGTCCTTCTCCACCAGCTCCTGTCCCAGGCTGGAGCACATGAACTTGTAATCACGGGATACCACCACATTGGGCAAGCCAGCAGCCCACTGTGATACCTCCTCCACAGCAACGGTGCCGGCAATATTGCTCCCACAGTGACAGACATACACGCCAACTCGTTCCTCACTCATGATCTTTCCTCCTCTAAACGCGGCATTGGAAGCGCCTCTTTTGATGCCCCCGCCTTACGCGGTGTCCCGTTGGAGGGCACCGCCACCCCAATCTTGGACAAGGCGGGACGCGCGTCCACAAATTCCTTGCCAATACCCAACTCGAGCGGAGAGGCGCCAAAAGCTAGCCCCATCAGCTGGGTGAAATACAATACTGGTATCATGTAATCTGTCTTGAAGAACTGATTCACATTGGCCTGATAGGCATCCAGGTTGAGCTGGCACATCGGACAGACTGTCGCAATCACATCCGCTTCATAGTCGGCAGCGTTCTTGAGCAGACGACGGATCATCTCGTAAGCCACTTCCTGGCTGATCTGAGTCATGTGACCACCACAACATTGGGCCCGCAGAGGGAAATCCACCACCTCAGCACCTAGCACCCGCAACAGCTTATCCATAACGGTGGGATGCTCTGGATCGTCGAATATCCCCCCATAACCAGGACGCACGATCAAACAACCATAATAAGCGGCCACGCGCAGACCTGTCAGCGGTTTGCTCACATGGGCCGCCACCACGTCATAGCCCACATCGTTCACGATAATGTCAAGCAGATGACGCACCCGCACACTGCCAGGCGTATAGTGCAATCCTCCAGCCGCCAGCGCTTCATTCACATCTGCTGCCAATTGGGGAGAGTCCGCCATATACCGATCGGTCTTGGTGAGATTCAGAAAACAGGCACTACACGGAGCCACCAGCTGATCGCTGATCCCTTGGTCCTGCGCCAATGCTAGATTGCGTGCCACCAGTGCATAGGCGGGCAACAGGTTGATCGAAAAATACTCGGTCGCTCCGCAGCAGTTCCAGTCGTCGATTTCTACCAGATCGATCCCCAGCGGCCCGGCCACAGCCATGGCCGATTGATGATAGGCGGCTGCGTTGCGTTCCAGGGAACAGCCGGGGTAATAGCCATACTTCATTTCACACCTCCCAATTCTTTGGCCTTGTTGAGGATCGCCTGCAGCTGCTTAATGCCTTTGATCTTCGTTGGCGTGAGATCCATGCGCCCCCGACGCAACATCCCCAATGCCATCGGGGCCATGCCCACAGCATTGAGCGGACGATAGCGCAGGTGATAGGCAGTGGCCAAGCCGAGCTCGAAGCTGCGTCCGTTGCTTTCCACGAAGTCGATGAATGTCTTGGAGAACTCCGGCGCATCGCGCGCGGTCGACTCGGTATAGTATCCCTCATCAATGGCCATTCGTTTCAAGGTGTACATCACGTCCGTGATATGGATCTGCTGAGGGCACCGCACTGTACAATAGTAGCACGACACACAATACCATGGGGTATTGCTGCACAGGGCCTGTTCCCTCAGACCGGCGTTGATCAACGCAAACAGGCCCCGTGGCGTGTGCTCCATATCCGCTCCGGAAGGACATGAGCCCCCGCACGTACCACACTGGATGCATCGTTCTAGATGGGGCTCACCGGGTGTACGTGCGATCACCTCCTCAAGGAACGTGGGTGCTCGCGCAGTGGTTGCATATGCTGTCATAGAAATCAAACACCTCCTTCGGTTAGGAATGAAATTGTGTACTCAGAGATCGGAAAAGGAACTCCATGGAGAAATACGTCTTGGGATGAACAATCCAATGTTCCGAATCGAGGATATACGACCCGCACCCCCCATTTCAGGTCTAATATCATCATACCTGTCATACCTATTTTTGAGGCACTTTGTCCCCGGCCAATCTCACCTTCACGGAGACAAAACAACGTCTTGGACCACCCGTGGGTTGAGAGACACTACCGAGCTCTCAATCAGCGATCCAAGACGCGTTGAAGGCGACCATCTCTGCGACTTAAGCATCCGATGCTACAGCGTAGCTGCAAACTTGCCGATCCACTAGATTGGTACTATAAATACAATGCATCGGGGTGTGGCGCAGTCGGCGAGCGCGCTGCGTTTGGGACGCAGAGGTCGTCGGTTCAAGTCCGACCACCCCGACTATCCTAAGTGTAACAGGTCACCCCTAAGCTGTCAAAATCTGCTGTGTCTTTGTGAAGCAGTTCACCGCGACATCGTGTCCAGTGTTGATCTGGCACACTAACCTGTTTCCACACACAGACGCTTTTCAGCGACGCTGATAGATGACGACATCGCCCTGCCTATAGATAGGCTCCATCAGTTGCTCGAACTTGGCCAGTCCGTTTGCATGATAGCGCTTCCGTTCGAGCTCTCCCACATAGACATAGGTGATATTATACTGATCCAGCAATGCTATGGTGCGGGACGTATCCAGCCCATTATACAACACTTCAACATCCGGTTCCCGTCGGGCAGGTAGCTCATAACTTCCGCGCCATTGGTGCTCATGGTTGCCCCAACCCAGCAACGTGGCCAGCCCAGTTAACGCAGAGACACGCCCCACATAATCATAGGCAGCATAGCGATCGCCCGGCGCTTCCAGAATCACAGCCTCACCGCGCACGTTGCTCTGCAGCCAGCGGACAGCGGCATAATCCTCGGGATGCACCTTGCTCAGCCACTCCATGCCATCTAGCTGGGGCTCACTTTCATACTGGGCTATCTTGCTAGGAATGGACAGGGCAGGATAAACCAGCCCGGCAAGCACCAGGCATACTGTAACCAATCCCCATAATCCATACAGCACTGGTTGCCACAGCGCGCTGCACCTTTCGCTCCCCGTTGACGTCCGGGCTCGAAAGAAATGCGTATGAATAGCCCCCAATCCATAGGCAGCCGAGATGGCGAACAAGATCCAAGCTTGATAATAAAACTTAAAGACAGTGTTCATACGGATGCCGAAATTGTCTCGCAGGTACACAAATTCGACAACCAGCGGCAGCACCAGACCAAAGCCGGTCAGGAGCAGCACAAAGCGATCAGCGGACGAAAGCAAAGCAGTTTTGATCGGAGAATGAGATGCAGAATGGCGTGAGGGCCAGATCAAGGCGATCCAAATCAACAAACTGCTCAGCAACAACCAAGTTAACGGATTGCCCAAGTGAAGGCGTAACGCCACAAACACCAGCGACCAGATGGAAGGCTGGCCGATGAGGGATTGCATATAAGGATCGTGAAGGATTCCGTCCACATAGACACGCAACGCGGGGGATATGGCAGCGACCATCACCATTGTCAACAAGGCAACCACAGGTGCCACAATAGTGGCCAAAAGCAGAGGTGGCAGACGCTTCCAATGAAAATGCCATCCCAACCGGCTTGAGACGAGAAACAGATAACTCACAATCGCAAATAGAAACGGGCCGAAAAAGACGAGGAATTGTTGTGCCTTCGTCGGGTTGAACAGATTGGGCAATAAACCGCCTGCTTGGGACTGAAATCCAATATAAAAAGGCAAGTATAAACCGACACCCAATAGCCCCAGTCCGCCTCCCAATGCAAGCGCCTCGCTCGCCCAATTCGTTCGACCAAGTTGAGCGCGCGCCACCGCAATCGCCACGCTCATAATGGCCAGGTAGATGGGGAAATCCCAGGTGTTGAGGAAACCCAATCCTCCCAGGCAAACGGCAACCAGAACGAAGCCCAGCCAGCCGCCGAAAACCTCATGTACCAGGCGCGCCAGGCGCTGGGCGGGGCTTGCGGTCGCTTTTGTCCCCGTACCCCGCTTGTCCTCCAATACCTCAACCGCCGGGTCAAATGCTTCGGGTACCTCTGTTCTAATACATCCTGCCCTAATGAAAGCGTTCAGGATCAATCCCAAGATCAACAAGACGAACGGCAGCGCTAAAACGTGAGGATGGACATCCCCCAACAAGAAGCTGAAAAACGGAAACTCATCAATGACCTCCCAATCACCGCCCGGTGGGTTGCAGTTGCCCGTCGCCAACCCCTGCAACGAACAGTCGTGGAGCACGCGCGATGCCCGCCACCACCACATGAACCGGGTGGGAATCCAGCTGCCCTCTAACAGCGGTGCTACATTGATATCTTTTATGTCAAGCCATTGCCAGAAACTGGCCGGCAGTAGCCCGCGGCCGTGCAATACTTCCAAAAAGCCTTCCAGATTGCCCATCACGCCCACAAAGATGGCACCCACCAGGCCATAGAACACCCCCATCCATTGCTTCCGTTGGCTCAATCGATTATGCCCATCTTCTCGCTGCCTGACGGTTATGAGGTTGTAAACCTGTCCGAAAGCACCGCAGAGTGTCAATGCAAACAGAGTCGGCACAAATAGGTTGTATGCTATGGTCGCAGGCAGACCGGACAGGCGGCTCACCATCGCCATCAGCACATAGCCGAAGTAATAATAGCTGATCCCATAGCCCGAAAGCCACGGATCCTGCGGTGGAAAGTGCTCGCTGCGCAGTGTGGCGTTGACAAAGGCGATCTCCATCCACTTCTCCCCGCCCGCGGTTTCGATATCTGGATTGTGTGCCCTAAAAATCGTCCATCCCAGCAAAGCCAGGCCAAACAGCGTCTCTACACACACCACATAGACCCCATGGGTACGCACCCACACGCTCAGCGAGATGCCGCCCCGTTTCAGACGCGCTGCATATAACCACCAACCCACACCCCCCACCAACGCGAGCATCACGACCGTCGCGCTGACACTGTTCTCCCAAAAGCCCAGGCTGCCACCCAGCCACAAGAGATAACCGGCCAGCAAGAGGCCCAGTGGACGTGCCAAAGTGTACCCACGATCCGGCAGACGAGAGAACAGATGAAAGGCCAGCGGAAGAGCTGCCAGACCGAACAGCTGGATCAATATCCACCAGAGGAGTGCTGTGGCGACGATCATCCCTGTGCCTACCTCGCCGTGATCACTCGATAAATGCGCGTACGCGGATTCTCATAGACGAGCTCCAGCCGTCCTTGCGAACGCAACTTCTCGAATTTCTCATAACCCGCCGGATCCAAGAAGCTCACCCCCCAACCCTCCACCAAACGCGCAATCTCTGGGTTATACAGAGTCCGTTCTAACTGGCCAAAGTAAATATAAGAAATGCGCAATTGCTGGATCAACTCCCACGCCCTCTCGGGATCCGTGGTATTCCAGAATTCCATATATAACCCATCGCGCTGCCCAATCTGATCTGGCCAACGTTGTTCATTCTGGTGCAACCCCCCCAGTGGTATCGGCAAACCGGTATAGCTGGACACACGCATACCTCCCTCACGATAGTAGCCAAGTTTTGCCTCAGCGAGCACTGGGGTGCCTATAACATGCTCCTGCAGCCAGCGAATCGCCTCATAATCGTACTTCAGCTCGATTACGTTACTGTGGGGCCAGTGCAACTTGCCAGTGGTCATATACGCTATGCCATCCAGGGTGCCTATTGGGGGCGGATCGTCGAAGCGATCCAACACCCGCGTGCGGGTGCCGAACAGCGGATACACTAGTGAAGCGATCAACAAGCCGACCATCAGAGTCTTCCAGGCAGGAGTCCAGCGAGCACGTCGCCAACCTGCGATCCGTTTCCACAATCCCGGCAACAAGGCCGCTATCGCTACTCCCAGCAGCACCCAGGCTTGGATATAGAACTTGAACAAAGTGTTCATACGGTAATAACTGCTGCCCCCCAGAAAATCACGCAGATAGAAAATCTCCACCCCCATAAGGATGAGCAAGGCCCCAAAGAACAATAGGGCTGCAAAGCTCTGCCCGTCCGATAACTCCGGGCGCAGCAACAGGATCAGAGCAAGGCAAAGAGCCGGCAACAATAACGCGATAACGTGATAACCCAACAGCCAGAGCAGGATCGTGAGTGCCAGGACGAGGACGATCAGCCAGAGCAGAATCGCTTTGCCTGGTGTCGCTGTCACAGTCATTTGACTCATCAAGCGAGGCAGACGCGGCGCCACATTCCAATGACGCAACCACAGGCTGATCAGACGCGCCCCCCATAGACGCGACTGTGGACGTATCGCTGTGACGATTAAATAGCTAAACCCTACGAAAAGGAAAAACCCCCAAATCCATAGGAACTGCTCCAGATTGGTTTTATCTCTCACCAATCCTAAACCCACATCAAGGGGCTGGTAGGAGAGAAAGAAGGGCAGATACAACAGATAACCGGTCGCCAGTGTGACGATCCCAAACCCGAGAGCACGGATAAGCCGGTACATCGGTTGGCTTTTCCATCGGCCCATCGCTTCTTGCTCGCCCGAGGCAGCTCTGCTACAACTCGACCGATAAAGGGCCAGCCAAAAGGCGAGAGTTGCCAGCCCGGTATAGGTGGGCAGATCCCAAGTGTTGGTCGCCGCCAGCGCTCCCAGACAAAACGCCAACGCCAGCCAGACCGTAATGCTACCTCCAAGCAGCACACACACTGCCTTCACACTAGCGCGCCAGAGACGTCCGACCAGGCTTCTCCGCGCTCGTTCTTCCAAGACACCTACACGGGTGTCATCGCGCGTCGCGCAATTCACTAACAACACATAAATCAGCACCAATACCAGCACCGCAAACGGCATCGCAATGAGATGAGGATGCAGATCGGCAAATAAAAAGCTGAAATAGGGAAACTCATTGATGGTGTCCGGGATCACCCGCGTGGGATCCCAGAAGCTATAAGGAGGCAATCGCACACCCTCAAACACCACACGCCATAACCCCGTCAGCGTCCGCACCGCTTCCCCTATCAGGGGCAGGCCTGTGGCGAAATTGCTGCCGCCGGCGTCCTCCAGATAGCGCGCCAGTTGACGAAAGCCAGCTAGATTCCCAATAAACATCACCCATACGACCGCAAGCAAGCCAGCGAGTAATGGACGCCCGGTAGGATGTCTCTCATCCCCCTTGCCCTGGCTTGCCTTTCTACAACTCCTCGCATCGACCGAGGACGTCAGATGATAGGTAAGGCAAAAAACATTGCCCGCTGTCAGCCCCGCGAGCAAAGGCACCGCCAGATTAAACGCAATAGTAGGTTGAATGCCGGTCAGCTTGACCAGAATGCCTACCAGAAAAAGCCCATAATAATAGTAATTGATATGTCCCCCCGCGAAGTAGGGATCATAAGGAGGCATATAAGGGCTTTTGACGATGGCATTGAGAAAGCCTATCTCCAACATCTTCTCGCCGCCATTCCACGGCTGCCACAGGTCAGGGTTCAGCAGACGCAATCCGACGAAATACAAGAACACCAGTGCAAAAACCCCTTCTCCCAACAGGATGAGGCGCCCTCGGCATTTGAGAAGATCGCGTATCGCCTGCCGATCTCGCCAGAACAGCCAGGTCGACACCATCAGAAGCACCGTCATCCACACACCAATGGCGGACAATGCATTGGGCAAGGCGCGCCAGCTGGAGAGTATCCACACGCCATAACCAACCATTAACCAACCCAGACTCTTTGTCAGCAGATAACCCTGGTCGCTTAGAGCTCCCAGCACCCGACGCGCGATTGGCCACACCAACCAGCCTATGAACTGCGCAGCCAGCCACCAGCACACAATAGCCGCTACCGCCGAGTTGTTCGCCCACGCGTTCCATCGGAAATCGTTCAAGGCTGGCAACTCGTCCACCGGCATGTCCAGCAACAATGACTTGCGTTTCTCCGTAGACTGCTCCGCGGGCGACGGTACTACCCAGCCTATCTGAAACGTTTTGCGCAGCCAGGCCAGCGCCGGCGGTGGACCGACGTAACCGGGAATCGCTTTTTCCCACAGACCACCCAACAGCTGCTCCCATTCCATGTCACTCAACTGGCGGGTCTTGCGGAAGATAATGGGACGAGGATGATCGTAGACCGTGAAGCTCTCATCAGCCACCTGATCGTCGATGACCAATGGACCCAAACGCGGTGGCGTTGACCACGTATAAATCTGCTCAAAACCCAGCTCTCCGCTGAAAAGCGCCTCATAATAGCGCACACTCATCGGATAACGCTGAGGCAGACGGGGGATCGTGCGCCAGAGTCGGTTCGAGGCCAGCACAAGGTAGTCACAACGTTTCAGAGTCTCTCGGATGATCTGGAACTTCTCCGGCGTATCTTCCTCATACATAGGAAGCAACGGCTGACGATAGCCGTGTGCGCCGGGATTCATGCCCGGCTCCGGCAGAGATTGCGGGAATCCCTCCTCCCAGTGTTCGGCAGCGATACATGCTCCATCCGGGATATTCCGATATACCCAGCGTGAAGCGGTCACCCAGGGATGCTCTGATCCATAGACACCGTTCACGAAGGCCAGAGCCCATATCATCGCACCCAGTAACGCAAGAACGCCGGCGATGCTGCGCAACGCGATAAAGCGCCTGCCCGAATCCCCCCTCGTCTCACTTTCTAATTTCAAAAGCTTGGGCGCCCCCTGATAGGCCACCATTCCCGCTCCAAACAGCACCAACAGTGGGGTCACCGGCGCCATATAACGCATAAACTTGGCCAAGAACAACCCCGTCGGACCAAAGTACAGGATCAGCCAGGCTAGAATAACATATTCACCGGTGACCGCCTGACGTCGCAGGGCACGCCATAGCACCCAGAGCAATCCCAAAAGGGCAAAGACGCCCAACGGGGGTCCCATGCCCCACAACACTTGCTGTTCCAAGAAGTAGAGATAGGGCAACGTCCCGCGATACTGTCGCGTGAAGGGGAAGTCTGCCACACCGGTGACCATATCTCCCTGTTCCTGAACTACAGCCTGCCAGAAGTTCTGAAGGTCGAGGAACACGTATGGCGAAGTAAGCGCAAAAGTCACCAACGCGATACACGTCACCAAGACTAACAAACGCCACCTTGGTTGCTCAATAGGGGAGGATTCGTCATCGCTCACCTCAGAACGGCGTATCCTCAGGGCGACCACCGGCGCCGCAACGATGGGCAATGCGCTGAACTTACAAGCAACCGCCAGACCGATAGCCAACCCGGTCAACGACGCTGCGCCCACACTGCGTCGTTCTGCCAGGAGGACAGAAGCATATAGAGCGAGGAAAACGAATGTCGCCGAAATGGGATCCACCGCGAAGAAATGTGCCAGCTGGATTTGTAACACGGTGAACGCCGAGAGAGCGGCTGTCAACAACCCTGCCCATGCTCCATATAAACGTCGTCCCAGCAGAAAAAGCAGGTACACACTGGCCGTGTCGGCCAATGCCATCAAAAAGCGGCCGATGATGGCGAACCCCACCGGCGAACGCGCCATCTCCATAAAGGCAACCATTTCAACAGGCAGGCCGAGCGCGCGTGCCGTCGGCGCCAAACTCTGCACTGCTGCGGCCGTCAGTGCAAGCATGTAAAGAGGGAAGTGTCCGTAGGTGTAACTGCGCCGATGACCCGCCTCCACATCCCAGAAAGGATTGAGCGGCGAGCGCCGGGGATCTAACACCCGTCCCAAGTCCTCCGGCCAGCGCAGCGAGGGCGCGTAAAATGCCACCGTGGAGCGCTCATCCGGGTGGGGCAGTGTGCCATGATCCCAGGCTAGATTATAGAAACGCAGCACCGCCCCACAGATGAGAATGAGCACCAATAACCATTTTTGCGGTCGGGACAACCGGGATATTTCTATGCACTTAAGCGTCACAGAAA
>JASFBB010000284.1:0-16980 GCA_036172345.1 Anaerolineae bacterium
TTCCGATCTCGCTGCACGACGTGAACGGCTGGGTATGCCCGCCCTGGGCGAGGCGCTGCGTCAGATCCACTTCCCCGACAGTCCCGAGATACTCGAGCAGGCGCGGCGGCGATTGGCCTTCGATGAGCTGCTGCTCATCCAGCTGGGTGTGCTGCGCCAGCGCCACCGCTGGCGCTCGCAGCCTGGCCGTCCGGTGCATGTGGACCGAAACTTGCTGGAAGAATTCGTCGCGGCGTTGCCTTTCGGACTGACAAATGCACAGCGTCGGGTGCTGGAAGAGATCATGGCCGACCTGGAGCAAGCGGTACCGATGAACCGATTGCTCCAGGGCGACGTGGGGTCGGGCAAGACGGTGGTGGCGCTGGCGGCAATGGTGATAACCGCAGCCAACGGAGGCCAAAGCGCCATCATGGCGCCCACTGAGATTCTGGCAGAGCAACATTATCGCACCATCACCCGCTTACTGGAACCATTCGCTGCTCTGCGGAGCGACCTCGATCTCTCCGTCCGCCTGCTGACTGGCAGTGCCTCGGCTGCGGAGCGTGAGACAATCTATGCTGACATCGCCAGCGGTCGCGCCAAGCTGGTGGTCGGCACCCATGCCCTGATTCAAGGGACGGTGGACTTCCATGATTTGCGCCTGGTGGTGATCGATGAACAGCACCGCTTTGGCGTCCAGCAGCGCACCGCCCTGCGCGACAAGGGATACAATCCCCATATGCTGGTGATGAGCGCCACCCCTATCCCGCGCTCGCTCGCACTCACCCTGTACGGTGACCTCGACCTGTCGGTGATCGAGGAGATGCCACCAGGACGACAGCAGATCAAAACGTATTGGCTCTCCCCCCTGGAACGTGAACGCGCATACGCCTTCATCCGCTCGCAGGTGGACCAGGGACGCCAGGCGTTCATCATCTGCCCCCTGGTAGAGGAATCGGACAAGATCGAAGCCAAGTCCGCCGTTGAAGAGTATACGCGCCTGTCCAACGAGGTATTTCCCGACCTGAAGCTGGGACTCCTGCATGGCCGCATGGGCGCCGAAGAAAAGGAAGCGGTCATGGCCCGCTTCCGGAATGGCGAGCTGCACATTTTGGTCTCCACCGCAGTTGTGGAAGTGGGGATCGACGTTCCCAATGCCACGGTGATGCTGGCGGAAGGGGCCAACCGCTTCGGGCTGGCGCAGCTGCATCAGTTCCGCGGACGAGTGGGGCGCGGCGAGCATCCCAGCTATTGCCTGTTGCTGGCCGACGCCACCACGCCGGAGGCAGAGGCGCGGCTGCGTATCGTTAGCGAGACCCACGATGGCTTCCGCCTCGCCGAAGAGGACCTGAAGCTGCGCGGGCCGGGCGAGTTCTTCGGCACCCGGCAGAGCGGACTGCCCGACATCCGCGTCGCCCAGCTGAGCGATATGCCCCTGCTGCAGCTGGCGCGCGAGGAAGCGCAAGACATCTTCCGTTGCGATCCCGACCTGAGTCAGCCCGAACACCAGCTGCTCGCTCGGAAAGTCCAACAATTCTGGCGCAAGCCCACCGATCTGAGTTGACGAAAATGATACGAGCCATATACCCTGCCACTTTTGATCCGATCACGATGGGCCATGTGGACATCGCGACCCGCGCCGCCGGCCTCTTTGACGAGTTGGTGGTGGGCGTGTACGACCGCCCACTCAAAAACTTGCTCTTCTCCCCTGAAGAGCGCTATCAGATGACGCGCGACGTGTTGGCCAGCATCCCCAACGTGCGTGTGGAACGTTATGCCGGGCTGACGGTCGAATTCGCCCGTCAACAAAACGCCACGGTGATCGTGCGCGGGCTGCGAGCCGTCTCCGATTTTGAGTGGGAGCTCCAGCTGGCCCTCACCAACCGCAACCTCAACCCCGAGGTCGACACGGTCTGCCTGATGGCCAGCCAGAAGTATCTCTTCCTGAGTTCCAGCGTGGTGAAAGAGGTCGCCTTTGCCGGTGGGGATGTGAGCGATATGGTGCCCGAGATCGTGCTCAAGCCACTCTTGGAGAAAATCCGCGCACTGGGGGGCGACGGCGGCGGCAAGGTGAGGGCAGTTTCGGTGCGGGATTGACAACCATCCTAAATCCTGACACAGGGGGACTCGCTATGCTACAACAGGCACAGGCTATCAAAGATCGACTCATCGCATGGCGTCGTACCATTCACCAGCATCCCGAACTGAGTTTTGAGGAGCACGAGACCGCCGCCTTTGTGGCACGCACCTTGCAGGATATGGGCGTTCGGGTGCGCACCGGGGTGGGACGTACCGGCGTGGTCGGTTATCTGGGCAATGGGAATGGCCCGATCATCGCCATACGCGCCGATATGGATGCGCTGCCCATCCAGGAGGAGAACCAGGTGGAATACGCTTCGCGGGTGGCAGGGCGCATGCACGCCTGTGGCCATGATGCACACGTGGCGATGGTGCTGGGAGTGGCATTGCTGCTACATCCGCTGAATCTGCCCGGCGAGGTGCGCCTCTTGTTTCAACCCTCCGAAGAAACAGAGGACGAGGAGGGGTTGAGCGGAGCACAACGGATGATCGCCGAGGGTGCCTTGGAGGGCGTACAAGCGGTCATTGCCCAGCACGTGGACGGTGCCTTACACGCGGGTACTATTAACGTGGGGGATGGCTATGTCAACGCTGCGGTGGACACCTTCAGGGCGCATGTGATCGGACACGGCGGGCATGGCGCTTACCCTCAGCAAACCCGCGACCCGATCTGGATGACCTCCTTCGTGCTCGATGCGTTGTACGCAATTCCCTCGCGGCGGATTCCACCTTTGCAGCCCTGTGTGGTCAGCGTGGGCATCGTGCAGGCGGGCACGGCCAATAACGTTATCCCCGAAGAGGCCTACCTGGAGGGCACCATCCGCAGCTTCGATGAAGGTGTGCGCGACCAACTTGCCCATGAGGTGGAAGCAGCTTTTAGCCTGGTGCGCGGATTGGGCGGCGACTATCGTTTGACCGTCCGGCGCGGATATCCTCCCACCTACAATCATCCCCAGGTTGCTGGCTGGCTGCGCCAGGTGGCGCGTGACCTTCTGGGCACCGAAAACGTGGGCTCGGAACAGAAATCGATGGGCGCCGAGGATTTTGGCTATATGGCGCAGGTGGCCAAGGGGGCGATTATGCGGCTGGGCATCCGCACGCCCGGCGAGCCACCGCGTCATATCCACTCCGCTACATTCGATCTCGATGAAGCGGCGCTACCGGTTGGCACCGCAATACTGGCCGAGACGGCGCGTCGCTTTGTCTGCGGAGAGCTCCCATTAAGCTGAGGTGCGGTGCAGAAACATTGAGCTGCCGATCTCACCGTATGGCACGATGAATCTCCAGGAGATCAGACAGGAGCGCGAAGCCAGTCTCACGGCGACCTGCTCCAGGGCCTACCAGCGTCACCTCGCCGAGCAAGTCAGTGACATAGGTGATGGCATTGGTGGCTCCGCTCACTCCGGCCAGCGGATGAGAGAGATCGACCATCTGGGGCGCCACGCGCGCGTGTACGCCATCATCACCGCGCTGCAGCTCGGCAATCAGCTTCCAGCGCTTCCCTTGTGCTTGGGCACTTTGAATGTGCTGGGGAGTCAGGTGGGTGATGCCCTGACGACGGACCTGCTGCGCCGTGATGGGATGACCGAAGACCACCGCGGCCAGGATGAGCAATTTGCCCAAGGCATCGTACCCTTCCACATCCGCGGTGGGGTTCGCCTCGGCATAACCCAGCCGTTGCGCTTCGGCAAGCGCCTCGGCATACGAAGCACCACCTTCCATGCGGGTGAGAATGAAGTTGGTGGTGCCGTTCAGAATACCCCGAACCGCTCGAATGGTGCAGCCGGCCAGCGCCGTGGTGCCCAGGCGCAACGCCGGCGTGCCCGACATAACAGTGCCCTCAATGCCCCACAGAAGGCCCTTGGCATCGGCCAGAGCTTTCAATTCTTTATAGGCCAGCGCTACCGGCCCTTTGTTGCTGGTCACCACGTGTTTGCCGGCTTGAAAGGCGGTGCGGATGTGGGTGATGGCCGGCTCGCCGATCTCCAGATTGGTCCAGGTCGCCTCCACGATCACATCGGCGCCGGTGTCGCAGATGGTGCTTATGCTGTCCAGCCCGCGCACCAGACCGACAGCGTCGGGGTAGCTCTCCAACGAACCGGCAGTTTGAACCGCTTGCAGCAGCAACGTCGCATCCAACCCTCGGGGATGATACACGGCCCCTTTAGCGGTGTCGCATACGGCAACGAGCTGAATATCCAGACCATCCTGCTGCCGCAGCGTTTCCCCTTTGTCCCGCAGAATCTCCACCAATCCCTGTCCCACGACGCCGAAACCGATGATTGCTATGCGCACCGCTATCCTCCATCAATCAATGTTGATGCTAAGGTATGCTAAGGATGAGATGAACAGCCCAGCGGAAATGTGATGATAATGGTTGTGCCACCGTCGCGTTCTACGGAGAGCCGACCGTGCAGTTGTCGCGTCAGCAAGTTGACAATGCGCAGTCCCAACGAAGCAGCCGTTTCGATACTAAAGTCCGCCGGTAATCCTATGCCATTGTCACGCACCATAAGATAACATTCCCCTGGCTTGTGACGACGCAGCTCAACACGCACCTCCGGATCACCGTTCGCCGTGAAGAGAGCCTCACCTCTTCGTAGGAATGCGTGCTTAAGAGCATTGGACACCAATTCATTGATGATCAAGCTACAAGGAATAGCAGTGTCCAAACCCAACGGCACGTCTTCGATACAATGGGTGATCTTGATGGCATCCGACTGGACGCGATACGCATCACGCAGCTGATAGATCAAGGTTTCCACATATTGGCCGAGGTTCACCACCGCCAACGTATGCGAGCGATATAACTGCTCATGGAGCGACGCCAGCGCTCTGATGCGCTGTTGACTTTCCTCCAGGGCACGACGTACCTGCTCGTCTTTGACCACCTCCGCCTGGAGGTACAAGAGGCTCGCGACCGTCTGCAAGTTGTTCTTAACGCGGTGGTGGATTTCTTTCAGGAGCGTCTCCTTTTCGTGCAATGAGCGCTGAAGCTGCTCTTCCATCTGCTTGCGAGTTGTGATATCCACCACGATGCCGCGGTAACCGCTCACATTCTCGTTGGACACGACCGAGATCGAATGCACCCATACCGGGAACGTGCCGCCATCCTTACGCATCCCGATGAATTCACCATTCGCACCGCCGGTCGCAATAGCGGCCTGTAATTCACGCCAGGCACGGTGCCGCTCTCCAGGCGCCAACAATTTGAGGAGATGGATGCCCTGCTCCAGATCGGCAGAGGTGTATCCGAATGTCTCGCGGCCGCAACGATTCAAGAAGGTGAGCATCCCGTGTTCATCTGTCTCGAAAACGGCATCCGGCAGCGCATCAGCCAGCTCGCGAAAACGGCGTTCGCTGTTGCGCAGCGATTCCATCAGTTGCGCATTGCGAATCGCGATTCCTGCATAGGCAGCGAACAGGGCGAGCAGATCCGCATCAGCTTTCGAGAAAGCGCCCTTCTTGTCAGATACCGCTCCCAACACGCCCAGCGTCTCGCCACTCCAGCGTATTGGCACCGCTACAGCTGCTCCGAGCGACATGTCATCCGAAGGGGTTATGACGCGTTGTGGCCACTCCAAGTAGCTATCCAACACCAGCGGCTGTCCGGTCTCCCAGACTATGCCTATTAATCCCTCGCCGCGCCGGATCAAGGTGCCCAGTGGGGGGCTGGCTCTTTCTACGCCGATCACTATGGTCCACTCCATAGCGTCGTGCTCAGGGCGATAGAGGGCCAGCCCAGCGCCGGTGCCCTTCAACAGGTGAACCGACTGCTCGACAATGAAACGCAGCAACGCAGGCAGTGGCAGCTCAACGGAGAGCTCCAGCACAAGCCGGCTCAGTGCACTCAACTGGGCAGTGCGCTGCCGCAGTGTGTTCTCCAATCGAACACGATGATCCACATCGCGCAGCAACAGCACACGTCCTCTTAACCTGTTGCGCTGGTCTACCACGCAGGTTATCCTTGCGTCTATATATCGGTCCAGTTGGCCCGCTTCGCCATCTTTCAACACAATCGTGACATCCGGCTGATCAACATTGTGTTCCAGGCGTGTCCGCAGCGTCGGCCAGTCCGGGAGGTAGCGTGAGATTGCTTCTCCGATCGCGCGCCGGGCGTGTGCATGCAGCAGCCGTTCCGCCGTGGGGTTCAGCTCCACGATGCGGTCTTGGGCGTCCAAGACGACCAGGCCATCCGGTAGGTTAGCGATGACCACATGGTGAGCGGCCGGCACAATCTCGAACAAGTGGTAGCGAAACAGCCCATAGGCCCAGCACACGCCGGTGACCGTCAGGGCAAACGGTGCCGTCTCGAAGCCGGGCAGGGAAATCCATCCCAATGTCATCGGCAGGTCTGACACAAGGGGGACGATAGCACCGATGATCACCGTAATCGTTTGTCCTCGATGCAGCTCAGCAGAGCGTGTGATCACCGTACGGATGAGAACGGCGGCGCCCAGGAGCACCAGGAGATAACCGTAAACGGCATGGAGCACGAACCACATATCGTAAGGCATATACAGCGGGGGCGGTATGTGGCCAAGGTTAAGGCTTTCCAACCAGGCGACGTAGCGCGGGTCGGCGTCGCGTATCCAATGAACCACCGTAGTTGCCAGCGGCACGACACTCATCAGCGCCACATTACGCGGCCGACAGAGGTCGTACCCGGCGTACACAAGGGCGAGGCACAGCCACGTGATAGGCGCGGCATCCACAGCCAGGAACATCACCCGCCGCCAGAAGAGCTGGCCAGGCACATCCGGGCTGGTGAGGTAGAGCGCGTTGGTGAACATCCACCATGCCACCGAGCCCATGAAGAACATGAACGGGACGGCACCACGCGCATCACGCCACTTCCAGACATACAAGCCCAAGCCCGCGGTGACGCAGGCAGCTATGATATCAGCAACGATTACTGGGGTATGGTATCCTCCCATTGCCACCTTGCCCACGCCTGGAAGTGGCCCTCACAGGGATATAAAGGACATGCCCAAAATCCCCGCACGTCGGCCGAACTGCGGCGAAGGCCCCTCCTCACATTAATAATTTTAATCCTGACCGCGTTGAAAGTCAAGACGGTTCGAGAACGTTCACGCTGCTTGAGCTCCTCTGGGTGCGTTTCATTTCTGGGAGAGGTGGAATTCAAACCGAGCCGCGCGCGTCAGCCAGCGGCCGGGATTACCGCTCCCTCACGGTCGCGGCTCGGATACACCAAACCGAGCCGCGCGCGTCAGCCAGCGGCCAGGATTACCGCTCCCTCACGGTCGCGGCTCAGACACATCAAACCGAGCCGCGCGCGTCAGCCAGCGGCCAGGATTGCCGCTCCCTCACGGTCGCGGCTCAGACACATCAAACCGAGCCGCGCGCGTCAGCCAGCGGCCGGGATTGCCGCTCCCTCACGGTCGCGGCGCGGATACACCAAACCGAGCCGCGCGCGTCAGCAAGCGGCCAGGATTACCGCTCCCTCACGGTCACGGCTCGGTTGATTAGTACGACTTTGCGATGACGGCACATTGTACCTGCATGGGGGGGGAGATCGTCTCCGCCCGCGGCAAAGGTGATTAACTTGCCGCTGCCGCAGGCGTTTCTGGAGCCTGTTGGACAGGGGCAGCGAGACATCCCTCCCGCTGGTAGCGCTGGAAGAGCTGCCCCCACGGGGTTGTGGCCTTCCAGTGCTCAAAAACCTTGCGGTCGCGCGTCGGCCAGCGATAGTAGTCGTGATACACCTCGGAACCCAAGACGAAGATGTTGACCAGCGGGGTGCGGAAGAAAAAGTTCTGGATGGACTTGAGCGAGCCAAACCACAACAGGTCGCCGGCGCGGCTCGCCAGATTGTCCCCCACGTGAAAGCCCCAACGTTCCTGCGCCGCGTCGACATCTCCCACCACCTCGATGTCCCGCACATCACCCACTCCCAGCCCCCGCTCATGGGCCAGGCGGATGTATCCGATGTCGCGCAACGGATCAAAGCCCATCATACGCGCAGCCACCGCGTCGATCGCCACCTGATCCGCGCTCGCCAGGATCACGTTCTTGACCTCGGGGGTCATGGTGCGTGGGCCTGGTCCATTCCCTGCTGTGGTGCCATCCATCACGGCAAAGAGACCGGTGTGGATTTCCTTCTGGATTGCCAGCAGGTCCACCAATGTTTCGTGAATCCAGCTATGGGTATAGTGCCGCCGCGTGCAGAGCAAGCCGCCAAAGGCGTTCTTCATGGCACCGGTGGTGGTCGTGTAGATATGACATTTCACCGTGGGCAAATGCACCACGTTCTTGCCGATAAAGTAATCCGGAATGCGAATGCCCTCCGGATAGATATGATCTAACGCCAGCATCTTCGCCTTGGGACGATATACGATCCATTTCATGTCCTCGTCCCGGAAATTAAACAGCACCGGGATGCGATGGGCACGGAAGATGGGCACGTAGCCGTTCAAGTCCTCGCCCTTAAACGCATCGGTGACCACCGTTTTGTTCTGCACGCATACTAGATCCTGGTATCCATGGGCACGCAATCCCAGGATAGTGCCCTCCAGCTGCCATGGGGTCGTGTTCGCGCTAGGAAAAGGGAAATGCCACGAGATGTTTTCCTTCAAGATAGTGGCGGCCGCGCGATCCAGCGCCTGTTCCACCTCGGCCAGCTCGATCAGGCGCTGGTAATCTTCCAGCACGGTCTCAGGCCTGGTGCGCAGGACGGCCACTTTGGCACGCATGCTCATATGTTTGGTCTGCCTCCTTCGTCATGCCCACAACTTTCTCAATGGTCTAGCCCACAGTGCCGCAGTACGGGGATAACCTACCGCAGTGTGATATTGCTCCGTACCGACTGACCTTCCTCCAGTATAGCCATGCCGATCACTATGATCAAATCGGGAGCCTGCTTACAACGTCCAGGTGACGACTCGCGCAATGCCATCATGGGCAGATGACCGGGCACCGTACAAGTTCACCCCGCTGCCAGCGTGACAGGATTTCGCGGTTGGAACGAAAGGCGATCTCGTCCGGAATCTCATGGGCGGCGAAGAAGCGCGCCTCGTCGGCATCATCGCCGGGAGCCAGCTGCCCTCCCACCACCTGCGCCCGGTAGAAGATGATGATACCCGCCCCGCGAGGATCGTTTCGATAGCAGCCCACATGGAGCAAGTCGGTGATATGCACCTGCAGCCCGGTTTCTTCCAAACATTCCCGCGCTCCCGCCTCGGCGGGATCTTCATCGCTCTCGACAAAGCCGGATGGAAGGCACCACGCACCACGGGAGGGCGCCACCGCCCGCCGCACCAGGAGCACTTTTCCCTCGTGTTCGACCAGCACGGCGACACCCACCTTGGGATCTACGAAATGAATGAAGCCGCACAACGGACAGACACGCCGCGTGCGGCCAAAAACAAAGCGGTCAATCAGCCCGGTGCGACAGTAAGGACAATAACGATAGAGTGGGCGTTCGTCTCCCATCAGGATGTACGCCGCAATTCTTCTACCGCTTCGCGTGCTGCCCACAAATTGCCCCACGGCGCGGTGATCGGAGTCACACATCCCGTGCCAAGCACCCAGCGACGACCTCCCTCGGTCCGCTCGAAAGCCGCTCGGGCTTCGGCGCGCACCTGTTCCGGCGTGCCGCGCACCATGGTTTCCCATTGACGTAGCCCGCCGATCAGCGCGCGGGGGAAGCGCCCCAGCGCTTCGCACAAGCTGGGTGGTGTCTCCTGGTCGTGCCAGTTGATCGCCTGCACGGGATAGTCCAGCACCAGATCAAACATCACATTGCGCCCGTGGAGATGCAACACGTTGAACCAAAGCCCTTCACCAGCTTCCAGGATGCGCAGGTCATAGGGACGGCCAAATTCGCGGTATTCTGCCTCGCTCAGAATGTCATAGGTGGCATGTTGAAGCGCCAGAAAGATGCCGGCAATGCCGGCGGGACGCGCTGCCTCGATGAAACGGATGATGGACTGAGTGATCGTCTCCAGCGCGGATTTGACCAGCTCCGGATGCTGGCGCAGATCAGAGAGCAGGCGCTCACCTGCTAGATTGCGTGCCTGCGCCAGCGGGCTGAAGATAGTGGGGATGAAGGGCACTTCTTCCTTTACCTCACTGCCGATGAGAAAGAGCGCACGGGTGATTTCTCCCAACAATCCGGCACAAGGGTCGAGCACGGTGAGTTGTCCCCAGTCCTCCGGCTTCTTGATCACACGCCCCATCCACTCGCGCGTGCCCTCCTCGTTGCCTACCCAGCGCGACTGGGCACCCCAATCTGCCAGGCAGTAGTTACTCGAAGGTGTCACCTTGATGAAGTCGAAGTCGAACAAACGTTGAAAGGCGAGTGTAGAGCGTGCCAGGAGATCGCCACGTTGATCGTCCATCGGCCAGTGGCGCCAGAGTGCCACAGCGGGGCGATCCACCGGCTGACCTGCTATCGTCGCTTCCAGGCGATCACGCTTACGCATCGAAATCCTCCTTACGCTCTCAAAAGCCAACGACCGCCTTCGGCTACACTGGCTGCGGCGAGCGCTTTCAGCAGATCAACCGCGATGAAGGGCACAAGTCCCCCGAGCACAGCAGCCTCCAGGCTCCCCATCGCGAGTGTCAACCATGTCACTCCACAGACATAGATGGCAGCGAGGCCAGCCAGCGCAGCCAGGAAGCGCCCCATCCGCGAGGCAGGCAGTTGGGTGACCACCCAGCCCGTGACAAATGCACCTGCGACAAAACCGATTAAATAGCCCGCCGTCGGCCCGCCCAAAGCCGCAGCGCCACGCCCATAGGCATCCACAGGCAATCCGCTGGCGATGGCGGCTAGATAGAGCAGCTGGCTGAGCGCACCGGCACGCGCCCCTAACACCATGCCGGCCAGGAGCACGGCAAGCACCTGCAGTGTGACCGGCACTGGTGTGAACGGCAACGGGACGGTGATGCGCGCGCTGAGGATGGTGAACAAGGTGAACAGAACGACGGCGCCGGCGTATGTTAGATACCGAGCCATTCCATAACGTGCTGTAACGTGCGATAACATACTCCTACTTACTCCTCGACAACGATTCTTGTGGCAGAAGTTACACAGATGTTTGATCTAGTATCTCTGAATGATGCCTATCCGTCAAGTCAAACTGCCGCGTCAGGTGCATCTCATCTTTGGGGCGAGATTCAAACCGAGCCGCGCGCGTGAGCAAGCGGCGCATTAGACCGCTCCCTCACAGTCGCGGCTCGGATAACCGTCGCAACCCCGGGCCACCGTCTCCATTCGTCCCTAATTTGAAATACACCCCGCTGCGTCTGAAGGGGACAGCCTTCCTTGTTATTGCTCCGGGTATATGAGATCTCATATAATCAGGCTACTCGCAAGATGGACACTTGCGCGGCTCATAAGATTGCACCCGCTAGTCCAACACGGAAATGGAACAGAGTCAGAGGGAGAATGACTATGTGCGGTATCGTAGGATACATAGGACCGCGCCATGCGGTACCACTGGTGCTGGAAGGGCTGCGACGCTTGGAATACCGCGGTTACGATTCGGCCGGGTTGGCGACCATCCAGGATGGGGAGTTGTGCATCCGGCGGGCCGAGGGGAAGTTGAGCAACCTGGAACGCCTGCTCCAGGAGCAACCGGTTGAAGGATATATCGCCATCGGCCATACGCGCTGGGCAACCCATGGGGCACCGTGTCAACGCAATGCCCATCCGCACGTGGACTGTCGCGGCGACCTCGCGGTGATCCAAAATGGGATCGTGGAGAACTTTCTGCCCCTGCGTCAGGAGTTGTCGGCACAAGGCCATTGTTTCCTGTCCGACACCGATACCGAGGTCATTGTGCATCTGATTGAGACGCAGCTGGCACAGGGGTACGATCTGGTTGAGGCGGCACGTCGCTCCTTTGCCCGCATCAGGGGTGCCCATGCGATCGTGCTCCTCAGTCGGCAGATGCCTGATACCCTGATTGCGGCGCGCATCGGTAATGCCGGCGGGGTAATCGTGGGCATCGGAGAGGGGGAAATGTTCCTGGCAAGCGACATCCCCGCCATTCTGGAGCACACACGCCGCATGGTCTTCCTCGAGGACGGCGAGATGGCCATCGTGCGCGCTCAAGGGGCACAATTCCTGAAGCTGGATGGCAGCCTGCTGAGCAAATCGAGCGTCGAGATCCCGTGGGATCCCGTCAGCGCTGCCAAGGGCCCCTACCGTCACTTCATGCAAAAGGAGATCCTGGAGCAAGCGCGCTCGACTACGGATACCTTGCGTGGACGCATCGACTTTGCCAGCGGCCAGGTGGAATTGCCGGAGTTGAATCTGCCGCCGGAGGATGCCAAGACCATCGACAAGATGAGCGTTGTGGCGTGCGGCACCTCGGCCTACGCCGGTTTGATCGGCAAGTTTATGATCGAAAAGCTCGCCCGCATCCCGGTAGAGGTGGATTATGCCAGCGAATTCCGCTACCGCGATCCGTTGGTCACATCCCGCACTCTAGTCCTGGCGATCACCCAATCCGGAGAGACGGCAGACACCTTGGCCGCTTTGGAAGAGGCACGCGCCAAGGGTGCCCACACAGTCAGTATCGTCAACGTGATCGGAAGCATGGCGCAGCGCATCAGCGATGGATTTATCCTGATGCACGCCGGCCCGGAGATCGGGGTGGCTTCTACCAAGGCATTCACAGCCTCGTTGGTGGATCTGCTGCTGCTCGCCGCATACCTGGGACAGGCACGCGGGACGCTTTCCCAACGTGATAGCCAACAGCTGGCCCAACATTTAGCGGAGCTGCCCCAGATGATGGGCACCGTCCTCAGTGAGGGGTACAATGATTACCGGACGCTAGCGGAGGAATTTCACCATTGTGAACATTTCCTCTACTTGGGACGCGGCATCAACTATCCGATCGCACTGGAGGGAGCGCTCAAGCTGAAGGAGATCAGCTATATCCACGCGGAAGGATATCCGGCAGGGGAGATGAAACACGGCCCCATCGCCCTCATTGACCGCAACATGCCGGTGGTCACGATCGCCGTGCGCGACAATGTCTACGACAAAATGATCAGCCAGATAGAACAGGTAAAAGCACGGGGTGGCATAGTGATCGCGGTGTGTCATGCGGACGATGAAGTGGTGCAAGCTAAAGCGGATTACGTGCTGCGTATCCCGTATGCCGATCCGCTGCTCACACCTATCCTCGCCGTGTTGCCCCTCCAGTTGCTGGCGTATCACCTGGCGGTGCGGCGCGGCTGTGATGTGGACCAACCACGCAATCTGGCTAAGAGTGTCACCGTGGAGTAGTCCAGGCGTCTAACACTCAGTGTCTTGCAGCCTTTCAGGGAAAGGGGAAAGAGCTCACTCCACCACACCCACGATCTCAAAGTAGGGGAATGTCTCCACCTTGACTTCGCCTGGGCAGCCGATTTCACCGCTGAATATCCGGATATAGCCTTCGAATGTTCTCAGGTTGTCGGGGTCGTACATACGAGTGTTAGGTGGCGGCTGCCACCTGACATCAGCGACTATTTTGGCGCCCGTCGCATCGACGAAGTTCGTCCGGCGGTCCAGACCCACATAGCCCTGACACAAGGGGAAGGTTGCAGTGATCAGACCATGGCCGCGCATACGCACCAGACGGTCGCGGAAGGTCTCAGGATTCCCCGTAACATCGCCGATGGACACCAGCGAGACGGCTGGCGTGCCGGTTGGTGGGAGGGTTGGGGGTTCGGTTGCAGACAATGGAAGAGTGAGTGTTTCGACAGGCTGAGGTGTCGCCGGCGCAGAAGTCACCAGTTCGGTCGCTTGAGGTGTCGCCAGTGCAGAAGGGCGGGTGCACCCGACAAGGAGGAAACAAATAATCACCCAGGCCGCTGTAAAGCCAATCGATGTGTCTCTCATAGTCTCTTCACCTCCGGTGATGAGCTCTCGTAACCGCTCCTTCTATAGGCTGGATGAAGACCGGATATCGGTGAAACCTACAACGAAACCACGCGGCGCGGTTGTCGCGCTTGCCTAGAACAACCCTCCGTCGCTCCAGGGGATCATGAAGCGGCATATAATCCCCTGGAGACGCTTCGTCGTGTATCGAAACGCTTAAGTTGACACACGCGCTTACTTGTACATCTTGATCGTCAGTACGACCGGATCTTCTTGCTGCTCGTCGATCATGAAGTCTTCGGCGACGATCATCTGATACCCCTTGGCGGCCACCACCACGGTATAGGTGACATTGCGTTCCAGCTCCTTCGGGCAGGTGAATTGCCCGCGTGTGTCCGTCTGCGCAGCGGTGTAGACGTCCTCCTCGGGGAAATCCTTATCGGCCCATCCTTGCATCCCCACGCCGGGATTGAGCACGACAAACAGCGCACCAGCAATGGGCTTCTTGGTTTTGCCATCGATGACCTTACCCTGCACCGTCACCGTCTCAGCGGCCGGTTCTTCCTCTTCTTCACCGAAGTCCCAGATGTCCTCGATGTCGCTGGGCTCCTCCTCGGTCACTCCTCCCTCAGTGGCTTCTTCGGTCTCGAGGGGCTCTATATCGTCCTTGGTGCCGCCGCCTACAGTGATCTCACCCTTGCTGGCCAGCTTCTTGTTGATGTACCACTCCACCTGCCAGTCCCCCTCCGGCAGCGGAGAGCCATCCTCATAGCCGATGTACCACCAGAAGACGCCCGACTTGTTGTCGGGTGACTCCTTCTGGCTGTCGCTGAACACTGGCTCGGTGTCGAAACCACCGTAGTAATACACTACACCGATGGTGGTGTTCTTGGGGATGCAGTTGTACTCAAAGCCGGATGCAATAATAGTAGTGCCGGTGGGATATTGCTTTACAATCTTATCTGGGTAGACGTTGCCTTTCTTGTCAGTGGCAAACCACAAGGCCGGGTCGCTGATCTGCATCTTGGTGCACGCCGCAGCTTGTGGCAGCGCGTCGTTCTCAGTCACCACGGCATTGCCCGTCGCAGCGCGCCAGGCGGGTGGGCTGGCAAATGCACCCAACACGGAGACCAGCGCCAAGACGAGGATGCTCACAATGGAGAGAAACACTTTCGTTTGAGTCTTCATTTCGGTTTACGTCCTTTCCTCAAAACGTCAGCCGTTCCACAAACTGTTGAAACGACGGCTCCACATCGGGGAGGTTCTCCGGAGTGGTGAGCAATGTAATAATAACCGCGCGATTGCCATCCACCACGATGTAATCCTCGCCCTCCACCACGCGCGGCAAGGTCTTCAGCAGGGTCATAGGGTCGACATAGGCGAAACGCTGCCACAGCGCCGGCTTGCCATTCAGAGTGACCTCCTTCGATTCCAGCACTTTATAAGCGGCAAAATCGCTGCCACGCTGCACTGCCAGCGCAGCCACCACTTGCTGAGCGCCCTCGCCGGCCTGCAACTCGATCGTCTGGATGGCGAACTCAGCGCCGCTGCCCAGCACGTCCGCCACGCGGAACACGTCACCCTCGCGCGTTGCTACCCCGTAGTGATCCGGATAAACACCCTTGAAGCCAGCGACCTCGAAGGTAGCCACACTGCCGGTGATGGAAAGCCAGGCGATGATCCCCACGATGATGAGGACGACGAACAAGGCAATCGTGGCAAAGTTTGACTGGCGATCACCCGTCTTTGCATCCACTGCCGCGCGCTGCCCTTGCGCTTGTGTGCGCGCGATGTCACGCTGAATGAGCAGCGCCACCATAACGGCCACGATCAACGCCAGCGCGCCTGCCAACAAAAGCCCACTGACCGCCGGCAAGACAGCCGTCACTTGCCCCATGACGATGTCCCCTGTTTCCAGCCGGCTGCGCAAGATGGCGAATAAGCCGTTGAGCAACGTGGCGAGTAAGAAGCCAAGCGGCAACCATAGAACACGTTCGCGTTCCAGCTTGGCCCGCCCCAGGAAGTAGCCCAATACACCGGCAAAAGCGGCATGTGCCAGCGCTACCTCGGCGATGGTCACTTCAGCACTCCCCAGCGCCGCGCCTCCACTTGCCAGAATAAACTGGATGTTCAAGGCGGTGGCGTATCCCAGGCCCGCTGCCGTGCCGTAGACCATCCCATCGCTGCGCTCGTCAAACTCATCCGTGTCATAGATGAAAAGGCGCACGGCCACATAGATGAGAAAGGTCTCGATCGCCCCTACCACAAAGATTGAACCCAATACCAGGGAACCCAAGCTCCGATACAGCCAGTCCGATATATGGAACAAGTGCTCGGTCACCGGGATCCCGATTGCACCTGCCAGTGCCAACCCTACCAGGAAAATTTTGAACACCTCTTTCTTGGGTTCTGGCTCCAGGCGGTCTTGCACGTAGAAGAAGCTCAGCCACAACGCCGCCGGAACGAGCGCCAGCAGCACACCTACCACCAGCAAAGCCGTTCCGCTCAAGGTCGGCTGGAAGGCGCTCTCCAGCCCGATCACGATGCCCACAAACACCAGCACACCAACAACCGCCAAGATGGCTGATTGCCACCATGCCGCTCGCTGTCTATTTGCCATCGGGTGTTCGCTCATAATGTTTTTCTCCTCCTGGGATTAACTGGAAGCTGGATATCCGATTGCAACCTATAAAAAATTAAGATGTGCGGCTGGCAGAGGCAAGGCGTGTAACCCCATTATAAGTCAAATTGAGTGATTTGACAATAGGAATTTTGAGAGAGTGTTGAAAAAGTCCTCCAGGGCATTACCACGTCGGGACGAGCTCAGAACTCACCCCTACCACCACCATAGGAATAGACAGGAGGCTCTCCGGGGCATCACAACGGTAGGGGCAAATAATCATTTGCCCCTACCGGATTGCTGGTAGAAACAGGCAGGACGCCTTGCGGGGCATTACGGCCGTAGGGGCACGGCGTGCCGTGCCCCTATCGGATTGTGGGTAGAAATAGACTGAGACGTTTTTCAACACCCTCATTTTAAGGGCATCGAAGCTCATGACACCACCCCGGGTGCTTTCTGATTG
>JASFBB010000285.1:0-6498 GCA_036172345.1 Anaerolineae bacterium
GAAGCTCCAGGTGTAATCTTCCGCCGTGCGCCCGGTGCCGCGGGCTGCGGGAACGCCGGCGGGCAAGCTGGCGGTGTACTGAGTGCCGAACTCGAGCGCTTGCTCTGGCGTGAACATCATCGTCTCCACGCCCACGATCGGAGCGCCTTGGCTACCCTCTTCTTCATAGTAACTATCATCCTGGCTTGAACGTGGACGCGGAATACCCTCCGATTTCCACTCGAAACGGCCAGGGATGATCTCGCCCGTCGCGCTATGCTGCAGGCGAAATGCCGCCTCCACAGCGCGTCGATTCATCGGCTGATTAAAAGCCACGTGGATGGTAGGTTGGATGCTTACAAATACACCATCTGGAGGTGGATCGGTGGCGACCACTGCCGGCATAACAGTGGTGAATTCCCAGACGAAATCCTCTTCCAGCACCCCACCGGTCAAGTCCTGCAAGTTGCTGACGCGCACCCGGTAGGTGGTGGCGGGGTCGAACCCCAGGTCTGGAACGAAGGTGTAAATCGAGGTGTTGAGCCATTCCCCTTTGCCAGTCAGCGGTGGATCGAACGTGAGCGGTTGGGGCAGGCGTGCCTGCTCCTCTAAGGCGGACAGGGGCACCACCGGTCGGTTGAACGTCACGGTGACGATGGCATCGGTCGCTACCTCGGTGGCGCCGGGCGCCGGCTGCACGGTGCTGACTTCCAAATAGCCCACCGTGCTGAAGCGGAAGGTGACCGGCTCCCGCAGCGCCACCCCGGCGGCACTGCGTGCGGTCGGCTCCAGAGTGACGACATAACGCGTCGCGCGCTGCAGCGGCACCGCAGGTTTGAACTGCACGATATGCAATAATGGCCAACTGAAGTGCCCCTCCACCGGCGGCTCAATGCGGAAGGCGGCCTCGACCGAAGGGGCATCCATGGGCTGGTCGAACGTGATTTGGATGGGTGCATCCAGGGGATGTTCTTCGGTAGGCGCCGGCGTGAACTGCAGCACGCGCGGGTGTAAAGACTCGGACGTTGTCTGGGCTAGCGCGGTGGATGTGATGGCCGGCGCCAGCGCACTGACCAGGATGCTCAATACCACCACCAGTGACAACGTGGACAGCGTGGTATGCCTGTTGACGCTCATGGTGCTCTTCTTCTCTCCTTTCTCCATATTGGGTGGCATGCGAAATCGCTTATGCGCTCACCAAATGTGAAACGTTATGCAGTCTCCGGTACATTTCCCATCCTCTGAAAATGAAATGCACCCCAGGGGTTATTCTGTCACTTCCACGTGCACCATATTGCTGTGTAACGGACGTCCGGACGCGTCCACTCCCCGGGCGGCAAAGGTGTGATGGCCGGGGCGCATCTCCCAAGCTGCCCGATAAGGTGGGCGCGTCACCGTCGCTAACGGTTGCCCATCCACCAACAGGGTGATCTGGTGCGGAACGACCCCGTCCACCGGACGGACATGCACCATCAGACGCTGCGCCATCGGGGGAATCTCTGCTGAAAGGCGATAACGTGCTCCCTCGTCCGGACTGAGCATCACCAGCGCCGTGGGCGGCGTGGCATAAGCAACGACATCTGCGACGTTTGGCTGAACTTCTGACATTGTACCAGGCAATGGGCAAAGGGGCGAATAGTGCTCCGGTGGACGCGGAATGCCCTGTTGGCGTGCCCATTCCTGCGCTTCGGCGGGATAGAGCGTGTAACGCCGATAGGTCACATACGGGGCGGGGCACTGCGGCCCTGCTAGCAGGCCGTTGCGCTTGTCGAGGCGGTACCACCAATGCCAGTCGTCGCGTCGGGTCGGCTGGGTGCCCTCGATGAACCACTCCTCGACCCGACGTGGACAGGTTGCCGGATGTCGGACGGTGGATGCTGCCGCGGTGTTGTGCGACACGTGTGTCCTCCTGGTGATCGTAGACGGGTCGGATTCGGCCGGGAGCAGGCCGCTGTCGACACAGACCTGCACCCGCACCAGGCCCTGCGGCGGGTCGAACCAGCGCACCGGCCGGCCCTTAAGCAGCTCCTCCATCACATCGTGCCAAATGGGCGCCGCCCCGGTGATGCCGCTCACGTGGCGCATAGGCTCGTTATCGGCATTGCCCACCCAGACACCTGTCACCAGGTCTGGGGTGTAGCCGAGCGTCCAGTTGTCGCGCCAGTCGGTGGTGGTGCCCGTCTTGGCGGCGGCCGGACGCGACAAGCGTAGGAGGCTGCCCTCACCGAAGGTCGAGGCACGTGCTTGATCGTCGCTCAGGATGTCGCTGATGAGATAGGCCACCCGTTCGTCCAGCACCCGCTGGCGTGTTAGGGGGACGAATCGCTTGAGCACTTCGCCGCGGGCGTTCTCCACGCGGGTGATCGCGATGGGTTCCACACGGTAACCCCCGCTAGCGAAGGCGGCGTAGGCCGCTGTGAGTTCCAATAGCCGCACTTCACCGCCTCCCAGGGTCAAGGCCAACCCGAAACGGTCTGCGTCATCGAAGGTGGTGATGCCCAGCGCGCGCGCCAGCCGGGTCATGGCGTCGAGACCCACATAGTCCAGCACCTTGACAGCCACCAGGTTGTAGCTAGAAGCCAACGCCTGACGCAATAACACCGGCCCGCGCCAGCGCCGGTCGTAGTTCTGCGGCACGTAGGGGTCGCCTTCGCGTGTCACAAAGGCGGTGCGCACGTCCAGCAGCACCGTGGCCGGTGTGAGCGGATTGGGGCGCTGCGGGTCCATCGCCACGGCGTAGGTGATTGGCTTGATCGAGGAGCCGGGTTGGCGGGGGGCCAACGTCGCGTTCACCGCGCCGTCGATGCGCGGGTCGAAGTAATCCGGGCTGCCCACCATCGCCAGGATGTGGCCAGTGTGCACCTCGAGCACTACAACTGCAGCGTTGCGCACATTGCGCGGCGGCTGCCCCTCGCGTTGGGCGTTCAGCTGCCCCAGGCGGTAACGCACGATGCGTTGTACCATATCCTGCACGTCCAGGTCGAGCGTGGTGTGGACGCGCAGCCCTTGCGTGTAAAGCGCGCCCCGGCCAAACTCGCGCTCCAACTGGCTCCACACGAACATCACAAAGTGCGGCGCCCGGATGGGAAATGGCACCGAGGCGAACGCTAGGTCCTCACGCGCCGCCAGATCCGCTTCTTGTGCAGCGATGAAGCCGTGCTTGACCATCAGGTTGAGCACCACTCCCTGGCGCTCCCGAGCGGCGCCGGGATTCTCCAGCGGATTGTAGCGCGCGGGGGATTGCGGCAGGCCGGCGAGCAGAGCACATTCGGCCAAGTCGAGCTCGCTTACGCTCTTGGCAAAATAGGTGCGAGCGGCCGCCTCCATACCATAGGCCAAGTTGCCATAGTAGGTCTCGTTGAGGTAGATGGTGAGAATCTCGTCCTTGCTATAAGTGCGTGCCAGCCGCCACGCTAAGACCGCCTCGCGCAACTTGCGCTCCAATGAGACACGGTTGCGCTCCTCCGGCGCCATGAGCAGATTGCGCGCCAGCTGTTGAGTGATAGTGCTGCCACCGGAGAGTATTTCACCACCGCGCAGATTGACCCACAACGCGCGCAGGATCGCCCAGACGTCCACGCCGGGATTGGTATAAAAGCTGGCATCTTCCGTCGCCAGTGTGGCCTGAATGCACGCCTTGGGAATGGCACTCAGCGGAACGGGGGCGTGCGCGCCGTTGTGCGGGTCCAGAATCTCGTAGAGCAACCGGCCGTTGCGGTCGTAAATACGCGTCGAAGGTGCCAATGTATACTGATAGAGATGCTCGGGCGAGGGCAGGTCCACAACCAGCCAGCGCCCCAGAATGAGTGCGCCGCCGGCCACTATGCCCAGAAGAATCACCCCACTGAGCACCACCCACGGGGAGAGAAAGGGACGAATTCGCCAGCGCACCATGATTCCATCGCAAGAGACGGAACAGGGAGTGTCCACCACTCCCTGTTCATCGCGTGTTTACCGCACCGTGCCGTAGGTCACTTCCAGCTGCATCGCGATCTCCAGCTCACCCGGCATGATCGGGCCACCGCCGCTCATTCCTTCGGCTCTCTGAACGGCGCCAGGGTAATAACCACTGCTGACACCACCGATCACCTCGCTGATACTGAGCACCTCGCCCAGCTGCAGGTTGGTCAGGCGCGCGAGATCCTCCGCCTTTGCGCGAGCATTCTCGACCGCCTTGCGACGCGCTTCTGCCTCCGCCTGGGTGGTATCCGACAGGCTGAACGTCACGCCGTAGATATTGTTGGCGCCGGCGTTCATCGCCGCGTCCAGCGCCGCGCCCAGGTTCTCCAGGTTGCGGATGGTGACGTTGAGCTGATTAGTGACATGGTACACCGGCGGGCCTTGTGTCCCATCGGGATTGTAGGGCCGCTCCTGCCAGACGCTGAATCCGGACGTCTGTATGTCGCGGTCCGCAACACCCAGCTGCTTGAGCGCATTCAGCACATTATTCATCACCTGGGACGCCTCGGCGCTGGCCTCTTTGACCGTCGGCCGGATGACCTCCACACCGATGGTGGCTTGCGCCATATCCGGCTTGATAGTGACCTTGCCCTCCCCCACGACGGTAATAGTGCCAAGATTATCTTCATCTTGTGCTAACACGGCACTAGGGCTGAGAGCTCCTATGCCTGCAATAAGCGGAATTATCAATGCCACAACCGAGATACTGAGCAAGCTGATCAGAAACCCTTTTCTTTTCATGGATCTCCCTCCTCGCCAAATCCTCTTCTACAAGGCTTGAGTCGTTTTTTTTCCCCTTCCTTCAGGGATTTTGACATATCTTGTGACGCTTTGAAAACTTTGCTTGTTCCATTGCTTGATGGAGGATTATAACACGTTTAGTACAAATGAAGAACGTGACCATGTTGAGAGATTTCGAAGGTTCCTCCCTCTTTTCTTATGACAAAGCGGTGATTCGAATTTATAATGTCCTTTGGGTTGCCATTCAGAACATGGTGCTTCATAATCCTGAGAGAGGTATAGGATTGCGAATTCGACGATGCGCGCGGTGGACATCATCGCCAAGAAGCGAGACGGCTTAGAGCTTTCCAGGGCCGAGATCGAGTTCTTTGTCCAGGGTTATACCGAGGGGAACATCCCAGATTACCAGGCGGCGGCTTGGTGCATGGCGGTACTGTTGCGCGGTATGAGCACACGCGAGGTGACCGACTTGACGTTCGCGATGGCCCATTCCGGCAAGATACTCGACTTGCGCAAGGTGAGTGATTGCGTGCTGGACAAGCACTCCACCGGTGGTGTCGGCGACAAGACCACCCTGGTGGTGGCACCCTTGGTGGCCAGTGCAGGCGTGCCGGTGGGCAAAATGAGCGGCCGTGGGCTGGGGTTTTCCGGCGGCACCATCGACAAGCTGGAAAGCATCCCCGGTTATCGGGTCACGCTCAGCCATGCACAGTTCACCCAGCAGCTCCGTGAGCATGGGATCGTCGTTGCCGCGCAGTCCGCTGAGCTAGCGCCTGCCGACGGGAAGTTCTATGCGCTGCGCGATGTGACGGCCACCGTGGAGAGCATTCCTCTCATCGCCAGCAGTATCATGAGCAAGAAGATCGCCGCTGGCGCCACCGGCATCGTCCTGGACGTCAAAGTGGGCCGCGGTGCCTTTATGAAAACGTTGGAGACCGCGCGCGAACTGGCCCACCTGATGATCGCTATCGGCGAGGCGGCCGGTCGTCGCGTGGCCGCCGTCCTCGCCGATATGAACCAGCCGCTCGGCCAGGCGGTCGGCAACGCCCTGGAAGTACGTGAGGCGATCCGAGTGCTCCAAGGTGAGGGGCCGAGCGATGTGCGTGATCATTGTCTGACCCTCGGAGCGCTGATGCTGGTGCTGGCCAGACGTGCCGCCAGCTTGGAAGAGGGGCGTGCGCTGCTGACGCGCCATCTGGATAACGGCACCGCTTGGCGTAAGTTTGTCGCGTGGATCACCGCCCAAGGGGGAGACGCAACAGTGCTTGAGCACCCCGAGCGGCTGCCTCAAGCCGCCCTGATTGAAGAGTTACATGCCCCGCGCGCCGGCTACATTGCTACCCTCGATGCCCAGGTGATCGGACAAGCGAGCGTAGTGTTGGGGGCAGGTCGCGAGAAGAAGGGCGATCCGATCGATCACTCCGTGGGTATCATAGTGCATAGGAAAGTTGGCGATATGGTGGAGCGCGGAGAACCGTTGCTCACGTTGCATGCCAATCACGTGCATCGGCTGGCCACGGCTCGGGAGATGCTGCGGGATGCATTTCAGTGGAGCGATTCCCCACCCACACCTACCTCTCATATCTACGAAATCATCCCAGATGCGTTGCAAGCCTAATATACAAAGCGTGGTGTGATGAAGTGCTTCGCAATGAAAGCGGGCTGTTCGAGGCTTTGCCAGCGGCCGTTCCAATCATCCCAGACATTCCAGCGTCCGGAGCGCCACAGCGTGTGTCCGTCGATCTCGCCGCGCAGGAACGCCTCGAACGTCTCCGGAGCCACGGTCAGAAAGGTGGTATAGCGTATGCTGTCGAACAG
>JASFBB010000286.1:0-8620 GCA_036172345.1 Anaerolineae bacterium
GGCTGAGGGCCGTAGCGGTGCTGGTCACCCTGGGGCGTGCATTCCGGGCACTCCGGGTTGCCGCCCGGCTGGCCGGGTCCGGAGCGCGCAGGCGGTGTGGCGACCGGGGTCGGGATGGCCCTGCGCTCATCCCCTAGTCCCAGCGAGTGTCGATGGCGGAAAGTCTGCCCATTTTGTAACCCCGCCTCAACCTGCTCCCTCGCCTGGTTCATCAGGGCAAGCGCCTCGCAGGGCGCGGACGAGCCCGCTGCCCCGGGCGCCTCGCGTTGACACAAGCGCGCCAGCGTTTCTTGCTGCGTTTGCACCGCTTCGCGCGCCTGGGTCAGCCATCGGATCATCTCGGGGTCGGGCAGACGGGATGCCAGCTGCAGAGCATTTTCCAGACGCACGCGCAATTGTTCCAGGATCACCCCATCCGGGGAACGCCGTTGTTGCATCAGCGCTTCCATCTCGCGCACCCGCACTTGCGCCTGCGTCAGATACAGCAGGGCGCGATCTGCCGGGTTCGGCGTGCTCCTGACTCTGAGCTCCTCAGTGGCCAGTTTGACGGGGTAGAGCGGCGATCCCGGCAAGCTCTGCTCGGCAAGCGCTACCGTGCCACCGGCTGATCCCAAACCCAATCCAAGCACCAGCACGACCTTGAGCAATAAAGCGACCATAGCATGTTTCTCCTTTCCGACTGGTTTCTGCTTAGTTGGTGAGGCTGAAAATGGCCTCGTGATCCATCTTTTAAGACGCACCAGCGGATTCGGAGATACGGCCTGCGCGCGCAAATTCCTCAGTTCGTTCATGAAGCGCGCGCGATCCGACAGTTGGTGTTCCTGCGATGGTATGTCCACGGCGCGCAGAGCTTCCAGCTGCCGCACCGTCGCGAGCAATGGCTGCAAATCCGAAGCGGCGGAAGGATACTCGGCGAGTATCGCTGCAAGCTGCTCACCTGCTTGCAGACGCTGCACGGCTTGATCCAGGACTTCGGGATGGAATGAACCCTTCATTTGTCTTCACCCCTCGCATCATGCAAGCCCATCTGACGCTGCAACGTGCTCAGGGCACGATGCTGCAACGACTTGATGGCGCCCACCGATTTTCCCATGATGAGGGCGGCTTGTTCGTTGGACAGATTTTCGAGAAATTTCAGCGCGATGACCTGTTGCTGATCGGGCGATAGCCGCTGAAGCGCTTGGCGCAACTGCCCCACCAGCAGACGATGCTCCACAGTTTCCGCTGGTCCATTGCTGCCCTCTGCCAGCTCTTCTGTGAGGGGCAAGTGGCGGCGATGTTGTTGCCGTCGGTAGTAGTCCACGAGCGCGTTGTGTGCCGTGCGGTATAGCCAGGCCACCAGATGATTTTGCGGCCCTTTGCCCGTGTGCAGCGCGACCAGCAGACGGTGGAAGACCTCCGCCGCCAGATCGCGCGCCGTATCCACATCGCCGACTTGACGATAGAGATAACGGTACACGACGAGATGATACCGATCGTAGATGTGGGCCAGCGCGGCTTCGTCGAGCCGGCGCGCGCGATCCAGCAATGCAGCTTCCGAGTCCTCAACCCATTCCATATGATGCCTCTAATTTAAGACGCATCTATAGCATAAAAGATACGGCTTCTTGGAGAAAATGCCATTCGCAGGTACAATAAATGGGAGCGGGTGGCTAGATCGAATGACAGTTCTTGTGGAAGACGAGATCAAAATCTTCAATAATCGCTATCAAATCTTAGAGAAGATCGGGCAAGGGGGTCTGGCCGAAGTCTATCGGGCGCAGGACGTCGCCCTGGGCCGCATCGTGGCCGTCAAAGCCTTGCGCCCGGAGTATGTGGCCGACCCCACCTTCCTGGTACGCTTTCATCGCGAAGCTCAAAACGCCGCCAACCTCACCCACCCCAACATCGTGGCGGTTTATGACTTCGGCCAAGACCATGACCGCCCCTACATCGTGATGGAGTATGTGCCAGGGGTGGACCTGCGCACCCTCCTCGAGCAGAACGGGGCGCTTTCGCTCCGCCAGGCGGTCGACATCTGCTGCCAGGTGTGTGCCGGCGTGGGGCATGCCCATCGCGCCGGCCTAGTACACGGCGACCTGAAACCCGGCAACGTGCTGATCCGCGCGGACGGCCAGGCCAAGGTGGTGGACTTCGGGCTGGCCCGAGCCCTGGGCGAGTCGGCGATGGACGAGGCGGGCGAGCTGGTGTGGGGCACCCCGGCCTATTTCGCCCCGGAACAGGCTGCCGGGGGGCATGTGGTGCCCGCCACCGATGTGTATGCGATCGGCATCATCCTTTACGAGGCGCTGACCGGCCAGCTGCCCTTCACCGGGGATGATCACGAGGTGGCGCGCAAACACCTGTATAAAAAGCCCCCGCTGGCGCACCGCACCAATCCGCGCGTGCCGGTGGAGCTCTCGCGCATCATCGAACGTGCTCTGCGCAAGAAGCCGGAGGAGCGCTTTGCCACGGCGGAGGAGATGGGCGCTGCCCTGGCCGAGTTCCGGCGCCGTAGCGAGCAGGGCACCCCCTCCGTCGCGTCCGTGCCGCCGCCCTCCGCGGCAACGCTGTCGGAACCCGGCGTCTGGTCGGTGGCTCGCCGCTTCGCTATAGACGGCCTCGGGCTGATGTTGGGTCTGTTGGCCATCATCGCCGTCATGGGACTGGCGCCGCTGCTCGCCGGAGTCTTCCACGCCTACACCCGGCCCGCGGTCTCCTGGGCGCCCACCGCAACGGCCACCCTGGCGCCCGGCCAGGTGCGCGTTCCGGACGTGGTGGGCATGCGGGTGGAACACGCCCGTCAGGTGCTCGAGTCCCTCGGCCTGCAGATGGCCGTCGTCGGCCAGGCGCATCATCCCCTTATTCCCGCTTTGGCGATCGCCGAGCAGACCGTCCACGCCGGCGAGCCGGTCGCGGACGGCAGCACCGTGGGCGTGGTGATCAGTCAGGGCCCCCGCCTGGTGGAGGTGCCCGATGTGGTCGGCTGGCCGTTGGACCAGGCGCAAGCTGCGCTGGAACGTCGCGACCTCGTGTTCGAAATCCAGCACACTGCCAGTGACCGGCCACCCGGAAGCGTGCTCGTGCAGGTGCCACCGCCCGGCTCTTTGGTGCAGGAACGCAGCTTGATCGTGTTGACGGTCAGCGACGGCAATGGCCAGGTGCCTGTCGGGGCGCGCTGGGGTGATAGCATCCTGCTGGTGAGCTATGCGCTGTTGCCCAGGACATATGCACCGGGGGATGTGCTTTCGGTGACGTTCGCCTGGCAAGCAGCAGCGCCCGTTGACCCGTCGACGCACACCGTCCTGGTGCACTTGGCACGCCCGGATGGGATGGTGATCGCCCGACATGAAGGAGCGCTCGCCGGTGGCATCCGCCCGGCGAACATGGGGACGCCCGGAGGGCAGATCGCAGATACCCATTTGCTGCCGATACCGGCAAACGCGCTCGCCGGCGAGTACCGCTTGCGCGTCGGCGTGTCCACAGCGGAAGGGCGCCTGCCCATCACCGATGCCGCGCAGAGAGAGGTGGTGGACAACATGCTGGTCCTGGCCCCTATCCGGGTGGAGCTGTCAGCTGGCAGATAACAAGCAGCTGTGGTATGATTAAGTTAGTACAAGGCGGAGGTTTGGGTTGAATTCAGGAATTTTGCGAAACGGGTTGATTTATCTGCTCATCATCGTGGCTATTGCCGCGTTGATCTTCAGCGTCCTTTCCGGGCCACGTCAGACACGTGAAATCAGCATCACCGAGCTCGCCGCGGACATCAAGAAAGGTGTCGTCAAGTCACTCGTCCTGCAAGGCGACCTGGTGACAGTGCAATATCGCGATCCCAATCTGGGGACGCGTTCCTCGCGCAAGGAAACGGATCGTACGTTGCTCGAAACGCTGGAAGATTTGGGGGTCACCAGTGCCCAGCTGGCCGAGGTGAGCATCAAGGTGGAGCCACCCGGGGTATGGGCGGATTGGGCAAGCTTGTTGATCACCATCGTGCCGCTGTTGGTGTTTGGCGCTTTGCTCTTCTTCATGGTGCGCCAGGCACAGGGGACCAACAACCAGGCGTTGAGCTTCGGCAAGAGCCGGGCGCGCATGTTCACCGGCGACAAGCCCACCGTCACCTTCGACGATGTCGCCGGCGTAGACGAGGCGAAGCACGAGTTGGCCGAGGTGGTGGAGTTCCTGCGCGATCCGGGCAAGTTCATCTCGCTGGGGGCGCGCATCCCCAAGGGCATCCTGATGGTTGGCCCGCCCGGCTGTGGCAAGACGCTCTTGGCCAAGGCGGTCTCGGGCGAGGCGGGGGTGCCCTTCTTCAGCATCTCGGGCAGCGAGTTTGTGGAGATGTTCGTCGGGGTGGGTGCCAGCCGGGTGCGCGACCTGTTTGAGCAGGCCAAGCGCAACAGTCCGTGCATCGTCTTCGTGGACGAGATCGACGCGGTGGGGCGGCATCGCGGCGCCGGGTTGGGGGGCAGCCACGATGAGCGCGAGCAGACGCTCAACCAGATCCTGGTGGAGATGGACGGCTTTGACACCGACACGAACGTGATTGTGATGGCGGCGACCAACCGGCCGGACATCCTGGACCCGGCGTTGCTGCGGCCGGGGCGCTTCGACCGCCGCGTCGTGCTGGACCGCCCGGACCGAGTAGGACGGGAGAAGATCCTTCAGGTGCATCTGCGCGGCAAACCGCTCGAGCCCGACGTGGACGTCGCCGCGATCGCCCGCCAGACGCCTGGCTTCGTGGGCGCCGACATCGAGAACCTGGTCAACGAGGCGGCCATCCTGGCGGCGCGCCGCAACAAGAAATCCATCGGCATGGCCGAGTTTCAGGAAGCGATCGAAAAAGTGATCGCCGGACCAGAGCGCAAGAGCCGCGTGATCTCGGAAGAGGAAAAGACGATCATCGCCTATCACGAGGCCGGACACGCCGTGGTGATGAAAGTTTTGCCAGATTGTGACCCAGTGCATAAGGTATCCATCGTCGCACGCGGCATGGCGGGTGGATATACGATGACGTTGCCCGAAGAAGATAGCCGCCTGCGCCACCGCAACAAGTTCAAGGCGGATATGGCCGCCTTGCTCGGGGGGCGCGCCGCTGAAGAGCTCATCTTCCACGATGTGACCACCGGCGCCAGCAATGACCTGGAGCGCGCCACCAAGATGGCGCGTTCGATGGTCACTCAATATGGCATGAGCGAAAAACTCGGCCCGATCACCTTCGGCGAAAAGGACGAGCTGATTTTCCTGGGGCGTGAAATCGCCGAACAACGCAATTACAGCGAGGAGATCGCGCGCCAGATCGACCGCGAAGTGCGCCGCCTGGTTGAGGAAGCGTATCAGACCGCCAAAAACGTCCTGATCACCCACCGTGATAAGCTGGTCGCGCTCGCCGAGCGGCTGATCCACGAAGAAACCGTAGACGCCGCAGCGCTCACTGCGCTGTTCGCCTGAAAGGTTGCGCCCTTTTAGGGGGAGTTCTTTGAAACGGCCCAGCGACCGAATGGATCAACCGAGCCGCGCACCTCAGCAAGTGGCACATTAACCGCTCCCTCACGGTCACGGATCGGATAGGTTGAACTGAGCCGTGTGCGGGAGCCAGCGGCTGTGCGATCGCCCCTTGGTGGCCATTGCGGATGAGCCGGTACCATCCGGTGTGTTCAGAAACATGCCCACGGCGACCCGCCCGCAAGATAGCGGTTGATCGACGCTTTTCCAAAAAGGATTATTCACCATCCACAGAAAGGATCGTCGATGCCACCCAATCAATGGAGTGCCTTAGCTCAGGCGTATGCGCAGCAGCTCATCGCCTTTACCCAACGCCTCATCCAGACTCCCAGCCTGCCGGGGCACGAAGAGGAGGTAGCCAGACTGGTAAAACAGGAGATGCATCAGCTAGGCTACGAAGAGGTGACGGTTGACCCCGCCGGCAATGTGGTAGGTCGCATCCGCGGGAACCCCGGCCCGTCGCTGATGTTCAACGCGCATATGGATCACGTCGACCCCGGCGATCTCTCCGCCTGGCCGCATCACCCTTATGGCGGTGAGATCATAGATGGCATGCTGTGGGGGCGTGGTACCGTGGACATGAAAGGGGCACTGGCTGCGATGGTGTACGCCGGCGGTCTGATCAAGCGCCATAGCCTGCCTCTACCTGGCGATCTAATCGTAGCGGCGGTGGTGATGGAAGAGGGCGGTGGTGTGGGCACGCACGAGCTGTTGCGCCACGTGCGCCCCGCGCTGTGCGTGGTGGGCGAGTCTTCCAACGGCGGTCTGATGCGGGGCCACCGCGGACGCACCGAGTTCCTCGCACGCGTGGTGGGACGCTCTGTGCACGCTAGTATGCCCGAGTTAGGCGCTAACCCCCATTATCCGATGGCGCGTTTCCTCTCTCGCCTCGAGACGTTCCCGATGGAAGCCGATCCCGTGTTCACCTGTGCCAGCGTGGCGCCCACGCTGTATCGCACCGACCAGAGCAGCCCCAATGTGACCCCTGGTGAAGTGCGCGTGACGCTCGACTGGCGCAGTCTGCCCAACCAAAATATGGAGCACATCGCAAAGCAGCTGGAACAGCTGCTGCGAGAGGGATTGGAAGCCGATTATCAGGTGGAAGTGTGCATAGTGCAGAACCGCTACATCACCTACACAGGCCTGACGGTCGAGCTGCCCGCTAGCTTTCCGTCCTTCCTGTTGCCAGTGGATCACTGGCTGGTACAGGGAGCGCAGCATACCCTGAGCCGAGCATTAGACCGCGAAGTGGCCATCGACGTATGGCGTTTTGCCACCGATGGGGGACAGATCGCCGCGTTGGGCATTCCGACCATCGGCTTTGGCCCAGGCGATCCCAAGGTCGTGCATACCAACCGAGAGTGTATCGCATTAACAGCGCTGGTGGACGGACTGGCCGGTTACACCGCGCTGGCAAGTGAAATGGTGAGGGAACCCTTATGAGCCTGGCATGGCGTGTCATCCGAACTTCTATTTCCGATTTTGCGGATGAAATATTGTGGCTCGTCCTGCTGAACGTGCTGTGGTGTATCGCCGCTGTCACCGTGATCGGAGCACCCCTTGTCTCCGCCGGCATGGCGTGGATTGCCGCCGAGATTGGGGAGGGGAAAGTATTGCATTGGAGCACCTTCATCACCGGCATACGCCGCTACTGGAAGCAATCTTATCTTTGGGCGCTGATCAACGTGATCGTCGCGGCCCTGGTCGGTATGAACCTGGCTTTCTACTCCGGGCGCTCCGAATCCTGGTCGCTGGTGCCGTTGTTCCTGTTTGGTGCACTGGGCCTGTGGTGGGCTGGCATGCAGTTCTACTTCTTCCCTTTTCTAACCCATCAAGAGAGCCCATCCATAAGGATGGCATATCGCAATGGCATCATCCTGATGCTTTCACAGCCCGGGCTGAGCATCGTTATGTTCTTGGTGGTGATCATCTTGGCGGCGATCTCGTACTTCTTTCTGTTCCCCCTGTTCCTGTTTTTCTTCGCATTGCTCTCGGTGCTGTCCAACCGCGCGGTGATCGAGACGATTCGCTATCAAACGGAACAGGCCGAAGCGGCGGAGGAAGAACGCCGGAGCAGGATGCCCGATCAACGCTGGAGACCACCACGTTAACACGGATGATTGGCACGGTTTAGCACAATGGAGATCACCTGGTTCGGACATTCGTGCTTCCGCCTGCGCGATCGGGGCATTTCGATCATCACCGATCCGTTCGCCAGCTCGGTGGGAGGCACGCTGCCACGCCTGAAGGCGGACATTGTCACCATCAGTCATCACCATCCCCATCACGATGATCTATCGGCAATCCAGGGCGCATATCGTGTCCTCGATGCACCGGGTGAGTACGAGGTGCGTTCTGTGTTTATCACCGGCATCGCCACCTATCCCCCCCGCCGAGACATCCCTCCCGACGAGTGGCTGCGCTGGCGCAATGTGATGTTCGTCTTCGAGTTCGACGGACTGACCGTGTGCCACCTGGGCGATCTGAACTACATACCGCCTCAGGAGCAGGTGCAGAGGCTCAGCGGAGTCAATGTGCTGCTGGTGCCGGTGGGGGGCGGTACGCACAGCCTCAGCGCTGCCAGGGCGGCGGAAATTGTCAGCCTGGTGGAGCCTGGCCTGGTGATCCCGATGCATTATCGCATCGGCACTATGGCCACAGAGCTGGAGGGGATTGAACGCTTCCTGAAAGAGATGGGGATGGGGCGGCCGGAGCCGCTGGAGACGCTCAAGATCTTAGCAACCAGCCTGCCCCAGGAAACGCAAGTAGTGCTGCTCGCGCCCAAGGCAGGCGCGTCTTGAGAGATGGGGCGTGGGGCATTCCCTAGGGTCAGGTTTATGAAAATGGCGGTGAGACGGGTAAACCCAACCGCGCCGCGCGCGTGAGCAAGCGGCCGTGATGCCGCAAACCGCGCCGCGCGCGTGAGCAAGCGGCCCAAACCGCTCCCTGACGGTCGCGGCTCGGATAAAACCAAACCGCGCCGCGCGCGTCAGCAAGCGGCCCAAACGGCGCCGCGCGCGTCAGCAAGCGGCCGTGATGCCGCAAACCGAGCCGCGCGCGTCAGCAAGCGGCCTAAACCGCTCCCTGACGGTCGCGGCTCGGATAAAACCAAACCGCGCCGCGCGCGTGAGCAAGCGGC
>JASFBB010000287.1:0-6190 GCA_036172345.1 Anaerolineae bacterium
TGATGTCCAGCGCAGCGGCAAACGCCTCGTTGTCCACCAGGGGCTTCATTGTCTCGGTGTCAAAGAAGGCACCCTGGCTGGTGCCCAAGCTCTGGATGAAGCCACCCGCGATGGAGAAGATAAACCAGTACGCCTGGGCGCCGCGCTTCTTGGAGATACATGAGCCATAGTCTGGGTCACCGTCGCCGTTGAGGTCCTTGCCATGGAACGCCTTGGCGATCGCTAGATAATCATCCCACGTGGCAGGCGGCTCCATCCCCTCTTTTTCCAACAGGTCTTTGCGATAGTAGACCATATGGAAGTCGCCATCCAGGGGGATGGTGTAAATGCGGCCGGCGTAGGTGGCACTGAACTCGCGGAAGAAGAGGGCAATGTCCTCCCACTGGATGTCCTTGTCGTTTTGCACGCGCTCGGTCAAGTCCTCCAGATAGCCCGGGATGATGTAGTCCACCATCCATTGCGGCGCGAAGACAAACGCGTCGAAGCTGTTGGTGCCAGTGGCCATATCGGTCAGGATTTTCTGATACAGGTCACTGAAGGGCACCACAATCACATTGATCTTGGCGCCAGTGAGGGCGGTGAAATCGGGGCCACGCCGCTGCAAGGGCTCGGCGATCTGAGGACCGGTGAAGGTGAGAATGTTGACTTCGACGCCTTCAAACGGCTTTTCCTGGGACACCGTCGTTTCGGGGCCACTGGCCACCGCAGGTGCAACCGGTACCGCCAGGATAGCACATATGGTGAGCCATACAAGGGTAACAAACCATCGGTTTCTCATGGCTTTTCCTCCTTAATCCAATAAGGATGTTTCACTTGCCAAATCCTGATGCCATCCCATCGAATGGTGCGCCTATTCCATTGCAACCCCCGCGACTCACTCTCATTGAGCACACAGTTCACTATACACGGTCCATTGTGCACCCATCTGCATCGATCATACTCTCTGGCTGGGTATCATCACCCCCTTTCATAGATCCACCTGAAGCTGCTTGACACACAAGGAGCAAAGATACTAGCGTGGGTTGTGATGTCGCGTCACAGTGAAGCTGAGATGATGGCCACGAAGCTCCCACTGTTGTAGGATGTTCGCATTCTCATTCTCACGCTCACCCTCGCGTTCAAGTGTCTGCCGGATATTTCATCCCACACCTGTTGGCTTTGTGCTACAGCGGGCAAGCTTTATGGTATCGGTATCATAGCCATTATTATAATACATCAGAATCAGGCAGGAGTCAATAGCTCATCACAGTTATTTGGAGTGAATAGGCACGAAACTCAACGTGAACAAACGCAGGAAAAGTCATCGCCGTAATGCCGCGCGCACTTCCCCCAGCCGACCAGCACAGCCCAACTTCTCACTGCGTCGTGCGATGAAATGGGCAAACTCGCTCATAAACACTTCACCCGGCTTGCGAAAGTCGAAGTTCTCGGGATGGTCGCGGAAGTGCTCGCGGTAAACGCGCGTCCACACCAGACGACAGTCGGTGTCGATGTTGACTTTGCACACTCCCAGCGGATACGCGCGTGCATAATCGTCCTCATCCACCCCACGCGCCGAAGGATCGAGCGCCCCACCCGCGGCGTTGATGCGTTCCACCTCCTCGCGCGGCACCGAGGAAGCGCCGTGCATTACCAACGGGAAGCCAGGCAGGCGCCGCTGAATCTCGGTCAACCGCTCGATGTGCACACGCTGTGCCCCCTTAAATTTGTAAGCACCATGGCTGGTGCCGATGGCAACCGCCAAGCTATCGCAGCCGGTGCGCCGCACAAACTCGGCCGCTTCGTCGGGATCGGTCAGACGCGCATGCTTCTCGTCCACTTTGATGTCCTCCTCGACGCCACCCAGCTGGCCCAACTCCGCTTCCACGCTGATATCCTTCGCGTGGGCACGCTCTACCACGCGACGCGTGACGGCAACGTTCTCCTCAAAGGGCAAGTGTGAGGCGTCGATCATCACCGAGCTGTAGAAACCCGACTCGATGCAATCATAACAGGTCTGCTCGTCGCCATGGTCCAGATGCACGGCGAAGATTGCCTCGGGGAACATGGCGTCACACGCGCGGATGATCGCCTCGATCATTGTGACGCCGGCATATTTGCGCGCCCCGCGCGAGATCTGGATGATCAGCGGTGCCTGCGCCTCCAGGCTGCCGCGAAACAGACCCAATGCTTGCTCCATGTTGTTGATGTTGTAAGCGCCGATGGCGAAACGTGCGTAAGCAACTTCAAAAAGCTGTTTCGTGGTGACAATCATGTTCAGATCCCTCTCCTTCTGCTGCTATGATCTCCCAGGGGTTCTGGTTCGCACCCTGCGCAGTTTCACAAGGCAATTCCCCTCCGGCATCCGAAGGGACAGACCAACGACCATGCCCATGGGGCGGCGATGGGGTTAACGTGTGGCGTCCTCCACCTCGCCCGATGGTGTCCCGGCTGATGATGGGACATCCGCTTCGGCAGCCGGAGTGCCCTCGCTGCTTTCCGTGACGACCGCTTCCGCGGCATCTGCTGCCGGGAGGGCCTCCTCAACCCGTGGCCGCAGAAAAGACCAGGGACGGCGCGGCGGCTGATCGTGGTTGTTGCTTACCCTGGCTTCCGCGTTTGCCGGAGGGGCAGAAGGTGCCGTCTGTGATGGCTCTGTAGTCGGCGAGGTGATCGCAGGCGGCGCTTCCGCCTCAGGCGGCGATGCGAGCGTCTCCACGGGTGCCGGCGGCGGTGTCACCACCGGCGCTGACGCGGCGGGTGGCGACGCAACAGCCAGCGGTGTGGCCACGCGCGATGCGCTGGTGGCCGGACGCGGCAGCGCTTCCGCACGCTCGCCCTTGAAGAAGGATTTCGGGTAGGGCGCGTGCCGAATCACCACGCGCATCGACTCCAGCTTGAGCCCCATGTGCTGTTCCATGATATCCCGCGTGCGCTGGCGAATTTCCTCGGTGATGGCGGGCACATCCACCTCCGGATTGGTCTCAATCGCCATGTCAATGCGCACCCCTTTGCGCGCGCTGCGCACCCGCGGCCAGACATGGAGGACGTCGGGCAGCTGTTCCAAATTGTATTGCAACCGGCTGGTGATCGAATCCACCGTCAGCTCGGCGTAGCCACCGCTGATCTGCTGCACCGTGATCGTGCGCGCACGCGGGCGGCGCGTCTCCAGCCACAACAACCCGATACACACTGCCCATACCAGCACCGTCAGGCCAAACCCACCCGCCCAGCGCAAGAGCGGGTTGGAATCGGCCACTGCGTTTAGCGCGGCATATGCCTGTTGCAGCATGCCAATAAGGATCTGCAGGAATGACCCCCAGGCAAGGAAGAGCACCGCAGAAAGCACCATAATGGCAAGCAAACCCAGGATAACTAAGATGCGGTTGAGTATATGCACCTCACACCTCCTTTGTGGAGACACTGCATTGATGACATGCGCCGGTCTCATCATCAGTATACGCCAACGTGGGCGTCACGTCAATGTGTCCCAAGGTAGGTGCGCGCCTCGTACAGCGCCCCTTTCGCAAGCTATGTCAGCTTTGCTATACCTCTCCCTTAAGGTATATTAGGAGCCCATCTCCAGCGATCGGATGGATAGCCTATGACCCCTGATAAATGGTTCGCTTTCCTGCGGCAGGACTTTGCGCGCGGCTTTCCGGCCTATTGTGGCATCGAGGTGACTCACGCGGCCCACGGAGTCTTCGAGACACGCCTGGAGGTGCGCCCGGAACATCAGCAGCAGGACGGCTTTGTCCACGCCGGTGTCATGGCCACCATGGCAGACCACACCGGCGGCTACGCTGCCTTCACCATCGTGCCACCGCATCAGCGCGTGTTGACCATTGAGTTCAAAATCAACTTCTTCCGACCAGCAACGGGACGTCAGCTGGTCTGTCGCGCGCGGGTGGTCAACGGCGGCCGGCGCATCATCGTTTCTGAAGCAGATGTGTTTTCCGTTATGGATGGGATGGAGAAGCACGTCGCGCGCGCGATGGTGACGCTCATGGCAGTGGAGACAGATAGCTTGCGGCGTGGGAAGTGAGACGCGCTATTCCCTATCCACACCGCGGTCCCCATATCCGAGCCGCGATTGCCAGAGAGCGGGCATTTCTTGCACGCGACATCGAGAGAGGGGTTAGGGGAACTGAAGGCGAAACGTTGGCAACCCCCAAGGCATAAGAAGAGTTTCCCATCTATTCCGACCACCCGGAACGCCTTCTTTGCCTCGTCGCTTGGCTATCATAGGGCGTGTCCTTTAACAGGTAAGCGATGGTGCTTAAAAAGAGGAGTGCCCACAAGACGCATTATTGAGCATCCATCGGGGGTGAACATCTTTTTCTCCTTTTGTCGCTCTTAATGCCCCGGAGGGCTTCCCGTCTATTCCAACCATCATCCACGCGCCGATACTGCCAGCGTCGCAGTTCGCTATGCCCGCTCGCCTCGCCCACCACACGACCACGATAGTGACCGTACTGATCACAAAAGACCACGTCGACACCCTGGTTCATCAGGTAGACCAACGCCGGTGTGGTGATCGAGACGTTCCCGAAGATAAACGCCTGTTCCACCTTGATCAAGGGCACGCTCTGCAACACTTCGTCTTCCTTGGTCACCACAAGACGACGGCTTTCCTTCTGGATTTTGGCGCCTTGTTCTACCACATACAACGGTGGCATAGTGCTTACAGCTAAATCGCACACTTGGATGGCAATTATGCATCGTTCGGTGTCATCGGCCTTACGCGCACCTGCCCCAGGCCGGCAGTGGTGCCATAGCCGACGCCGCTGAAGAAGGCATAATGGGCCAGCAGGTTGAGCACGCTCAGCCAGTAGCGGTCGCGGTTGAGCGCACTGAAGGTCACCTGGCCGATAAAGCCGATGTGTAACCCGCCCTCCTTGCCCGGCAGCGAGCGGGTGCGCAACAGATAGCGACTGACGACAACCATCTCGGCGGCAAAGCGGCGCACCTCCGGGCTGAGCGCCACGGGTGCAAACGCCTGCCAGCGCTCCAAAAGGCTGCCGAAGACCAGCTCAGGCAGCGGCAGGGGCACATAACGCCCGCTGCTGCGAAAGGTAGTGGGCGAGGCGAACTCCAATGTCAGGCGTGCGGCTGGCAGGTGTTCGCCCGCCAGCAGATGGCGCGTCGCCAACGCTTGATAGTCGCTCTGCGCTGCCCATGGGTGCAACGCGGCATCGACAGTGGCGCCGACCACCCGCAAGGGACAGCCGTCCATATCCACCACTTCGGGCGGGTCGTCCGTCAGGCGCAACAGACAGGTGCTCACCTCTTCGGTCATGCCGGTGAAGCGCAGCCAGCCGCTCTCCTCTGGGGTGGCGATCAATCTGCCCTCCGCACGTCGCCCCAGCACCAAATTGGAAGCGGTATAGGGGCGCAAGCCTTCTTCATCGTGCAGCCGTGCCGAAAGCGCTGGATCATACGCCTGGATCAAGCGTAGCAGCAGTGCTTGGGAGGCACGCCCCAGCCCAGCCGGCAACCGGGCTGGCTGTTCCGCACGTACTTGAAGCACCAGACTGGTGAGCATCGGATCACCTTCTCTCGCGCGCACTGGTGCGCACGTGTTGCAGGTTGATGATCTCGGCCACTTCGAAGCGTGGCGGCAGGGCGTCTTCCACCGGGCGCATGCGCACCACCGGCGGGAAGTAGCCCATGCGCCCGTGCAGCTCGGCGAGCAGCGTCATGGCGATCGCGCTAAGGGTGGGCGGATTGACGAAGATGGCGGCGTGTTGCCATTCCTCGGAGGTCAATCCCAGACTGTCCATCAGCGCGCGCACTTGCTCGGCGAAAGGTTTTCCCTGGTCGAAGTGGGTGGGCACCTCGATTAGGCGGTCGATCGACTGGCCGGCCAGCTGTTCTATCTGAATGCGCTGTTCCGCAGTGAGCGGGTGACCGAAGCTGAGCAGGATCATCCCCTGTTCTCCTATGTCCGCTGGTCTCTCTTCTTCTGCCGGGGACACGACCCCTTCCACCAGCTGCTCGGCGAGGTCGCGTAGTCGGGCGTGCGCGTCTTTGGCTCCCTTGAGGAGTGAATATGCATTGGCCGCGTCAGGCCGCATGCCAGCGTGTGCCAGGTCGTTGCGCAGCGTTGACAGCTGCGTCCATATGTGGATCAGCCGATCTCGCTGGGGCAGTGCGGTCACCGCGTTTGTATAGGGTGTCTCTAGAGGAGCTCTATGTCTCTCCTCTTCGC
>JASFBB010000288.1:0-16160 GCA_036172345.1 Anaerolineae bacterium
GTCTCCTACAAGATGCCATTCAGTACGCTGCAGATAAAGGCGCACTGATCGTCGCAGCTGCAGGGAACAGCGGCGGAGCCGTAGAGTACCCGGCGGCATATGACCTGGTCATCGCGGTGGGCGCGGTGGATTATCGCTTACAGCGCACCCGTTATAGTAATTTCGGCCCCCAGCTAGACCTTGTGGCACCGGGCGGAGACACGCGTGCCGATGCGAATGGTGATGGCCTGCCAGATGGTATCCTCCAGGAAGCCTTCCAGGGTGACCCAACGCGTTTTGCCCTTCATAATATGGAAGGTACCTCGATGGCAGCACCCCATGTCGCTGGTGTGGCAGCGCTATTGTTTGCGTTCAATCCTACCGCCACTGCCGCGCAGGTGCGTCAGGCACTCGAGATAACCGCACGTGATTTAGGGGCTCCGAGCTTCGATGAAAACTACGGTTATGGGCTTGTACAAGCAGCCGCAGCATTGGCTGCTATGGGCGCCCAAGCGCCCACTGAAACGCCACGACCACCATCACCGATCCCTTCTGCTACTGTCACGGTAGTAACACCTTCGCCCTTAACGCCGACACCAACACGCACCGCTACGACGACAGAAGGGGTCGCCACCCCTTCGCCTTCTGCGACCGATACCCCCACGCTCACCCGGGTAATAGTTACGCCTTCGCTTTCTCCGACAAGCACTTCCACGGCGACGCGCATAGTGACCATGCCGTCGCCTTCTCCAACGAGCAGTGCCACTGCGACGTTGCCCGTTTCCACTGCGACACCGATAGTGTCGGGTGGCGAGCAGCTCATCGTGAACGGCGGTTTCGAGACCGAGGGCGGGTGGATCTTTAGCCAGACGCGTGTGCCGGCCGCTTACTCCACCGAGATCGTGCGCAGTGGCCGCAGATCAGCGCGGTTGGGTATCTTGACTGGTCAGGACCTCTACAGCTATTCTTCTGTGCACCAGATAATAACTATACCAGCCGGTGTGCAGCGCGCTGTACTGCGCTACTGGACCTACCCGATCAGCCAAGATATCTATCCGAATGACCTGCAACTGGTGCTGATATTGGATGAAAACTTCCGCATCGCCACCATTGCTGACCAATCACTTTCAAACGCGCGTCAGTGGCTGCCCGGCAGTGTCGATTTGACACGCTTTGCTGGACGTACTATTACCCTCTACTTTGGAGTTTACAATGGCGGTGGTACCGGTAGCACTACGGCAATGTACTTGGATGACGTTGAGCTGGTGATCGAGCGTTAATAGGGGGTACGAGCAAAAACTCCGCCCGCAGGGTGTATCCCTGCGGGCGGGGAGATGAGCGCGTGACCGTGATGAGCTGAAGCGGTGATCAGCGACGGATGTTGTAGAAAGTGCTCATACCAGGATACAGGGCACTTTCACCCAGTTCTTCCTCGATACGCAATAGCTGATTATACTTGGCCACGCGATCGGAGCGACAAGGTGCGCCGGTCTTGATCTGCCCGGTGTTCATTGCCACAGCCAGATCGGCGATAGTAGTATCCTCGGTCTCTCCCGAACGGTGACTCACCACGGCGGTCCAGCCGGCGCGATAGGCTGTCTGGATGGCCTCAAGCGTCTCGGTGAGTGTGCCAATCTGGTTCAACTTGATCAGAATGCTGTTGGCGGCACCGAGCTCAATAGCTTTTTCCAAACGATCGACGTTGGTCACCAGCAAATCGTCGCCAACCACTTGCACCTGCTCACCGATCGCCTCGGTCAACGCCACCCAACCGTCCCAGTCATCCTGGGCCAGCCCATCTTCCAGTGAGATGATCGGGTAGCGTTCCACCCATTCCTGCCACAGCTGCACCATTTGATCACTGGTCAACGTCTTGCCCTGAATGGGTAGGCGATATTTACCATCCTCCCATAGCTCAGATGCAGCCGGGTCAAGTGCCAACATAATCTGTTCACCTGTCCTGTAGCCGGCCTTCTCTATAGCTTCCAGGATTACCTCGATCGCTTCCTCATTGCCGCCCTTAAGGGCGGGGGCAAATCCACCTTCATCCCCTACACTGGTGTTATATCCGCGATCCTTGAGCACCTTCTTGAGGGAATGATAGATCTCAGAGCCCCAGCGTAATGCTTCGGCAAAATTCTGAGCACCCACCGGCATGATCATGAACTCCTGAAAGTCGGTGCTCTGCCAGCCAGTGTGGGCACCGCCGTTGAGAATGTTCATCATCGGCACGGGCAATGTGCGCGCTGTGATGCCACCCAGATAACGGTAGAGGGGGAGTTGGAGGCTATTCGCTGCGGCTTTGGCCACTGCTAGGCTAACACCCAAGATGGCATTGGCGCCCAGTTTGCTTTTGTTGTCTGTGCCATCCAGGCCAAGCATCAAATTGTCGATCCCTTCTTGATCGAAGGGATCCCATCCCAGCAGTTCCTCTGCGATCGTGTCGTTGACATTGCTGACCGCGTTTTGCACCCCTTTGCCTCCATAGCGCTCCTTGTCGCCGTCACGCAGCTCCAGTGCCTCGTGGATACCCGTGCTGGCACCGGAGGGCACAGCAGCGCGTCCGCTGGCGCCGTCGGACAAGAAGACCTCCACTTCCACAGTCGGGTTGCCACGCGAATCGAGGATTTCACGCGCAATGATATCCTCAATTGTGACCGAATTCGAATACATCGGACGATACCTCCTTTAGCATTTGCGAGAGTCATTCACTGAAAGGTTGCTACATCAAACGTGCTAGCGCAATCCCAGCGCCTTGTATAACATCTGGAAGTCGAAATACTGCTCGAGCAAAGCATCCAGACGCTCCACCTTGTGCTGCTGGTGAAAGCGCGTCTTCCCGAAGAAGCTCTCTATCATTTCCACCACAGTATAGGTGTCATGATAGGTCATGATGATGGGCACCCCCTTCTCCTCGGCACGTCCCAGAATAAGGGGACTGGGACGCAAATTGCCTGTCAGAATCAGACATTTGGTGGAGGTTTCCAAGGCAGCCAACATGATATCCGTCCTGTCGCCGCCCGTGATAACCGCTTTATTGGGCTTGCGGCGGAAGTACGTCAGTGCATTATCGACACTCATGGCACCCACCATGACATTCTCCACCAACTCCTCCAGGTGGTGATGGGCACACAGCACTTCACCACATAGACCGTCTCGCAGCTCCGCTACACTTACTGAAAGGAGAACAAGCTCCTTGGGCAAGATAGCCAAAATGGGCACTTGGTGCTTTTCCACAAAGGGGATGACCTTTTGGCGCACAAAATCGAGGCGATGCCCTGGCACACCGTTCACCACACCGCCAATAAGCGATTCTCCCAGTCGTACGCGTGCCGTGATCAGGTCGTCCACCACCTGTAAATCGTGGTCATAGGGTACCACGATGATCTCAGGCGCGTTCAACAGCTCGGCGACGTGGGGGGGAGCCAGATTCACGATCCAGCCTTCACGCAAACTACCACCGCCTTCTAACACCACGATATCACGGTCTTTTGCGATATTTTGGTAGGCAGTTTTGACGCGTGCTACATAGTTCTGTTCACGGCCCTCCAGGACTTCCGCCACTTGGCGGTCATGCAACAGGACCGGTGCCATATCCTCCAATGCATCCGGCAAATCAAAGGAGAACTTTACATAATGACTATCCTCGTCCATCACATGCTCACCGCATACGACGCGCGTCGAGGTACTAACCGGTTTCATGTAACCGACTTTATAGCCATCCCGTCGAAATCGGCGCAGCAACCCGACACACAATGCGCTCTTACCGGAATATGCCTGAGTTGAGGTCACATAAATATTCTTGGTCATAATAGCCTCCCGGATTTGTAATGGGTGCAAATAGGGAAGAGATCGCATGAGCTGCTCAATCTGCCAGCACCAGCCGCATATCGATGCCCATCACTCCGCGTCCTTCCTCAAAAACCATTAAAGGATTGATATCCATTTCCACAATCTCAGGAAAATCGGTCACCAGCTGAGAAACTTTCAGCAGCGTTTCGGCGCATGCAGCGATATCAGCTGGTGGTTGGCCACGCACGCCGCGCAGCAGGTTGAAGGAACGAATCTCACGCATCATCTCGTTCGCCTCTTCCCGTGAGAAGGGCGCGACGCGAAATGCCACGTCTTTCAACACTTCGACATAGATGCCGCCCAATCCGAACATCACTAGTGGACCAAATTGAGGATCGCGGTTCATGCCCACGATAATCTCACGACCTCCGCGCACCTGCTGCTGTACCAGACATCCCCAGATGGTGGCATCAGGCATGCGGCGTAGCGTACGGAAAACCATCAGGTCGAACGAATCGCGCACTTCGCTGGCATTCTGGATGTTGAGTCGCACACCACCGATGTCTGTCTTGTGCAAGATATCGGGCGATGCGATCTTCATCACCACTGGATAGCCAATTTGCTCAGCAAAGGCGACCGCTTCCTCTGGAGTAGTGCACAGTTTTGAGGCAGGAATGGGGATGCGATATGCTTCCAGGATGTCCCGCGCTTCGGCATCCCCGATCTGCAAACGCCCTTCGGCACGTACCTTGCGGAAGATCTCTGCCACCCGCTCGCGGTCTACCTCAAAACGTTCGAAGTTGGGCAGAGGGGTTTCTTGCCAGCGTTGCTGATCCACCATCGCTCTCAGAGCCGCAACTGCCTGCTCCGGCACGATATAGTTGGGAACATTGTTTTGGGTGAGGATCTTGACACCTGCTTGGGTGTTTGCCTCACCCATAAAACATGCCAACACAGGGATGTCCGACTTTTTAGCGACTTCGGATACGGCGCGTGCCGTTTCCTCAATCTCAGTCATAAACTGCGGAGTGAGGATGACCAGCAGTGCACCGACATTCGGATCCTTGCTCACCAGATCCAGAGCGACTCGATAGCGATCAGAAAGTGCATCACCCAACACGTCCACTGGATTCAGAACGCTGGCCGCGGGTGGAAGTGCCTGGCGCAACGCCTCCATAGTCTCTGAAGTCAACGTCGCTACCCTCAAGCCGCTTCTTTCAATGGCATCGGTTGCCATAATGCCTGGACCACCTGCATTAGTGATCACGGCAACTTGATCGTTACGTGGCAGGGGCTGGCGCGCAAAGGCGAGGGCCAAATCGAACAAATGCCCGACCGAATGTGCACGAATGAGGCCTGCTTGCTTAAACGCCGCTTCATAGGCACGCTCGCTCCCGGCCAGTGTGCCCGTATGACTGGAAACAGCGCGTGAACCGGCACTCGTAGTACCTGATTTAATTGCCACAATCGGCTTGTGCTTGGTGATTCGGCGTGCCACCTGGATGAAACGTGCTCCATCGCTGACGCCCTCCAGGTAGGCCAGAATCACTTTAGACTCAGGATCCTCCGCCCACGCTTCCAGAAAATCTATCTCGTTGAGGTCCGCTTTGTTACCTAAGCTGACGAATCGTGAGAAACCGATATCACGCGCCAGAGCAATATCAAGAATGGAAGTACACAGTGCTCCGGACTGAGACATGAAGGCGATCTTGCCGCGGCGCGGCATACCCGCAGCGAAAGACGCATTGTAGGGTGCAAGTGTATCGATCACGCCCAGCACGTTTGGCCCCACGATGCGCATACCATACTGTCGTGCAATCTCGGCCATCTTCCGTTCGGCCAGCAGTCCCTCATGCCCTATCTCGCGGAAGCCGGCTGAGATGACGATAACCACCCCTACGCCCTTCTTGCCGCATTCCTCCAGAGCTTGCAAAACTCCCTTGGCAGGAATGACGATCACTGCCAAATCCACCGCATCCTCCACGGCTGCCAAGCTGGGGTATGCCGGCAGTCCGAGTATCTCACTTGACTGGGGATTAATGGGGTAAATTTTGCCTTTGAAGCCGCTCTGGATAAGGTTTGAAACGATCGCGTGACCGAGTTTGCCCTCGGTACGTGAGGCGCCAATCACGGCGATAGACTTGGGCGAAAACAAAGATTCAAGCATTATCAATGCCTCTTTGGGTCCATGGGAATATTGGGTGGCTTGGTGTGCCAAGAACCCTGGCGGCATTGCGCAGGAGGAGAGGACAGCACTCAAACCATTTATATGTACATTTTATCACTATGAAAGCGGCGCGTCAAAACCTGACGGTGTATGCTCTCATCCTCAGCCGTTGTACTCGCGTAGCCTCCGCTGCTTGCAATCCTAACCGTCGTGCTCTGTCAAAGCAGTGGGGAATGTCTGCATAATCCAGACCGGGAGTGGGCATAGAAGGTGGTGGTGACAAACATGACGTTAGAGCACACGAATCACAGTTGGCGATCAGGGTTAACCATCCGATTGCTCTTGAGCCTGGTTAGGAAAAGCCAGCCAAAGGGAGCGATGAGTTTCAAGTTCTTAAGCCCCGAATACCAACCGTCCATCCACACATACTCCGGCTCAAAGCCGCGCCCCTTGGCTTCTTTAAGCATCTCCCGAAAGTGCTCGTTCTTGGTCTTTCCAGAAGCGGGCTTGTCATAAACTCGAGAGTCGCAAGGGATGATAGCCTCTCCATCCGTCCAGAGCAAGGTCCGAAGGGCAATGCCCTTCACCACCCTTTGGTGCTTGCCACTCCAATGATACGTCACCCGCTCCATCTTTTTTGTGTGGGGCTTTGTCATCCAAGACCAAAAGCCCCTTCTCTTTTTCCACGAACACCTGAGCTTCCTGCCATAACGCCTTGGTGTCTAAAGGCTGCCTTTTTAGCAGGCGCGTGAAGGCATCGTGAGCGGGGATAGTGGAGCTTTCTGGTTGGCATCTGACGGTCTCGGTGCAGGTAAAGGTCTTCTGAGCGGCGATGAGGAAGTGAATGTCGTCAAGGTCATTGTACTTGGGTGGGCTCATCAGCTATCGCCTCTTCTTAACAAGCGGGTCTTTGTGCGCTATATTTAGCATAACGAAGGGGTTCGCAGGCAACTGCGTAACTCCTAGTGGTTCAGCGCGATTTCGGAATCCCTTGCTTGCATTATGGCGTGCGTGGTGGCGGTGCCCATGCCGCTGATGAATATATCATCGTAGATGATCTGGTGACAGCTACTCAAGTGTTGACGTTGCTGGTGTTGGATTGGTGTGAGGTAGCATGACCCGCAAGTCATTACCTTGCGATTGCATCAAAGGGTCTCCCACCTACATAGCCCGGAGCACTCATCAATCGTTTTCGCATCCTGAGAATCCCAACCTCAGCCGCAGCACGGTGACGACATATTTCCAGCCGCGCCTCAGGAACCCCAACAGGTTGGTGGCCGTCTTGGACTCGCCAGCTTGGCGCGGTATGCACACGTAGGGCACCTCGACCACACGAAAACCTATGCGCAGGGCACGATAGAGCAGCTCAATACAGTATTCCCCATAATCGCCACGCAGCGGAATGCGCTCGAACACTTGACGTCGCGCCATGATGAATCCACTGGTGTAGTCGGTCAGGCGGCGGTCAAGCAATAATGCGGCGCCCCAATTGATGATGCGACTGAGAGCGAGCGCCGTCCGCGAATGCCCTACATCACCCCCACCCGGCAGGTAACGCGAGCCGACTGCCATATCCGCCCCCGAACGGAGAGTTTGCGCCAGGCGTGGCAAATCCTCTGGTGGCATCGAAAGGTCGCAGTCCATCCACGCCACCCATTTGCCGCGTGCCTGCGCGATGCCGGTCGCGATCGCCGTGGTCAGCCCGCGTTCCTGGGTGCGGTGGATGAGGCGCACGCGCGTATCGTGCTCCGCCAGCTTGGCCACCTCTTGCCAGGTGCCATCAGGTGAATTGTCATCCACAACGATCACCTCCACCTGATAATGGGAGAGCGCCTCCAACGCCCGCTGGATGAGCGGGATGATGTTCTCCCGCTCATTGTAGGTGGGTAGAATGAGACTGATGTCCGTCATCGAGAATGGCCGAGCCCTCCTGAGAGCGTGTTATGTCATTTCTTTTCGGCAAGTCAGGGCCGATTGCTCGCCCCTTCAATGCCCATTATAATGGGAGCCGGGTACATCTGGCGAGCCCGAGGCGATTAATTTGATCCCGGAATCAGAGCGTAACATGCCCCAAATCTCTGTGGCCACACCGAAACCCAGTCTTTGGAAACACACCGATCTCAGTTGGTTGCCCACTGTGCTGATGACACTGTTCGTGATCCAGCCGCTGTGGCAGCCGGGATTGCCAGGCACTGCGGATGCGCCCATTCACTATTACCGTACGGTGGAGTTTGTGGCATCTTACGCCCCCGGCATCGTGTATCCTCGTTGGGCGCCGCACCTCGCCTACGGTTACGGTGTACCATTCTGGATTTTCGTTCCGCCACTGCCTTACATCTTGCCGTTGCCGTTCTGGGCAGCCGGGTTCTCGCTTGAAATTAGCTGGAAGATTGTCATAGCCCTGATGGTCCTGGCATATGGCTTGGGCAGCTATCTGTTCGTGCGAGATTGGCTGGGCTCTGCGGCAGGGATGGTGGCGGCAGCTGTCTATCTCTTTGCCCCCTTTGCATTGCGTGAGCTCCTGCTCTATGGGGGCAACTACCCTCAATATCTGGCGATCGGGCTATTCCCCTGGATGCTCTGGTCGGTGGGACGACTGGTCAGAACTGGTAGCTGGAGATACTGCTTGCTCACCGCTTCTGTGTTAGGAGCGCTGATCCTGAGTCACCTCTTCCACGCTCTTATTATGCTGCCGGTAGCGAGCGGCTATGCCCTGTTGCTCTGGTGGTTGGATGGGGGAATGTCCCATTCAGAGGCTGCTGTTTTCCAGGTCCGGACATGGCGCCGTCTGGTAGCCGTCTTTTCCGGCTTTGCCGCGGGGCTGGCATGGAGCGCTTTCTTCTGGCTGCCCGCACTTATCGAACGGGAGTGGACCCACGCCGTTGAAGAACGGTATCTAGAAGTGAGCCCCCTCTCATTACGCTTTCTGGATGTTAACGAACTGCTGGCGTTGCCCCAGGCATTGGATTGGGCGTGTGCCAATCCGTGGGTGCCATTTGCGCTGGGTCCGGTTACACTGTTCCTTGCGGCCGTGGGTGTGGGCAGACTGATACGCTTGCGGCGAAACCGCTCTGAAAGTGTATTGGGCGGCTTCTTTCTGGCGGTGGCAGCGCTGGGCGTTTTTATGATGCTGCCGCAGTCGCTGTGGCTTTGGCTGCATGTGCCTTTCCTGGCTGTGGCCGAATTTCCCTGGCGGATGCTTGGCTTGGTCAACGCATGCCTGGCCTTCCTGGCTGCGACGGCACTGGCATCGCTCGTGACCTCTCCCGAATTGGCCGGGAGGCGTGTGGCGCACCGAGCGTATAACTTTTTCGCCATCGCCGCGGTGCTGGCAGTTCTGTTGGGTTCTATGGTCTATCTCTACCCATTCCGCTCCTTCGCGCACTATGGCGAAGAACTGGCTGACCTAGCTGCTTTCGAACTGCGCACGCGCACTATCGGGCTGACCACGCTGGGCGAGTATGTACCACGCTGGGTGGAGCACATGCCCACTTCGTCACCGCTAGCCGAGGCATTGAAGCGCGGTGCATCGCCACAGTCCCTGGAGAAGCTGGATCGTGTTCATCTGCCGGAGGGCGTGGTGGCACAACGCATCGGACATTCCGCTATTGGGGAGTGCTATTCCTTCGAAAGTGCTCAGCCGTTCCGCGCGCGCTTTCTCACGTTCTACTTTCCTGGGTGGGAGGCGCGATTGGATGGGCAACCGTTTCCGCTTTCCGTCGAGCAGGACAGTGGCCTGATCATCGTGGACATTCCGGCGGGGCAACATGTGCTTCAGCTCACCTTTGGGGATACTCCGTTGCGCGTGGGTGCCAATTGGATCTCGATCTGTGCAGCGATCGTCCTGCTCGTGGTAAGCACGTGGCGTATCGGCTTATGGGTGCGTCGCAGTACGCCGAGCTCGGAGATGAGCGTTCCTATCTGGCCAGCAGCGCATACGACCGTCTGGGGCTTGTCCGCTGCGTTGTTGCTATGGTTCCTGATGAAGGGATGGGTGATCGACCCCCATACCACGTGGTTCCGTCAGCATTCGCCACCAGGGCAGGTATCCGGTGTGCAGCATGCGATGCAGGTCGATCTGGATGGGCGCTTCTGGCTGCTGGGTTACGACCTGGAGCGCGATCAGGTGGCCCAGGGGAGCACGGTGCGTGTGATGCTCTACTGGCAGGCGCAGCGAGATACCTCGCTCAATTATCGTTCCTTCGTGCATCTGGATGCACCCCACGATCAACGCACATGGGCGATCAGCGACAATTTTCATCCCGGCGATGTCACCGCCCAGATCGAGCTGCCCACCAGCACATGGGACACCGAGCACTACGTGCGTGACGAGCACGTGTTGTTCATCCCGCGCGCTGTGCCGCCGGTCGTCTTTCACCTGCGCGCCGGCCTATACGACCTGGCCAACGGGATGCGCGTGCCGTCGTCCAAGGGCGGGGACACCATCCTATTGCAGCCGTTGCAGGTTGTGCGTGGCGATGGGCTGCGCCTCGACGATCTGCCCAACCGCTGCGACTATCGGCTGGGTGAGAGGATCTATCTGCGCGGTTATGCCTGGGATGCGCCGGGACGTACACTGACACTTTACTGGCAAGCGGAGCATGCATCGGAAGGGGAAGTGGTGGTCTTTGTGCACGTGCTCAACGCACACGGTGAGCGCGTGTGGGGCGCTGATTCACCACCATTGGGTGGGCTATATCCGATGCAAGAATGGCAGAAGGATGAGATCGTGGCAGATCCACGGCCGCTCGCCCTACCCGCGTTGCCAGCAGGGCAGTACACAATCGCGGTAGGCTTGTACGGACGCGAAAGTGTCCAACGCCTGCCCGTGTATGACGCTGCGGGGCGACCGATGCCTGAAGCGATCATCCCCCTGATAACCCTGACGGTGCCATAGATGATCCCGAGCTGAGTGAGATCAGGCTGGAAAAGGGCTCTCTGGCGACCGGTCGTCGTATTGTCGACCTCGATCTGCCACCCGATGTGCTGGTGGTGTTGATCAAACGGGATGGCGAGTTCACCATCCCGCGCGGCAGTGTTACCTTGGAGGCGGGGGGTCAGGTGTTGTTCGCAGCCGGTATGGAGGCGTTGGAGAAAACCAGGCAGGTTTTGCAAAGGGACGGGCATATAGCCCCAAAAATCCAAAGAAATGGCTTCCCTAATAGATCGGGTGGTAAATTGGGGAGCTCTTGAGCAAGCGGGGTATACCTCCGAAGCCCCCGACGGTCATAAAGGTGTTATAATACCTTGGATGTTGTGGGCTTGCTGATACGTCAGCCGAGTTAAATCCTTAGCTCTCCCCGTAATACGTCCAAGCCATTCTGATCCAAATCGAACAGGAGGAAAGAATTGTGTTTAAACGCGTTGTCATCACCGGTTTGGGGGCTATCACCCCACTTGGCCATGACGTTCCCAGCACCTGGGAGGCGCTCAAAGCCGGTCGCTCGGGTATTCGGCGGATTACCAGCTTTGACTCTTCCGGTCTGGCCACGCAATTTGCCGGCGAAGTGGTGGACTTCGACCCCTTGAAGTATTTCGACCGACGTGAAGCACGCCGGATGGATCGTGTTACCCAGTTCGCCACCGTGGCAGCCGATCAAGCATTACAAGACTCCAGGTTATTAGACGCACCCATCAATAAAGACCGCATCGGGGTAGTGGTCAGCAGCGCAGTCGGTGGCATCACCACGTTACTGGAAAACCACGATATCCTGCGCACCCGGGGGCCGAACAAGCTGAACCCCTGGTTCATCCCGATGATGTTGGTGGACACCCCCTCTGCGCAACTGGGCATTCGCTATGGCTTCCGTGGTCCCAACATGGCGGTCGTCAGCGCTTGTGCGACCGGAAGCAATGCCGTGGGTGAGGCATTCGAGATGGTTGCGCGTGGCGCTGCGGATGCCATCGTCGCCGGCGGCGCCGAAGCTGCCTTGTTGCCCATTGTGATTGCCGGTTTTGACGTCATGGGCGCCATGTCCCTGCGCAACGATGCCCCAGAGAGGGCATGTCGCCCGTTTGATCGCGACCGGGATGGCTTTGTGGTCAGCGAAGGGGCGGCGGTGATGATCCTGGAGAGCCTGGAGCACGCCTTGGCGCGGGGTGCGCACATCTACGCCGAGTTTGCCGGCTATGGCACCTCGGTGGATGCGGATCATATGGCGGCGCCGTTGGCCAGCGGTGAGGGGGCAGCTGTGGCGATCCGCGCGGCCTTGGCACGCGCCGGCATGCAGCCCACCGACATCGATTACATCAATGCCCATGGCACCAGTACGAAGCTCAACGATGTGGCCGAAACGAACGCCATCAAACTGGTGTTCGGCGAACATGCCTATAAGCTGCCCATCAGCTCCACCAAGTCCATGACCGGCCACCTGCTGGCCGGGGCTGGCGCATTGGAAGCGCTGGTTTGCGTAAAAGCCATCGAAGAGGGTATTATTCCCCCGACCATTAACTTGGAAAATCCCGACCCGGAGTGCGACCTGGATTACGTGCCCAATGTCGCGCGGCGGGCGGACGTGCGCGTTGCCATGTCCAATTCGTTCGGATTTGGTGGGCACAACGCGACGGTCATCATTAAACGCTACGAAGCATAAGCGATGGCACGTTACGCACATATTATCGGCTGGGGCAAGGCCATCCCCCGTCGGGTGATGACCAATGACGATTGGGCCAAGCTGGTGGATACCTCGGATGAATGGATCCGCTCACGCACTGGAGTGCGTGAGCGACACATTGTGTCCGACGGTGAGTCGACCCTGACGTTGGCCCTGGAAGCAGCGCGCGGCGCGCTGGAGGTGGCGCGCCTTTCGCCTGCCCATCTGGATTTGATCATCGTGGCAACCGTCACACCCGAATATCAGTTTCCTGCCACGGCATGCCTCTTGCAGGATCGTCTGGGCGCGAGTCGCGCGGCCGCCTTTGACCTGAGCGCAGGGTGTTCCGGCTTCATCTACGGGGTCTCACTTGCCAGCGACGCCATCCGCGCTGGCAGCTACCAGTATGCCCTTGTCATCGGTGCCGAGACGCTGAGTCGCATTATGGATTGGCAGGATCGTGCCACTTGCGTCCTCTTCGGAGATGGGGCAGGCGCCGTGGTGCTGGCGGCCAGTCCGGTGCCAGGGGGTGTCATCTCCTATACACTTGGCGCCGATGGTTCGGGTGCTGATTACTTGATTATGCCAGGGGGAGGCAGCCGCCATCCCACCACGCGGGAGACGGTCGAACAGCGTATGCATTACATTAAGATGAACGGGCGCGAGGTGTTTAAATTCGCTACACGCACGATGGATCGTGCCACGCGCCTGGTTTGCGAGCGTGCCAATGTCCCCCTGGAAGACGTGGAACTGGTGGTGCCCCATCAAGCCAATGACCGCATCATTCAGGCCGCGGCGAAATCGCTCGGTCTACCGGAAAGCACCTTCTATGTCAATCTTGATCGCTATGGCAACACCTCGGCCGCTTCCATCCCCATTGCACTGTGCGAGGTGTTAGAGAAGGGGCTGGTGCGGCGCCACAATCACGTTGTCTTGGTAGGTTTTGGTGCCGGGCTCACCTGGGGGGCATTGCTCCTCCAGTGGGAGACCCCCTTCCCTGCAGCAACGCTTAAGTGGTGGCAGCGCCTCTACAACGCCATCTATTATCGCTGGGCGCAACTGCGCTCGTGGCTGGCACGCCTGCAAAGACGCATCGAAGGATGGCAGACGCGCGAAAATGGCAATGGCAACCTATCCCGTAGGGCTTCTTCCTCACCTCGCAGAGAAGAAAAGAGCGCCTCGCTTGATCACCCCGAGACGCGCGAAAGTGGATTGAAGCCATCTGAGGAAGCCGCATCGGTGACAGGTAAACGCCCTTCGCCTTCTGGGGAGCCCACGACGCAATCGCGAGACGTCGAACACCAGGAGAGCTGAAATGGCCAGCATTGTCACGGTTTCTTGAGGAACCCGAGAAGGTCCTCGGACTTGAGCTATGAGCCACCTTTGACGCATAGCGTCTGAGGTGCCAAGCCCGTCATATGGGCGAGGTCTCCATCCGAGTGGATACCTCACAGGGTACCAGCATGCCTGGGCGCATGTTCCGCACACGTGCCGTCACCACAACTGCTTGCGCGCCCAATTGAGGTTGATAGATACCCAGCCATGGTGCCATCCGATAGGCGCGCGCGGCAGCCGTCCACAGCCATAGAGGGAGCTTGCCGCTCAGGATAACCCCTTTGTCGGCGGGGACTTGTGGCAAGCGCACTTGCTCGATCTCGCCGTAGTCCAGATAGCCGCCTGGAAGCGACAGCTCCACCCACACATATGGGTCTTGCAGCGTTATATCCGCGCGCACGGGGGAGGCGGTGATGTCTTCTGCCAGTTCGGGTGTAGGGGGCGCAATCCAGCCCAGGCGCACATCGAACTGGTACAACGCGGCAGGATAGACATGCACCGCCAGTGCGGCATATAGCCAGTTGGGGCCGCGGTCGTAGACAGCCAACGGCAGGTGTGGCGGTGTGTAGGTGAGCACCTTGCCCAGCTGCTCCGGCGACCACCGATCCCAGGGGTGACCCATTGCCGTCGCCAGCATGCGCCCCAGGCGTTCCAGTTCCACCACCAGATCGGCCGGCGCGTTGGCGATGTGGATGCGGCGCAATTCCTCTTGATCATAGGCGAACAGGCTGGCTACCAGGTCGACCAATGCTGTGGCGACGACACCGGTCGCGGTGCTTCCGCGTTCCAGTCCGCTGATCTGTCCGCGCAGCACCGGGCTATGGGCTTGCACTACATCTTCACCGGAGCGCACCGAGTGCAGGTCGGCGATCACTGGCAGGTTGTGGCGACGCGCCAGCCGAGTCCAACGGCTATGGCTGGCACGATCACGCGTCAACAGAATGATATGGGTGCAATGGTCGAAAACCACTTCCTGCCAGTCGGTGGGCCAGCCACCCAGATCGACGATCAGCGGCAAGTGACGCCGTGCGATGTCATGGCAAACGTGCCGAATCCACTCGGGCGTGACAGCACCTTTGGATCCGCCTCGTTGGCCCAGTCACCCTCGCCGTCGGGAAACGCGCGCAGGACATAGTGAGCGACTTGCCGTGCTCGCAACGCCTTGCTCAAGGAATAAGCAAGCACGGACTTGCCACTGTGAGGCGGCCCCCCGATCGCAATCGCCGGAAAGAGCTCCATTTTAGCTGTGTGCCGTTCCTTTCTTCCAACACTCTGTCAATGTCACCTCCAGGCTCTCTCAACGCTCTTTAGGAAGCGTACGACCGAGGATGTTTTTCCCAATCTGGTACTTTTTTTCCCTTTGCTTGGCGAGCGAACTTATGGTATCTTTAGTAAAAATTCCGCGTGGCATACCTCACTCAGATGAGCGCAAGCTTCCCTGATGTATCGTCTTGAGTGAGCAAGTAGAAAATCATTTTGGAGCGATGACGACCGAAAGTCTCCTTTTGGTAACCATGGGCGGCCAGCCCCAAGTGGTAACTTTTGCCCTGGATTGGCTGCTGGCGCATGGCGAGATCATCCGCGAAGTAGTGGTGCTACACCTGTCCCCTACCTCCGATTTCTCCGCCGAATATCGGTGTACCCGCCATGCGTTAGAACGGCTGCACCATGAGTTCAACGGCGACCGGTATCAAGGCCGCCCGTGCCGCTTGCGGCTAGTGCCGATCCGCTACAACAATGTGCGTCTGACTGACATCCGCGACGAGACAGACGCCGACGTGGTCTGGTGTGCCGTCTACCAATTGCTGACCACGTTGAAGGCACAGGAACGTCCCCTGCACCTGTGCATCGCCGGCGGACGGCGCATCATGGGCTTGCTGACACTCAGCGCGGCGATGCTGCTGTGTGGCCACCAGGATCACGTGTGGCATATGTACACGCCCATTGATTTCCTGGAGCGGGCGCGCGATGGCGCCATTATGCATGCACAGCCATCAGATGGGGTGCGCCTGATCCAGGTACCCTTCGTCCCTTGGGGCACTTATTTCCCTGCCTTGCGCGAGTTGGCATCTTCCTCGGCCAGGATCATCGCCACCCAGACAGCGCAATTGGAAGCGGCCGAGTATGCGCATTGCTGCAGCGTGTTCGCGCAGCTGACCCCGCGACAGCGTGAGGTGCTGCGCCTGCTGGCCCTGGGATACACACCCCAAGAGGTCGCCGAACATCTGCACATCACCCTGGCGACGGTCAACACCCACAAGACCGTCATCCTGGATCAGTGTCGCATCGCCTGG
>JASFBB010000289.1:0-3821 GCA_036172345.1 Anaerolineae bacterium
CTGCACGAGCAACCTGCCATCCTCGGCCTGGCGGGGCTTGCCATCAAAGCATTGCCGATGGCCATACGTATGAAGCTGGTGCTGGAACGCGTCGCCAAGGCGGCGAATGAGGATGTCAACCAGCCGGCCCATTTGCGCGAAGAGCCAGATGCCTATTACTTTGTGGTGGAGGAGTGCCCATGTCGCTGGCGCCCCCGGCATACCAGCCCGGCATGCTTCGTCACCGTGGGCGTGCTTCAGGAAGCAATGCATTGGGCCACCGGCAAGAACTTCCGCATTGAAGAGGTCGCCTGCATCTCCAACGGAGCAAAAGCGTGCGTCTATCGCATCCCCAAGCAGCCCATCGAATAATATACCGATGACAGCGCAGCGCGTGGTCGTCCTGGCGAATGGACAGATATCCGATCCACAGCGGGCACGCCGCTCCATCCAAGCTGCCGATCGGCTCATCTGCGCCGACGCCGGCGCCGCCCACGCCATCGCCCTGGAAGTGACCCCTGATGTAGTGGTGGGCGACCTGGATTCCCTGGACCCCGCCCACTATGCCGCGCTGAAGGCAGCGGGGGTGCGCTTCGTAGTTTATCCCGCGTGGAAAGACAAGACCGATCTGGAGCTGGCACTCCAGCTGGCCGTCGCCGAGGGTGCCCAGGAGGTCGACCTGCTGGGGACGCAAGGAGGACGGCTGGATCAGGCGCTGGGGAATGTGCTGCTCCTGGCGCGCCCAGAGTGGGCAGCGGTGCGGGTGCGCATCCTGGAGGGTGACCAGACCGCCTGGGTACTGCGCGACGGACAGGCGTGCATCATCACCGCAACGGTCGGCGACACCCTCTCGCTGCTCCCGCTGACCCCGCAGGTGCATGGCGTCACCCTCTCCGGCGTACGTTGGCCGCTGCGCGACCACACCATATATCTCGGCGATACCCTGACGCTCAGCAATGTATTCACCCAACCATCCGCCCGTGTGGAAGTCGGCACAGGCATCCTACTAATCGTTCACCAAGGCAGTACATATTCAGTTGATTTTTGCCAGAAATAAGTTTATAATAGAGATGTAATCGAGCCCCCTCCAGGAGGATGCAATAGAGGTTTATGGAACAAGAGCATTTATCCAGCAGCAAGGATGCTACGCGCAACGAGGCGACGATGACGATGGCCGAGCTGTTCGATCCCTCGGCCGGGTTGAAAGACGTCAAATACGGCGACATCCTCACCGGCACGGTGGTGCGCATCTCGCCCACCGAGATCCTGATCGACATCGGCTGCAAATGTGAAGGCGTGGTCAGCGGGCGCGAGTTGGAACGCCTCTCGCCCGAGGATCGAGCGGCACTCAAAGTGGGCGATCAGGTGAGGGCCTACGTCCTCCGACCGGAAAGCGAGGATGAGGGTCACGTAGCGCTCTCGTTGGCCCGTGCCTGGGTGGAACAGGATTGGGCCAAGGCCCAACACATGCTTGAGAACGGCGAGCTGTATGAGGGCACAGTTTCTGGTTATAACAAAGGCGGGCTGATCGTCAATTTCGGACATGTGCGCGGCTTTGTGCCCATCTCGCAGCTGGAAAGCGGCCGTGACGCCATCAAGACGGGTGAGGAAGATGCGTGGCGCCATATGATCGGCCGAAAGTTGCGCCTGAAAATCATCGAGATCGACCGGCGGCGCAACCGCTTGATCATGTCCGAGCGCGCGGCCACGCAGGAATGGCGCAAGGAACAGCGCGACCGGCTGTTGAACAGCTTGAAAGAGGGGGATGTGCTCACCGGGCGAGTGAGCAGCCTGGTGGATTTCGGCGCCTTCGTCGACCTGGGCGGAGCGGACGGCCTGATCCACCTTTCCGAGCTGGCGTGGACACCGGTGACCCACCCGCGGGATGTCGTGAACGTGGGCGACACGGTGCAGGTGTACGTCTTGCATGTGGATCACGCGCGCCAGCGCATCAGCTTGAGCTTGAAACGCCTGCAGCCGGAACCATGGGCGCAGGTGTTGGGCCAGTATGAGATCGGCCAGATCGTCCCGGCCACCATCACCCGGCTGGCCAGCTTCGGCGCCTTCGCCCGCGTCGGCGAGGTGGAGGGATTGATCCACATCTCGGAACTGACGGACGAGAACATCACCCATCCACGTGAGGTGGTGCAAGAGGGTGATGCGGTTTATGTCAAAGTTATCCAAATCGAGCCAGAACGCCACCGTATAGGGCTGAGCTTGAAACAGGCGCGTGGCGTGGCCGATTGGGAGGAGTATCGAACAGCTCAGCAGGCGATGCCGGCATCCTCTGGCACATATGACACGCCCTCTGCTCCGATGAGCGCGCAGTCTGGCGACGCAGCGCCATCACCGACCTAGGGATAACGGCGCGCCCCGCTGAGCCCAAGGATAGGCAGACTGGGTTTGGCAGAGGATGGAGTGCTATGACAGATAAATTCGACCGGTTTACCAAGCGAGCTCGTCGTGTCCTGACAGCAGCCCAGGAAGAGGCGATCCGTCTGAACCACAACTACATCGGCACGGAACACCTCCTGCTGGGCTTGGTGAGCGAGGAGAACGGCGTCGCCGTGCGCGTCCTGCGCGAGCTCAATGTCGACCCCCGACAGGTGCGCGAGATGATCGAGCGCACCGTCGGGCGCGGGCAACGCGCCATCCAGGGCAAGCTCACCCTCACGCCGCGCACCAAGCGCGTAATCGAGCTGGCCGTGGACGAGGCACGCCGCATGGGGCATCACTACATCGGCACCGAACACCTGCTGCTGGGCATCGTGCGCGAGGGTGAAGGGGTGGCAGTGGAAATCCTCAAGAGCTTGGGCGTGAACCTGGAAGCCGTGCGCGCCCAGACCGCCAAGGTGATTGTCGAATCGGTCTCCCAGGGTGAGTCGACGCGCCAGGAGCGCCAGAAGCCCACCCCGCTGGTGGATCAGCTGGCCACCGACCTCACCCAGAAGGCGGCCGAAGGCAAGCTCGATCCGGTCATCGGCCGCAAGAACGAGATCGAGCGCGTCATCCAGATCCTCTCACGCCGCACCAAAAACAACCCGGCATTGATCGGAGAGCCAGGCGTGGGCAAGACCGCCATCGTGGAAGGATTAGCCCAGCGCATCGTCAACGGCGAGGCGCCCGAAACGCTGCTCGGTCGCCGCGTAGTACAGCTGGACGTTGGCTCGCTGGTCGCTGGCACCATGTACCGCGGTCAGTTCGAGGAGCGCCTGAAGCGCGTCATCGAGGAAATCCGCGAATCGCGCGCCATCCTCTTCATCGATGAGCTGCACATGCTGGTGGGCGCCGGCGCAGCCGGCAGCTCGGTGGATGCTGCCAACATCCTCAAGCCCGCCTTGTCGCGCGGCGAGGTGCAATGCATCGGCGCCACCACGCTGGATGAGTACCGCAAGAACATCGAGGCGGACGCAGCGCTGGAGCGCCGCTTCCAGCCGGTGCGCGTCGAGGAGCCGACCATCGAGGAGACCATCGAGATCCTGCGAGGCATCCGCAGCCGCTACGAAGCCCACCACGGCCTGGAAATCACCGACGAGGCGCTGGTGGCCGCGGCACACCTGGCCGCACGCTACATCCCCGATCGCTACCTGCCCGACAAGGCGATCGACCTGATCGATGAAGCGGGCGCGCGCGTGCGGCTGTATAAGATCCCCTTCGCCGGCGCCATGGAACGCGCCGCCATGCAGATGCGCGAGCTGCGCCGCCAAAAGGAAGAAGCCATCAGCGCCCAGCGCTTCGAGGATGCCGCCGACCTGCGCGACCGCGAACGTGAACTGGCATCCCAGCTGAATCAGCTGCGCCTGGGCTGGCAAACCCTGGCTCAGGAGGAAGAGGTCAAGGTC
>JASFBB010000290.1:0-2178 GCA_036172345.1 Anaerolineae bacterium
GATGTGAATGTGTGGGGCTCTTCTCATTCTCTCTGGGTAGTGATGAGGCGCCATTTGCATATGCTCAGGTAAAGCACCTTGACCAATCCATCACTGCGCAAGTTGGTGACAATTATAACGATCCCATTCTAGATAGCAAGGATTGGGCATACAGATTATGGCACAAGATGCTGAGTTCAGCTCTTGAGGTTGGTTTCGTCATAGTATTTTCCACTGTGTATAATAAAATTATTCGGCAGCACTCGCTGCAGAGCGTTTCGCCGGTGACGGTTCGAACTGTCATGTCTTCTGAAATAGAGCGATGCGAATCCTAATCATCAATTACGAATTTCCACCCGTCGGTGCAGGTGGGGGCCAGGCATCCCAGAAAATCGCTGAGTCCCTGGTCGAGATGGGGCACACCGTGCGCGTGGTCACCTCGCGACCATCCCAAATTTACTCTTTAATGGGGTCTGTCAGCCTCCTCTTGGGTTTTGGCTTCTGGATATATCTTACCTATGCCAAGATCAGCTGGGGAGAGGACATTAGTGACCACGGGTTTACTATCCTTGGCACATTGTTATTGTTGTCCGGCTTTATTTTGCACACAATGGGGTTGGTTTGGGAGCTTATCATGCCAATCCGCGGTCTGAAGCGCGTCGAGTTCATCCATGGAGTGGAAGTACATCGGGTGCCTGTCTTTCGTCAACGCCAGGACTATTGTTCTACCTTTGAGATGGCTACCTTTCTGCTGAGTGCTGCCTGGTATTGCCTGTTTAACGTGCGGGAATTTCGACCCGACATTGTGCATGTGTTTTTCGGTGTGCCGGATGGCCCGCTTGGTTGGTTGCTCAAGCGCCTGCATAGGCTGCCTTATGTGATCTCTTTGCGCGGGGCCGACGTGCCATCTGATGAAGTCAAGCGCTTCGCCAGGCACTATAAGCTGCTGCAGCCCTTTATCGCCTATCTATGGCGCGATGCGGATGCTCTGGTCGCCGTCAGCAATGGGCTGCGCAGTCATGCGGAGAAGATTGCACCTGATATTCCCATTCAGGTGATACCTAATGCCATTGATTTGAGCCAGTTTACCCCGCCGCGTCAACGCGATACGCAGGGTCCAGTGCGGCTACTGTACGTGGGGCGCTTCACAGCTGCTAAAAATGTAGAGACTTTGATTGAAGCAATGCATGTCTTGTCGCAGCGCGAAGTGGGCGATTTTGAGTTGGAACTGGTGGGAGAAGGGGACCAACGACCTAAGCTGGAACGTCTGGTGGCGGAGTACGGCTTGGCACGGCGCGTGCGTTTTTCAGATTGGGTGCCACGCGAACACATTGCTGATTACTACCGGCGCGCCGATATCTTTGTCACAGCTACCACTTGGGAAGGCATGCCCAACACGGTATTGGAAGCGATGGCGTGCGCTTTGCCCATTGTCGGTACCCAAGTGCCTGGATTGCAAGAGCTGGTGCAGGATACCGTCAACGGTTACTTAGTGCCACCCCGAGATCCCATTGCATTGGCCGATGCCCTTGTGTTGTTGATCAACAATGGCTATGAGCGGCGCCGCATGGGGCGTCAGAGCCGCCTCCTAGCAGAACGGCAATTTGCCTGGGAGTACATTGCAGCTCAGTACGTAGAAGTCTACCGTCAGGTGCTGGAGAGGAGCCAGAGGAGTTCTGCATGCTAGCTGGATAGCTGGAACCCACACAGTGAGCGCCAGCCAGCAAATTATGGATTGCCATCCTTATGATGTCCTTGATGCATAGCACCCAGTCGGAAGAAACGCATGTCACGGACACCTCTACTTTCAGGCCTTGGCTTGGGGGTAAGTCCTCCCTGTGGTCGATAGGGGTCGTGCTGGTCGCGTTGGTTTTGCGCCTGGCCTATGCCTGGCACAGCCATCCGTTCTTTGATGAGTATGTCACCATTCTAGCGGCGCAGGTTATTCCGCAAAGTGGCCTTCCTGTGTTGCCATCGGGGCTGTTTTATGAACACGGGTTGTTGTTCAGCTATCTGGATGTGCCCTGGGTGGGATTGGCAAGCTGGTCGAAGGGTCATAGCAGCGATGCGCTGTTTTTCTTGTTTGCGCGTTTACCGAGCGTGTTGATTGGGGTGACGACCGTGTGGCTTGTCTATCGGGTGGGCAAGCATTGGCTCGGCGCACGCGCTGGCCTGATCGCGGCGACCTTTTTGGCGCTG
>JASFBB010000291.1:0-28689 GCA_036172345.1 Anaerolineae bacterium
GTAAGGCCCCTGAGTCAGTGTGATCGCAATGAGAAACTCGTTCCATATCATCGTGAAGATGAGTATTGTAGTGGAGATGAGCCCTAATTGTGCTACAGGCAGAAGGATGCGAAAGTAGAACGTGACCGGCCCACATCCATCTAGCGCTGCTGCTTCTTGGAGCTCGGGCGGCAGCATCTGGAAAAAAGTGGCCGAAATCAGCGCCGCCATGGGCACATTGAGCAACAGGTAAGCGACGATCAACCCCAGCTGGGTGTTGAATAAATTCAGCGCTGCTATAAATTGTGTGAATGGAATCAAGATGATCTGGTAGGGAAGAAAGGTGGCGACTGAAGCCACAAAGAAGACGGTTTGGCTATGCCGAAAGCGAAACATCGCCAGGAAGAAACCAGCCCAGGAACCCAGAAACACTGCCAAAGCGGTGGCCGGAAGGGACACGATAACACTGTTGAGCAAACCTTGTTTGAGTACTTCGAAGGCTATAATGTAATTGTTGATCTCCAGACTACGGGGTGGGGTGATATACTGACCCAACGCCACCTCGCGCGGTGTCTTCAGCGAAGTACTTAACATAACATACATCGGCAGCAGCCAAGCAGCTGCTGCAATGGCTAGGATCGCGTGCAACCAGAGACGCGCAGAACGTTTCATGCTTGTATCCGCCTCATCGACCACGATGCATAGGGAATGACAACCACCACTGCTAATATCAGGATGATGACACTGATTGCTGCACCTAGGCCCACCAGCTGCTGGCGGAATGTTGCCACGAACATAAAATACGAGAGCACTTCGGTGGAGTTGCCTGGCCCACCCATGGTCATGACCCACACGAGGTCGAACACCTTGAGCGAGAAGAGAGTCAACATCGCCACCACGATCATAGTGGCATGCTGCACATTCGGCACCACAATGTGGATGAACACTTGTAAATCAGAAGCCCCGTCCACGCGTGATGCTTCGATGATCTCACGTGAGATGTCTCGGATTGCGGCTAAGAACAGCGTCATAGCGAATCCAGTATATTGCCAGATCGCTGCGCCGATCATGCAGTAGAGCGCTTGTTTGGGTGATGCGATCCACGGCTGTGCCAGCGCTCCTAGGCCTATCCCTTTTAGTAGTGAATTGATCACGCCAGACCCTGGGTCGTACATCCACGCCCACAACGTGCCTGTGACCACGAAGGAGAGCGCCATAGGGTAGAGGAAAATGGGGCGAAAGAACGCTTCTGCCTTCCCAGAGAGCTCCAATGCATAGGCTAATACCAGGCCCAGAAAAGCGCTAGGCGGGATGAAGATCACCATCCAGAGAATGTTGTTCTGGAGGTTGATCCAAAAACGCTCCATACGGAACAATGTCAGGTAGTTGGCCAGACCATTGAAGTCCCATAAGGGTGCCATCCCCACCCAATTGTTCATAGAGACGTAAGCTGTCCAGAGCATCATGGCGTACATGAAGAGGACAACCAGACCGAGTGGGGTCAGGAACAAAATAACGTGACCTTTAGAGTATCGCATCGTGACAATGATTCTGGCAGGGAGGCATCAAGCCTCCCTGCCTTTTTCCTTGTATGAGACTGGTAGCTTACTTAGCCCAGTACCACTGGCTCGATTCGGCAACTTTGGCAAGCGCCATCGAGTCGGCAATCTCACCCTGGATGCGCTCGATGTCCGGGCTGTACAGGAAGCGCGTGAGAATATCCTGCCAATCGCTCAGGAAAGCAGGTGGCGCCAACACGCCGTGGATCGAGCTGGGGACAATCCGCTTGGTCTTGAAAGCCTGAGATGCCCGCTGGTGCAGGGAGTCCGCATAGGCGGTATCGGGCACATCCTTGTGGATAGCGATGGAGCCCTTGATGATATTGAACTCCTCCTGCACCTTGGGATCGGTCAGGTTGGTCAGCCAGGCGGTGGTGGCTTCCGGTGACTTGGCGCCGGTTGGGCGTGTGAAGGTATCTACAATCATCAGGAAGACTTCCTCTGGCTTCTTGGGGAATGCCTCAGCCTCCCAGTCCACACCCTCTTGGTAGCCAGCTTGCACCAGCAGGCCGGCAGCAAAGTCGCCGATGACCATCATGCCGAACTGGCCCTCAGCCAGAGGCCCCACGATGTCGCTCCATGTCTTGGCACCGTGGAACTCGTACAGGTAGGGGATGAGCTCCTTGTACTTTGTCAGTGCGTCCTTGAGAGCAGGATCTGTCTTGGGGTCTAGCTGGCCGGTGTAGAATTTCTCATAAGCGTCCGGACCTCCTACCGACAAGAGCACAACGTCGAATAGGAAGACGGCCGGCCACTTCTCGCGCGTGCCGATGCCGATGGGAGCAACATCCGGCTTCTTCTCCTTGATGGTCTTGGCAGCGGCAATCATCTCGTCCACGTCCTGAGGCGGCTGCAGTCCTAACTCATCAAAGAGCTTCTTGCTGTAGAAGAGCCAGTTGGCGCGGTGCGCGTTCATGGGGATGCCATAATGATGGCCGTTGAACAGGGTCATTCGGCCAATCACGGGTGGATAGTTGGTGTCCAGGTTGTTGGCCTGCCAGATGTCATCCACCGGATCAATATAGTTGCCATCTACATACATCTTCAGTTCGGCCCCACTAAGGGATTGGAAGGTATCCGGCGGCATCTTGGCAGCGAGCAAACCCAATAGCACGGTCTTAAGCGTGATCCCACCGCCACCGGCGATGGGGTTGTCCACAATCTTGATGTCAGGGTTTTTCTTGTTGAACCATTCGAAGATCTTGTTCATCGCCTCTCGCTCACCACCAGCAGTCCACCAGTGGTAAACGATCAGCTCTTTGCCACCCTCTTGGTCGGCACCTTTCGCCAACACACCAAGTGGCAGCACAAACAGGGAGAGGATGACGAGAAAGCTGACACACAGGTATACCTTTTTCATTGCTGTCCCTCCTTTACCTTAAACCGATACGCGCCTTTGCAGGCATTCACAGCGGGTACGTACCAGGTGCCAAAATCACGGTGCGAACCACAGCTTCCCTAGGCACCACCTCCTTTCAAGGACGCACAATGATAGTTGCCATAGTGGTGAACATTCAGCATCCACTAAATATATATTATACTATTTTTTTGCTTCTGTCCAGTTTGCCAATGAGAGAAAAAGGAGTTTGTTTTGCCCTCTTTCGAGTAGAATGATCTTTTAGCATTTTCATATCCAGAGATGCCGGACGCAAGCACATTTCTCCCTCATCTTGGATTGTCCCGATTTGCAACTAGAAGATGCGGGCAAGTAATAGGGACTATTGCCTCTCACCATGCTATTGGCTCACGTTCGAAGAAAAATTGCCCACTCGGACCACCATCAGGCAATAACGCCAACCAAACCGCTGTATCAGCACCTTGTTCAGGGGAACGCGGCGCCTGTGGACCTCCCATATCGGTGCGAATGTGTCCTGGGGACATGCTGTTGATTAGAATGTTGTAGTCGCGCACTTCGGCTGCCAGCACACGGGTGATCACATTGAGGGCCGCTTTCGACATGCGATAGCCCAGTGACCCCCCACCCATAGAAGTCAGCTGGCCGGCGCGACTTGAGATATTGACGATACGACCGTAGTTCTGCTGTTGCATCACTGGGATGACCGCTTGACACATCAACAGCGGTCCATAGGTGTTTACTTCCATCAACTCACGGATTAACGGGATCGGAAACTGCAGCCCAGGTGTGGTATAGCCCAACAACACGGCAGCGTTGTTGATCAAAATATCCATTCGGCCGAACTGCGTGTAGACTGCCTCCACAGCGTCCCGAATGCTCTCGGGCTGCGTTACATCGAGCGGCTGAAACGAGACGTGCCAGCCAGAAGCTCGCAAACGTTCTGCGGCTGCTTGCCCCTTCTCCACTGAACGGGCTGTTAGAACAACGTGCACGCCACGCTGTGCCAGTTGACGAGTGATCTCAAAGCCCAGGCCGCGGTTGGCGCCCGTCACCAATGCAATACGGTGCGTCATCTTAATCTCCTTTTGGCTTGCAGGTAGAAAGCACTAAAATTGAGCCCGATCCATATAAGCACTTAAGGAGGGATCATATGGTCTTTACACAGCAGTTCCAGATTTCCACACAGGCAAAGTGCGATGTGGTGGATATCACGACGTATGTGCAGAAAGCGGTTGAAGCTTCTAATCTACAGGCGGGTGTCGCCACTATCTTTTGCCCCGGCTCCACAGGCGGTTTGACGACGATCGAATATGAAAGTGGAGCTATCTCGGACCTGAAGCAAATCTTGGACGAGTTGATCCCCTATGAGCGCGACTATCAGCACCATCGCCGCTGGGGAGATGACAACGGCGCTGCCCATGTGCGTGCAGCGCTGATGGGCCCTTCACTCAGTGTGCCGTTTGCCCAGCAACGTCTGATGCTTGGCACCTGGCAGCAAATTGTCTTTATCAACTTCGACACGCGTGCACGTTCGCGCCAGATCATCGTGCAGGTTATCGGAGAATAGCCTGTCGGGTCGCAGGCGAACTAGCGTTTCGTTTTCAGAGAGCTAGAGGCCACGTGCCTCTTTGAGTGCCTGCTGGGTGTCGATGCCGGCTAGCTCATGGCATGCTTCAATGTATGCCACGATATTTTCCATCGGCACATCGTCCAGGATGGTGTGGGAGCTTTGTAAAATATACCCCCCACCGCGTCCTAAACGTTCGGCGCGCTCAAAAATTTCCGCTCGTACCTCCTGGGGGGTTCCATGGGGCAATGTGTGCTCCACGTCGATACCGCCGTAAAAGGTGAGCTTGTCGCCGTATTGTTCCTTGACAGCATAAATGTCGTAGGCTTGTGGCTCCAAAGGATTGAACACATCCAAGCCGATCTCGATCAAGTCGGGCATAATTTTCAGTATATTGCCGTCGGAATGTTGGCCGACCACCAGGCCATGTTCTTTCACCCGCTGATAACAGACGGCCATACGTGGCTTGATGAAGCGGCGCCACATAGCCGGGCTGAAGAGCAGACTGGTTTTCGAACCCCAGTCATCGGCGAAGTAGAAACCGTCGATGCCCAATGCAATTTGCTGATCGATGATGGGCAAATTCCATTCATATAGGATTCGGTCCAGCAGCTCTTCCACCCATTCGGGGCGCACCGCCATATCCACTAGCAGTTCTTGCATTCCACGAATGGCCCATGCACGCTCGAATAAAGCCATGCCGAGCTTGCCGAAAACGAAGCGTTTGCCCCGGTGGCGATCTGCCAGCTTGCGTGCTGCGTCAAAACGGCCACTGCGATGGGGGTCAGGCATACGATAGGTTTCAAGCAGGCGATGATCTTCTGCCAGTGGATGTGCAACAGGATGAGGCATACCTCCTCGCCGGTCCCATACACAGCCGAACTCATCGGTGTGCAGACCGCCCTGCGCATCCAGAGATGACATTACCGGGCCACCGCTGGGCACCAGCTCCACCTGGACATTCTCCGCCCAGGGGTTGACGTTGAAGTCGCTGCCGACTTTGACAATGTGATTGCCGATGAATTCGATCAGCGCCTCGTTATCCGGCAGGTCATAATAGCGCCGTGCCTTTTCATAGACGCTGGCTGTGGCGTGAAAATTGTAGGGCACATAATCAGGTTCTTCGTGGCGAATGGCTTTAAGGACACGTTCTCGCCGGTTCATTGTGCAGCTCCCTTTCCACTAACTGATCTCGGATTGGCTCTTGTTTCACTACCATCCCGTACTGGGGGACACCCAGATGTTTGGCCAGCACTTCACATTTTGCCTGGAGCAGATAAAATGCCGGCGCGCCACTGCCGTCGATGCTTTCGAAGTTCGCCTGACCCTTGGCAATGATCAAGTCAGCGGTCCAGAATCGCTCGATGAATTCTGCAGAACAACGATAGAGCAGGGTACCCAATGCGTTGCTCCCGTTATCCACGATGGTAGCGACTTCGTGAATGCCCGCTGCTATAGCGTCCTCGCGGGTGGCATCGTTGACTGTCGGGGCCGTCTTGACCACGTAGGTAACCGGAACGGAGATCTGCTCGATTAATAAGCGGTCAAACACCGTCTCCCCGGCATTATCCGCCAGGTAGAGCACGTTCCAACTCTGAGCTAACGCTGCGCGCAGTGCTGGTAAGTGGTTGATGGCAAATGGCTCGACGAGCACCCGCTCCACCGTGTTCTCCAGGTCGAACTTCTTCACCACACCATGGTCGATGATGTTCCCGGCGATGCTGAGCCTGACAGCCGTTTCCAGCGGGTCCGATGCCTGGCGCACCAATTCCCTCAAGCGTGGCAGCAGCGCCAGTGCCCGCTGAGTGCTCTCATCCTTGGCACGTCGATAGGGGTCACCATTGCACGAGGCCTGGCGCACCATTTCTTGGATGCGCGAAGACATCTCGGAAGAGGTATAGCAGGTATCGTAGTGTTGTGCTTCCACGAGGACACGCTGTAACAATTCATATTGCTGTGCCTCGCCCAGCCCAGCCACACGTGCCGAATCAAGAACCTGCCGTAGGAAACATGGGAAACAGTCCAGATAAGTCTTCACAAGTCAATCCTCTCCATTTTCGTTCAGAGATAATACCAACTAATCCTACTTGTCAAGCTAATATCTAAGTGCGGTATATGTTAACACTTTAGGGATCAATGAGGTGTAAATGGAGGATCAATCCAGAGCCTTAGGTGGAGGGATGGCCACGGTTTAAGGTGAGCCCTGTGCAGCGTAGGCCTTCCTTCAAAGGCCGCTTCACATCTGTCTGCGGGGAAAAGGAGAAAGGTAAGTCGCATGGCGAGCTGGCTGCAAGGCTAACGACGGAAATGGATCAATCCCATCCTTTTCCCTGTTCGCACTTCTCCTACTGTTATTGGATCATTCATGGAGCATGTTGGCATCCATTGTCATAATATCCGGGCTTGTGACGCTTTGAGATCTGGATCGCTGGGGTAGCACGTGCAGGTGTTGCTATGTCGTTGCAGCCATTCTCCCCAACACACTAGCAGGCAGCCCAGCCAGCCCATGACACACGGCAGCAAACCATTACGCCGGACAGCCTTCTTCGGCCGTGTCGCCAATGCCAAGCGGGCCAAACGTTCCCGCTCTGCCTCGCGCAGCAAATCTTTGTAGCGCTCCTGTTGGATCCACACCAGGTTCCAGTTCATAGCTTTAAAACCCCCTTTTTGCCTCACCCCGGGTAGTACGTAACTCCTCGGCTGGATAGTGGCAGCCCATCTGTCAGAACAACACGCAGGAAATCGATAGCTGCCTCGTCCAGCGTCGTGTAGTCGAGTACGATCAATTGCTGTTCTGGTTGTACCAGTGGTTGTACCGTGTCGGCAACGAAATCCGACACAATGATTACCGGGCAGTCTGGCAACACCGCTCGCAGACGCTGTGGTTCATCCGCACCCACCAAGACAGTCTCCAAACCGGTGATCCCGGAGGTCTCCAAGGAGTGGCGCAGCTCCTGGGCGCCGCTCTGCGATGTGCATACCAGTGCTACACGGGTACCCCGCGGTATCGCTGCCACCTGGATGAGGTTCTCCAGCTGGGGTTTGACAGACAGGGCGATCACCTCCTTGCGGGTGCGTGCCAGCGCTTGGCGCAGTTCCTGGATGTGAAAGAAGGTGGTCGCCACGACGGGCACATCGCGCAGTGCAGCTTCTATACCGCCTGGCGTCGCGTGCAGATCGCGCAACACCAGTGGCTGCACTGGAAAGCCCAAGCGATCCTGTATAGAACGCGCTACCGCCTCAGCAATGGGCGCTTCACATTCGACGAAAACCATTCGCGCGGATAGTTCATGCCGCATTCGGTGACGTGCACGCGTCAGAACTAACGCTGCCACCTCTGAAGGTTGCATCCCGATCCTCTGTGCTTGTACTAGCAGGTTGTCCATCTGTTTCAATAGCTCCGCTGAGGTACGAGGTGCCAGCGTCTGCGCTTGTGCCATCACCACACAGCCTCTCCCTTGGCGACATTCCACCAGTCCTTCCTGTGCTAACTCGCGATAGGCTCGCTGCACTGTATTGCGGTTGACGTGCAAGAAGCCAGCCAGCTGGCGCGCGGGCGGCAGTCGGCTGCCCGGCGTCAGATCCCCGTTCAGAATGAGAAAGCGGATCTGCTCGCGCAGCTGGATGTGTACCGGTAGATGACCACCTGCTTCGATATGTAATTCCATACCCGGAATCACCATTGGCATATTGGCATAGTTCACTATGCCAATAGTATAATATGGAAGGGCTTATTTGTCAAGAGAGAGTTGCTGAGATTTTTCGGGCAAAAGGGGAAGATCTTTAGATGGATGCTATACCTTCCCGACACCCCTATCGGCAGCGCGCACAACCTCCCACATCGCTTGCACCGCTTTTTCCTTCAGCGAGGGTACCGTGTATGTGTGCGCGCGAGCCGTTCTCCAGGCACGTTGCGCTACATTCAGCCGGCCATCTTTCTCCCACACTTCCCATGGCCTGCGCTCCCATAGGCGGGTGAACCATAGCTCCTGCTTGAAGTGGTCGAGGGTATGCTCCGTGGTCAAGAAATTGCCGCCTGGACCGACCTCGGCGATGACATTGTGGGGGATTGTATCTTCGTTCACCTCGAATGACTTCAGCGTATGGCGCACGGCGCTCACAATTTCGTTGTCGATCAGGAATACTTCGGGGCGCACCGTGTTGAGCGAATCCACCATGCCGAATCCAGCCACCACGGTCAGGCCCGCTAGGGACGGAAGCAAACAACCTAGCAACTTCTCAACCCCCAGCTGGGCGTCCACTGCCTTGGCGTCGGTGATGAGTCCGCCACCGCGCGAGGGGATATTAAAGTAGCGTGCCATTTCGGCGGTGGCGACGCGCTGCAAGGCGAACTCCGGGCCGCCCATTGCCAACTGCCCATTGCTCATGTCCAGGCTGCGTGTATAGCTGGTGTACAGTACAGGCGTGCCAGGTCGTACTGTCTGCACCAAGGTGATGGCGCCCAGCAGCTCAGCTGTCGCCATAGCAGTGTTGCCGGCCAGCGTCACCGGCCCGGTCGCGCCAGCGATGGGGCCTGGGCTGATCCCAATCGGCAAACCATATCGCGCTGCCTCTACCATCGTGCTGGCCTGCCGTCCGTCCAGCTCCATCGGGCTGAGCGTGGTGAGATCCACCACCCACAGAGGATATTGTTGTAGCGCCTCGCGGCTGCCACGGACAATGGTGGCAATTTCTACATTATCGCGCACTCCTTGCTTGCCATACGCCGTGTTCAGCACCGGGCGCGTCGAGTTCAGCAAAGATATGACCTGTTGATAGCGGTCATTGGTCTCCGCCGGCGCATCCACCGGTGTGCCGATAGTGGCCATGATATCCAGCTGTTCCTGCGCGTCGGCCAGGCGAGTGATCCACGCGAGATCCTCCTGAGTGATAGGACGTCGCACTTCGCCCTCTGGGTCGTACCAGTGCACCGCGTAACCATTGGTGCTGTAGTAAACGTTGCCCGGTTTCAAGTGAACGACACGCTTTTGATCCTGGGGATCGCGTCCGTACAAAGTGAACTCGGACGGCACTTTCTGACGCGCATTTTCCACCAAAGGGATAGGGAAGCGTACACGTTGTGCGTTGGAATCCACTCGAGCTCCTGCGTCTGCCAAAATGGCACGTGCTTCAGCATCTACAATGCGTAAGCCGACTTTTTCAAGTAACTCCAACGCAGCGTTGTGGATATGCCCTTTTTCTTCGTCGGAGAGAAACTGCAGCTGGATATGAGCCATAGGAGTGATAAACCTCCCTTGGTCTGAGCATAATGGGCTAGAAATTCGATCGTATTGGCTTGGCTGTATCAGCCATTAGACGCTCGTCGGTACCAGCTAGCTTCCAGGCGTTCTAGCTCGGCTAGTGTTTCATCGGGCAATGGAAGAGGTGAGTGGGTCTCGATTAGCTGACGCGCACGCGCATTCAACCGTTGTAGTAGCTCAATGTCTTGTCCTTCACGCATTGGATCGAACATGGAACGATCGAACAGCCGGGGATACCACATGTCACGGCAGTGGATTAATGTATGTGGGTGTTCAATATAGTTGCCCATCGGGCCAACTTCGGCGATCAAGTCAACCATCTCGTTCAGCAGCACATCGTCCAATGCAGGTGGGTTCAATATGGCTTTTGTGTATCCAACCATCTCGTCGGCGAGCACGACCCCCTCAGCAGCACACAGCTTGCCGGCGCCGAGGATGCCGGCGTTATGCACCATTTCGACGCCGCTCGAGAACGCAAAAATGCTCTCGGCGAGCATCTCTGCACCGGCTTGGGCGTCTAGCTGTGGACTATCGGTGCACAATTCCAGGCCCCAAGCAGGCATATTATACCAGTGCGCCAGATCCGTCACGGCTGCGTAGGCCAGGAAGAGCTCTGGAGCACAATAGGACCAGAGTGTGGAGCGCATGTCCATCACTTGCATAGTGAACCCAGCGGTGCACAGCGGTGCACCGGGACACTTCAGCTGATGCATTACCACATTCGCCAACCAATCCGCATTGCTCAGCACCAGCGCACCGGCTACACTGCATGGGCTGTTGCCACCCAAAGCGGGACAGGAGTATGTGATCACAGGGATTTCGGCTTCGGCGCAGGCTAGGAGCACCTCGATGTTCTCCCGGGTGCCGTACAGCGGCGCGGCTGGCACGCTGGCGCACATTATAAAAGGCTGTTCACGCAACTTGGCACGTCCGCCGGCCACAATCTCAGCGCAGTCCAGTATATCCAGCAGGCCGCGTCGGTCATACGGAAGCACCCAGATCGGCTTGCTGGTATGGCATACACTTTGCAGCACTGCTACTTGCGTCTGTAAGACATCGGGCACGTCCGCTGCTTGCCCCACACACTGAATGTAATCAATGTTGGGCAATGCATCGAGCAAAGTGGTAAACCATACCTGATCGGCCTTGCGATACGGGCGATTGGAGTATGAATACGGATCGCGCACGAATACAGTATCAGCGAGAGCCCCGAACGTCACCTTACCTTCCGCCAGGGGTAGAGCCGGTGCTCCCAGCCGATTGTAAAGTGTCACAGGCTTAATTGTCTGGAGTGCCCGTTCGACCAGATCTACAGGAATGTACACACGCTGGCCATCGATCCTGGCGCCCGCCAAGGCGAGCAGCTCACGCGCTTCCTCCGCCGGGACATAATAGCCGACATCTCGCAAAACCTGCAGGCTGGCTTCGTGAATGGCCTGGGCTTGTTCTTGCGAGAGAATTTGCAGACGAAGATGTTCACCTGAACCTACTTGCAGGCCCATCGCTTCCCCTTACCTGTGATCACACCATAGTAGGAGCTGGCCTCGGTGATTAGGACAGTATGTTCCAACGCGAAATGTCTCTTCGACCATTGTGCGGTAGTTCTCCGGCTTGACCGCGGAATGGATCGTATTGCTGGATGAGATAATATAACCACCCCCGACACCAGCTGTTCGAATTGTTTCACGCACTGTGCGTCGTACCTGGCCAGGTGTTCCATAGCTCAACAAGTCGCCGCAATCGACGTTGCCAATTAGGCACACGTGATCGCCATATCTACGCTTGACCTCGCCGATGTCCATCCCAGCTACCGGTTCCAGTGGATTGATGGCATCAATTCCGGTGCTGATTATCATATCGAGAATCGGCCACAGGTTACCATCGCTGTGTTTCACAACGAAGGCACCTTCATCGTGGATCGCCTGGACGATACGTGCTAGGCGTGGTCGAATGAACTTATCATACATTTGGGGTGATATCATCGGCGCAGTGCGATAGGCGATATCATCGCCCAGCATAATCACCTCAGCTCCGGCGTGCACTGCCCGCCGTGCCAGCGCAATGGCGAACTCGTTCACCATATTCAACACTTCGTGTACTAGGCGTGGTTGTTCGATCATGAAGGCAAGGAAGTTGTCTAATCGGCACAACTCAGCGGCCCACATAAACTCAGCACGTTGACACCACACGATAGCTTTCTTACCCTTGAACCGTCTCACGTAGTCTGGTAATCCACCCAACCGATGCGGTGCCTGCGGGTCTGGGGGTGTGTAGCGACGTAAATCTGCCAAGCTCTTGATCGGCCCTTCAATGGGAGCCTTATGCTCAGCAGTCACGCCGAGTACAACCCCCCATTCGTTGACATACGTCTTGTCATCTATGCGTTCCTCTTTGAAGGTGCCCTCAAACATGAAGTGGGCTACTATAGCGTCGAGTCCAACTTGCTCCACGAAGTCGGCCCAGCCCGAACCCGGCACGATGGCCTGACATACTTTGGGATGGACGAACCATTCTAGAATCGGCACGCGATCTGGCACTTGACCTCGCAACGCTGCAATAACCCGCTCGTGTGAGTTCATCTAGAGCCGCTTCACCTGACGCCCTAGCACACGTGCCAAACCGTCGGTGAACATGTTGAGGCTGATCACCAGGCCAGACAGTGCCAGCGCCGGCGCCAGCACTGTGTATGGCGCCGCCACCAGGTTGGCGCGATTCTCGCTGATCATTAGTCCCCATTCTGGCGTGGGCATCTGTCACACTTCGCCGAACTGTCGGAATGGCACACCCAACAGCTGACACCACTCAGCCACCTCGCGTGCCACATGCCCGACCACCACCGCATAATGATGCCCGAAGCCGGCATTGCCCCACGCTTCCAGTGCGTAGGCCAGATCGAAGGGGAAGATCACTTTTGCTGCCGAGCCAGGAAACTCGAGCTGATACGGCACTGTCTCCCCCTCCATAGCAGCGATGCGCAATGTTCCGCGCCGTCCTACCAGGTTGGTCAGGGTGACTGGAGTTGCCTTCATCGTCGCCTGAACGACCGGGCCATATGCTCCCGGGCCGATGTGCTCCGGAATGGGGAGCAGCCCCAACTTCTCAGGCTGTGCTGCTAGCTGTCGCGGCAGGTTACCGCAGTGGTGCAAGATGCCACTGTTATCCTCGAAGTTGATGCGGATAAAGTCGGAGTGGAAGGTGGGCTCGCCGGAAAGCAACTGCATGGCGGCCATCATCACGGCGCTAGGGATGTCGCTCTCGCACGAGGCAGCGACGCCCATATCGTTGGCAATGCTCTTGCCCAGGCACGGGCCTCCCAGGTGATCGTGGAAACATTCCACCGAAAAAGCCTGAAGATTTTCCTCGGCAATGATGCGTTGTAGCGCCAAGTGGCTGCGCACGCCATATAGGACCACCTCGCGCGGCGTAGGGCCGGGGTCAAATCCGGACGACAGAGCCTGCCAAGCGGCCTCCGCTTCGGCAGTTGAGATCGCTTCCACGGTGCGCTGATACCGTGTCAGTCCCACGTTCACGATCTGGATGCCGAACGTCTCGCGTAGCGCCAGCTCGTCGAACATAACATCCGACATGCCCTCAGCGCGAAAACCCATGAGACCGATGCGCATCCCTTTCATGCGTTGTTTCAAAGCAGCTGCACGTGCGTAGAGGAGCGTCTTGTCCCAGCTTTTCCGGTCGCGCAGGTAACCGACAATGAAACGGTAGGGCATACCCAGTTCCTTGAAGGGCACCAGGGTCTGTTGCAGGCCAACTAATGCTCCCCATGCTTCGCGGTCAGCTAACCCCCAAAGGATCGCCGGCAAACCCAGTGCTTCGGCCAATAGGGGAATAATGTGATCCAACGTGAAGTTGCCTGGGATGATGCACACCGCGTCCGGCAATTTGTCAGAGAAGTAACGCACCACCTCGGAGATTTCGCGTTCGTGCGTGTAGGGCTGGGGATAGACAATCGCTTCCAGCTCCTCAGGTGGCGCTATCTCGGGGAGCATATGAGGCAACTGGCGCGCAAATTCGGCCCCATCCTCATGGGGCCAGCTGGACACTATAAATCCGACGCGTGGACGCAGCTTCTGGCTCTTCCACTGTTCAGCATCTGCAACAGACATAGCATAGCTCCTGCTTTGAGGCATGCTCGGGTGCACGTCTGTGTCGAATTTATTCTCGATCTAGCTGGGTGGCAGAGTGGTGCTTATCAGTCGGTGTGGAGTCTCTCATCCAGAAACGACAGGTACAGTGAAGCACTTCGAGCACGCACCGTCTCTTTGGCTCTCTACACCCGATCAGAAACTCGTCACCCCTCAATCTTTCCCAAATCGTTGAGGAATCACGCGATTCACGCTCTACGCGGGGACTGGATTTTAAAATAAGTATATCACGATCCCATGCTCGTGTCAATAGATTTTTGCCCAATTTGTACTACAGGTATAACCAGATAGACCGCAAAAATATGGCTCAAGGCCTTTTGTCGCATTGCCTTCATATGGATTGCCCCAGAATGGCCGGAGCATCTTTCAGCTCCGCCATAGCTTGTTCGTATTCCTCCCGATTGGGCGCGCGGCCATGCCAATCGCACTGGTTCTCCATAAAGGACACCCCTTTGCCTTTTATTGTATGCGCAATGATTACGCTGGGCCGTCCGCGCACGTGTTGCGCGGCTTCGATCGTGTCCACAATCTGCCGCATAGAGTGTCCATCGATTTCAAACGTTTCCCAATTGAAGGCGCGCCATTTGTCGCGCAATGGTTCGATGGGCATCACGTCGCTGCACCATCCGTCCAGCTGGAGATTGTTGTAGTCCACGAAGGCGATGAGATTGTCCAGCTGGAACTTGGCGGCAGCCATTGCGGCCTCCCAGATTTCACCTTCGTTGAGCTCGCCATCGCCCAGTACCACGTAGACGCGTGCATCGTAACCGTCCATTTTCAGCCCGAGCGCCATTCCAACGCCGGCTGAGAGACCATGGCCCAGCGAGCCAGTGCTGATGTCCACACCAGGGGTCTTTTCCATATCTGGGTGGCCCTGCAGACGCCCGTTGATCTGGCGCAGTGTCACCAGCTCCTCGATGGGAAAGAACCCACGTTCTGCCAATGCGGCGTACCACACCGGGCATGCATGTCCTTTGGAGAGGATAAAGCGATCCCTCTGTGGCCATTGGGGGTTGCCGGGGTCTACGCGCATGAAGTGAAAATAGAGCGCCGTCACGATATCCGTGGCCGAGAGTGAACCACCCGGATGCCCCGATTGGGCGGCATAGATCATATGAATGATGCGACGGCGAATAACCCGTGCCTGACGCTCGAGATGTTCAATTGTCTCTTGGGAGACAGACATTTTTCTCCCTCCAAAGGCGTATCAGCATTCCATCAATTTCATCACTGCCGTTACAACCGCGGTAGCATCCATACCATACTTGCGTAACAACAGACGATATTCGCCCGATTCGGCGAAGGTATCCCGCAGGCCAATACGACGCATCGGTGTGGGACATTCCTCCCCCAACACTTCTGCTACAGCACTACCGAGTCCACCGTGAATCTGATGGTCTTCCAGAGTCACCACACGGCGTGTTTTGCGTGCCGTCTGCACAATGAGATCGCGGTCGATCGGTTTCAATGTATGGATGTCGATTACCTCAGCGTGGATGCCCTGCTGCGCTAATAATTCGTGTGTTTCGAGGGCGATGGCCACCATGTCCCCGATGGCAATCAGCGAGACGTCGTTACCGGAGCGCAGCAGCTTTCCCTTCCCAATGACAAACTCCTCTTCAGAGGAGTAGATCACCGGCACCGGGTCGCGTGTAAAGCGTAGATAAACGGGTCCCACATAGTAGGCCGCTGCGCGCACCAACTTGCGCGTGGCATAGTAATCCGCCGGCACGATCACGGTCATCCGTGGGATAGTTCGCATAATTCCCAAGTCTTCGGTCGCTTGGTGGGTCACCCCGTCGTTGCCTGGCGTCACACCGCCATGGCTGCAGGCGATCTTGACGTTCAAATGGGTATGCGCGATAAATGTACGCACTTGCTCACAGGCGCGCATCGTGCCGAAAACGGCATACGTGCTGGCAAAGGGGATCTTGCCGGTGGTGGCCAGGCCGGCTGCGACCATCATCATATTAGACTCGGCCACCCCCATCTGAAAGAAGCGTTCCGGAAACGCTTTGGCAAAGCGGTAGGTCTGCGTGGATTTGGAAATGTCCGCTTCCAACACCACCAGATTGGGGAGCTCATGTCCTAATACGACTAATTCCTCACCATAAGCATATCGGGTTGGGATTGCCTCTTTCCATTCCATATTGGGTGCGGATACTTCCATCCACTCACAAGCGAGGATAACACAGCGGGAGGCCGGCTAATGGCATTTGTGCCTTAGTTAGCCAGGTACCTCCTAGATTAGCAAATACCAGTGTACGTAGATCTGGGCCGGCGAAAGCGATGTTAGTGGGCGCATTGAGCAGGGTACCTTGCCAATCATCAAATATGATCTCCAGGCGACCATCGGGAGACAGTCGGTAGAGACGGTGTGGGACATAACATGAGATGTACAGATTGTGTGACACATCAAATGCCAGCCCGTCTGGCACGGTATAGGGCATCTCCACCACAGTTTCCGGTGTGGCCAACGAACCATCGGGCAGGATTCTCGCCTTTCTCACTCCCGGCAGGTTTGACTCGATGAAGTACAACGTGCTGCCATCTGGAGAAAGTGCCATGCCGTTGGGGAAGCGCAAATCAGTCGCGCTGACCACCTGTGTGTGGCCGCCAGGAGAAATGCGGTAAATACAACCATTGGCGCCTTCCCAATCGGACGAATCAGAGACGTACATGTTGCCGACTCGGTCGAAGAGGGGATAATTGGGCAAACGCATCGGCCGCTCAGGTGTACCCTGTGAATATATTGACACTTCGCCACGCTGGGTTACACGATAAACGGCGTGTCCGTTTTCACTGCATACATATAGATTGCCCTCAGCATCTATGCAGATACCCAGCGCGTCCACACCCATGTTGGCGATGACCTCCGTGGCTCCGTCCTCCAGGTTGACGCGATAAATCTGCCCCGCTTCTCCGCCGGCGTAGAGATAGCCATCCGGCCCCCAGGCGACGGCTTCACAGTGGTCTTTTCCATAGCTGAAAGCGATGAAATCCTTACGTTCCATCAGCATCTTGACCGGTTCCACCATGAGCATCTCTCCATGTGCATATTGACCGGGTAGTCGAGCGTGAGAATGTAATACCGTGACACACTACGGATACGGATTATGCGCCAGATGTACCATTCCATTGAGATCAATTCTTCGCACGCGGCCGGCTGCAGGGTAGAACACAACACACAGGTCCACCTCAGCGGATTGCCCCGGTGCCAACGTGCGGTGTGTGGCCGTCTCTTCCATCACGGTGATCAGTCCCCGACCAGGAATGCTCGTGTTTGGCTCAATGGCCATCGTGTAGCAATTTTTATAAAAGGGAAAGCCAGGGGAGGCATGCATCTCCTGCCACAGCCAGGCGTAGGGAAACATATCCATCGGCCAGCTCAAGCCAACACCGAAGCCTAGCTCGGGGTTGGTGATCGCGTACCAACCTGAATCAAAGTCGGTCAAGTAACCCAGTGTATAACGTGGCTCGTTCGGGCCGGGCACGCGGGACATATCCAGTAAACTGCTTGCCGTCTCGACTACGGGCCAGGTGTAATGCCGCCCTCCCGGTAGTGGATTGTGCGTCCCTGTGAGTACCTCGTCCGCCAGCAATGTGCGTGCTCCGGTATCAATCCAACATGCTCCACTCAAGAAGGGTGCCCCAAAGGCCGGATGGTGTCCCCACATATAGTCCATCGGCTCACCCGCTTCGTTGATGATGCGCTCGTGGATGAAGAGGGCTGGTCGTCCCTGCTCGACGCGCAGTGTGCGTCGCATCCGGAATGGACTGCGGAACAAGCGTGTCTCCAGCTGCACCTCGGCAAATTTTGCGCCCTGGAAGATGCCGCGACATTCCCATGCGATCAGCGATGCTTCGCCGTGCATATTCAACCGGGCTCCACGGTAGTTACACTCGTCACCCCCGTTGGGAAACAGCACCTGCCAGCCGCCGGGGTAATATTCCAGCCAGGTGGTCTCCGAATCCAAGCTCAATGCAGCACCACGCGCTGGCTCGCGCAATCCCCAGGGCGTCTTCCACAGCACATCTATGCCTCGTGGCTTGTAGATCAGCTCATAGATATCGGCCCCCTTGTCCAACAGAATAGTTGCGCGCAGCTGATCGTTTTCGATGCGTAATGCGCGCAATGCGTGTCCCAGCAGCACTTCTTGGGCCATACAAGCGGTTGTCGCTCTCACTGGGTCCCTCCATTATCCACATTGATGCAGGCGCCGGTTATAAAGGAATCTTTGGGTGAAAGAAGAAAAGCGACCATATGGGCTACTTCCTCCGGCCTCCCCACGTGACGCAATGGCTGCTCATCGTTCCACTTTGCGCGCAGCGCCGCCAGATCGGGGGCGCGCTCGAGATCGAGCAATGACAGGGGGCAGAATATTGCCAGGACGCACCGCATTACAGCGGATGCCCAAGTGGCTATATTGCACAGCTACCGAACGCGTCAAAGCGTCGCGACCGCCGTTTGCCGCCTCGTACACGAAACCGGAAGGGAAAGAGACGATGGCGCGGATCGAGGAGATGTTGACAATCGAACCCGGAGTGTGCTCCTGAACGAACACAGCGCAAGCCACAGAACACCCCAGCAAGTAGCCCGCTAAATTGACTTGTAGAATCTCGTGCATATCCGCTTCGTTCATGTCATAGGCACGTGTCTGTATTTCGATCCCGGCGTTGTTAACCCAACCGCTCAGTCGGTCCGTCTGCTGCGCTGCTTTGGGAGCGCGTTCGTGGGTTTCGCGAAAGCGCACCTCGCCCGATATGGTGCGGAAAGCACTCCCATAGATGGTCTCCAACTGCCGCAACCCTTCGTTGTAATGGCGAGCTGCACCGACCACCTGCCAACCTTCTTGTAGAAGGCATTCGGCAATCGCATAGCCGATCCCCTTGCTGGCACCTGTGACAACAGCCGCTTCCATTGCGACCTGTTTCCCCCCTCTATCCCTTGATGGCGCCCGCCACCAGTCCGCGGATGAAATAGCGCTGTCCGAGCAGATAGATCAGAAAGATGGGAACGCTGGCCATTAACATACCCGCCATAGATACTGGCACATCCGCATTGTAACGCGAGCCGAACACGGTGATGCCCACCATCAGGGTGCGCATACTGTCTTCAGGAAGCAAGACCAGGGCGATCAAAAGGTCATTCCATACCCACAGCATATTCACCGTGATCAGCGTCATCAGTGCCGGCGCCGAGAGAGGAAGCATAATGCGAAAAAGGATGTCAAGCGGGGAGGCACCGTCCATCAGCGCTGATTCGATGATTTCGTGAGGAATGGTGCGGAAGAAATTGTTGAGCAGATAGACGGAGAAGGGAGCGAGCAGACCAGCGTAAACTAAGATGGCCCCTGGGTAAGTGCTGATCATCTTGATGCGAGTCAGGAACAAGAAGAGTGGGATGAGCATCACCACCGGTGGGATCACCATCAAAGAGCTGATGAGCGAGAGCAGCAGATTGCGTCCCCGGAAGTTCATCCGTGAAGTGGCAAAAGCCCCCATGGCGGCGACAAACGTCGAAAGAGCCACAGCTCCCACCGACAGAATGATGCTGTTACCGAACCAGAGGAAGAAGCGACCGCCACGGAGTGCCGTCTCGAAGTTGCCCAAGTATATCTGGGTAGGAAATCCCAGCTTGCTGAGCGAGTATGCTTCCTGGGTCTTGAGCGGTGTGATCACCATAAAGTAGGCAGGAAATAGCACTGAGAACGCAGCCAGCAGCAGCACCAATTGCTTGGTGATAAGCGACCATTCGACTTGACGCCTGGGCACGCTGATGCGCGCCGTGCTGCGTGCCTCTTTCAAGGCAGCTTGCATTTCTCGCACGCTCATTCAACCCCCTCCATCTCGGTTCGCGCGCGCAGCTGGAAGAGAGGGATCATCAATGCCAGCGTGATCAGAAACAGGATGACTGCCACGGCCGAGGCGATTCCCGGCAGTGAGTTGCGAAAGGCGAAATTGAAAATGTAGAGCTCCATCACCTGGGTGGCATTGCCCGGGCCGCCGCGTGTCATAACATACACGAAGGGGAAGACCCACGCCAGCATAGTGATGATACTGACCACAGCATAGAACTCTGTAACGTCCTTGAGCTGCGGGATAGTGACATACCACAAACGTTGCCACCAGCCTGCACCATCGATTCGAGCAGCCTCCTGAATCTCCTCGTTGAGACTCAACAGTCGCGCCAGAAAGAGCACCACGCCAAAGCCCATTTCATGCCAGATGATGATAGCCATCACGGACCACAATGCCATTTGGGCGCTTCCCAGCCAGTCTAGTGCCAGAAAGTCCAGCCCTACTGCACGCAACAATTCGTTAACCGCACCGTTTAGAGAGAGCATATTACTGAAGACGATCCCGATAACCGGTATGGCTATGATAAAGGGGGCAAAGAGGATGGTGCGATAGACTCGCCAGCCTGCTGCTCGTTCGTAGAGCAACACGGCTAATACGATGCCCACCAATACCAGGATGGGCACGGCTAGCAACAGCTGAGCATTGTGCAAAATGGCTTGTTGAAAAACCTCGTCTTTGAAAATCTGACGATAGTTTTCCAAACCGATAAAGGGTCCGCTGGCTCCCCGGATGCGCCGCATACTGAAGTCAAAGATAGCTATTAGGGGATAGCCAAACACGAACAGCATCAGCAGGGATACCGGTGCGAGATACAGGTAAGGTGTCCAAGGTTTGGTACGCAGCATATTTTCATGCACTCTCCCGTTCGCCCCAAGAGCATCATAGGGCTCCCCTTCCCTCAGGGTTGAGGGAAGGGGAGAAGCAAAGAAGAGGAAGTTATAGCTTCAGATCCTCGGCCCAGATTTGGTAGTGCTCCAGCAAGTCCGGATTCTGCTCTCGCCACTTGGTCGCGACCACCTGGGCATTTTCGCCGGCCTGCTCACCGTTGTACTCGCCAGCTATGATTTTCTGCGAGTTGACAAACATTGCGTCGGTCCAGAACATCACAGGCATCAAGTTAGAAATGTAGGGCACCGTGTCCGGGTTTGCCACCCAAGTCTTCCAGGCCTCGCGGAAGAGGGGATCCTCGATCGCAGAGCCATCCCAGGAAGCATCGGTGGGTAACGCTTTCGAATCGGTCCAGATGGCCTGGACGCGCTCCGGGGTGTGCAGAAATTCGAGGAACTTCGCGGCGATCTGCTTATACTGGCTCTGAGAAGAGATCCCCAATCCTTGCAGATCGCGGATGGGCTTGTTGTTCATCTTACCCTTACCGCCTGCCGGGAAAACCATCAAGCCAACTTTCTCCGCCCCTAACATGCTGGCTTGCTTTCCCAATGTGGAGATGACAATGGCGGTCATAGCACCTTTGCCGGCGCCGAAATAGTCCATGCCTGGGTAAAGATCGATAGAATTCATATCTTCGTTTATATAGCCGGCTTTCCAAAGCTGTTCCAGCTTGCTCCAGTGTTCGTAGTATTTGGGTTCACGCCAGTCCAGCTCGCCGATGAATAGCTTGAGCGTCTCAGCAGGGGAATCCAGGTTGGGGCCGAGCGCGTGCCCCATGTACCACTCGCCCCAGAAGCCATCTTTCAGACCGGCCACAATAGGGGTAAACCCTTTGGACTTGAGCTTATCACAAGTATCCAGCAGTCCTTCCCAGGTAGTAGGTGGTTCGTCCGCGTTCAGGCCGGCTTTATCGAACATCTCCTTATTGTACAGCCACATGAGTGATACGGCGTACCAACCCAGCCGATATTGTTTGCCTTGGTAGATGCTGAGCACAGTCGCATCTGCTTCCTTGAGCAGCTCATCGGGGATAAGCCCGTTAAGCGGCTCCAGGTACCCCAGCCACACACTCTCCATATGGTAGATGCCGTTCCATAGGAACTGGATATCGGGTGCGTTACCAGCCGCCGAAGCGGTCTGGAATTCGGAGATAACCGTTGCGGTATCCTGGAGGGTCACCTCGATGCTCACGCCTGTTTCTTTCTCGAACATCGCAACGCTGTCTTTGACCCATTTTTCCAGACCAGGCGCTTCCTGTTCACCCCACCACCACATTCGGAGCTTCTCACCTGCAGCCAGTGCGGTGTAAGGCATCCCACTTACAAACGGATAGATGCCTGCCGCTGCCGCACCGCTAGCTGCCAACTTGATAAAGTCACGACGGGAAATGCACAAGATCTTGCGGGGCATTTTTTCTTTCCTCCTCTCTGATCAATTAATCGGATTCATTGGGAGAACAACACTGGCGGACGGTATTCTTTTTCTCAACCTTGTTATCGTTTTCGAATATCCAAACAGTTTAGCGCCAATCCCTCCTTTCTCTGCTGATGGCAAGTGGTTGAGCGATCAAGCGGCCGGATACAGGGGCTTTTCATAGTAGCAGTAAAGGACAAATCGCAAGGGAGGATATCGTAGCTGGACGCTGAGACAAGGTAGATGCCAGATGGAGCTGAGATCCTGTTTTGTGCCCCTGGGCAGGCAATATGGACCAAGCGCCAAAAGGGTTCGGTCGCTCGTTTCGTTGAGTCCAATTTAATCAAGAAACGGACGGATGACTGGTCGCGTGCCATAGGAGCTTCCTTCACTCTCCCCAGGAAAGCGGTCGTTGCGGGTGACCTCTTCGCTCGGCTTTCACCGCACCGTGTCCTGGAAGTTGCACCTCTTTATTCCTCTTGTGCCGACCTCGAGCACATTGTAACATTTCCTTTGTGGCATAACAAGCTGCTTGGAGAAGGCACTGAGAGAAGCCCTCTAATCACCCGGATTTCTGCAGGGAGAGGGACGGGACTGTCAAGGTGGATCATCAGGACATTTTTCCAAACATCTACGAACTGATGTACTGTACCGAAAGGAATTGTGGCAATACCATCCTACAGGTCATACCTGACATTTTAACACAAATGTCCTTTTTGTCAAGCGCTGAGAAGTGAGGGCGTTGAAAAACATTTTAGTTACCTTCTTTATTGGCCTATTTTCCTAATAAAATCTGAGCGGCCAAGAGACTTTTTCAACACCCTCGAGAAGTGAGGGTGTTGAAAAACGCCTAAGTTACCTTTTCATCGCCCTATTTTCTGGCTGGAATCTGGGGAGCCAAGGGACTTTTTCAACAACCCTCGGGAAGTGTGCAAGTTCAATCTTTGGAGCTGGCTTGATGGAAGTCCGATTTCTCTATAATGTGCTCAGTGTTCTCCTTGGGAGGGAAGCTTTTATATCCGGCAACCTGGGAAACGTGCTGCGCTCTGTTCGAGTGTTTCCAGCACAGGCCAATCTATCGTAACTCCTATGTCATCCAATGCCAGCAGGACAGCGCCTACGACTGGCTCGAAGCGTGGCAGCACAATCTGAGCTTGGGGCGCCACGGCGACAATCGTCTCACGGAATGGGGATAGTACTAAATCGCCCGCTTTGAAGACGCCGCCAAAAGGCACCACGGCGAAGGGTTCGAGCGCCATATAAAGGTGTCGAATCACTGCCACCGCTAGCTCTCCTAGCGCTCGTCCTGCGGAGGCGAGGACGCGTTGCGCTGCATAATCTCCTTGCTGGGCGGCGCGTACCACCAAGGGGCATACGCTGGCGATCTCGTGGCGTGGCAAGAAGGGATTCGCGGATCTCGCTTTGCGTATGACCGTGCCAGCTTGTGTCACTTCCCCAACTGCATCAGAACCGAGGCCCATCAGGTGGGCTACATCTTGGGCTGCGATCATCCCGTGTGAGGTGCGGAAGACCATATCCAACGTATTGCGAAAGCCAAAATGATCGAAGATCATTTGGGTGAGCAAAGTGTCCTCATCACGGCCATCATACGCGCGCAGCACAGCGCGCATTGCCTGCATACTGATCCAGTAGCTGCCCCCTTCGTCCCCCAAGAGAGCGCCCCAGCCGCCTGCCCCTGCGTGCTGTCCCTCTTGTGTCCAGCCCCGGGCGGTAGAACCGACACCGGCATCGACTATGACGCCAACGTGCTGTGCGACCCAGTAATGAGCAGCCCAACGTGCCGTTTCCCCTTTGGCGGCCTCTAGGATCCGGCGCACAGGTAAGGCATCGAGCGCTTCGTCAATCGCGGTGGCGTCCATCGGCGCGCTGATGCACAACACCTCGATGGGCGTTCCCAAAAGTCCACCTGCCTCAAGTGCTGCCTGCGTTGCTCGTCGCAACGCTTCCACGGCCAGTGGACGTTCTATATAGTTGAGGTCGACCGGTCCCGCACGGCCATAACCGCGCAATTGACCTGTCTCGTCTGCCAACAGACAGGTCACTTTTGACCCGCCACCGTCAATCCCTAATACGTAGCGCACCGTCTCGCTTCCCTAAATTAAATTCACTTCTGTTCCTGATCAGGATCAACCGGTTGATACACAGAGTGTGTTGACTCAGCCGCCGAAGGACTTCCAGCTTTTCGCGGTCGCCGAGCTTGGCGCGCTCCACCGCTTGATGCAGGATTTGGATCGAGCGATCGTAGGTCTTGCGATCGACCGGGTGGGGATGTCCGTCTTTGCCGCCATGAGCGAAGGCGAAGCGAGCCGGGTCACGAAATGAAGGTTTGGCGCCGTGGATGATTTCTGCCAATAGCGCTAGTGCACGGATGGTCTTTGGACCCACATTTTGGGTGCCGAGCAGCTGCTCGAAGTTTTGCGGCTGGGTTTCGTAGGCGGATAGTAATGTACTGGCAATGCGTTCTGGGTTGATATCCTCGAGGAGGACGCGATGGCGTTCTGGAAGTTCCAGACGTTGTAATCGTTTCAGTTCAGCCAGGTTTTTCCATGGTTTCTCTGATGCTAAAGTGACACTAGCCCGGCGCGCTTCTTCTGACTCGTGGGCGACCATATTAAGTGGCTGTCCGAATGCGCTGGTGATAATGCCAGAGTGTGGCTCGTTGACGAAGTCGGTGACCCTCTCGCTGAGCCAGTGATAGCGGCGTGCCCATCGGTTCGTTTCGTTCATTCCTTGTTGGATCACTACCCAGCGGCCTTCGCGATCGAAGATGAAACTGTGGTGATAGAGCTGATAGCCGTCCTGTAAAGCGTTGTTGTCCACCTTGGCTGCCATACGGCTAGCATAGACCAGTGCCTCGGGTGCTGTCTGTAATTGCGCTGTATATGCTAGGATCTCGGCGGGTGTCTTGCGTGATGTTCCTCCTTTACCACCTGCAATAAACAGCCCGATGTCGGCTGCAATTGGCTTCCACGCCTCTTTTAGCGCACCGCATACCACAGTGGTCACACCGCTGGAATGCCAGTCGTATCCCAGAACGCAGCCGAAAGCCTGGAACCAGAATGGATCTGCTAGCCGACGCATAAACTCCAGGGCGCCATATTCATCCACAATGATGAGCGAGAGCTCGCGCGCCAGCTTAACCATGCGCTCGAATAAGTAGCGCGGTGCCTTCCCTGTATGAAGAGGTAAATGAGCAATCCCAGTGCGCAAGGTAATTCTTCACCTCAGCAACCGAACAACCGCTCTTGTCCTGCTCGGTTGTTCGTGTAATCGAGCTGCCCCTGTTTCGAATCTCTCTACGTTGATGGAGTCTCAACAGAACGTTGCTCAAGCTTGGGAAAAGGAGCAAGCAAACTGGAGCCCATTTTAATCCACACATTATGAGGCGCAACTATGTGCGAGACGAAACTAATGCTCCTAAACCAGCGAGAGCTTTTTGGGAAGAGCTCGCCTAATACTATCTCGCTGTGTAGAGGTATAAGAGCAGCATCAGGTCAGTAGCTCTGGTGGCAACTGGTCGGCGGTGGGAAAGCTTGTTTGCGTACCTGAGGCTTGTACGCTGATGGCAGCAATGTAATTGGCGCGGCGCATCGCTTCAGATAGCGACTTGCCAGCTGCCATAAAGTATGCCAAGCTCCCTATAAAGGCATCGCCAGCACCGGTGGTATCGATGGCACGCACTGAGGTTGCCGATACGTAGGTGGTTCCTCGCTCGTTGACCAATAGGCTGCCACGCTCGCCTAACGTGAGAATAACCGCGCCCGCACCGCGTTCCATCAGCGCTCTGGCCGCCCGTTCTGCCTCCTCGAGGGTGGTGACTGGAAGGCCGGTTAACAGCTCCGTTTCACTTTCGTTAGGGCAGAAGATGTCGCTGAGTTGATAGAGTTCCTCAGGGATCTCGGGTCGTGCTGGAGCTGGGTTGAAAATTGTGGTTACCCCCGCTTGGCGGGCAATACGCAGTGCAGCTAAGGTGATCTCAAGCGGTATTTCCAGCTGACACACTACTACTTGGGCATCAGTGAGCGCAGGTCGGGCGGCCTCGATCTCTTCCAGGGTGAGCAGGTCGTTGGCACCAGTGACGATAATGATGGCGTTGTGCCCTTCTGGGTCGACGGCGATCGGTGCCACCCCCGAGAAAGCTTGATCGGTGAAGAACACGAAACGAGTGTCTATCCCCCATGCCTGGAAATTTTTCAACGTGTTCTCGCCGAAGATATCTCGGCCCAGCTTGGTAACAATGGCTACCTCGCCTCCTAGTTTTGCTGCCATCACAGCTTGGTTAGCGCCTTTGCCGCCGAAGCCCATATGGAAACGGGTACCATGCAGTGTCTCACCCATACGTGGCAAGCGAGGCACATAGCTGATCAGATCGATGTTAGAAGCACCTACAACGCAAATCTTGGGCCGTGCCATAGTGTCTTGTCCCCCCAGTATCGAGATTTGTCGCACAACGGTCACAGGTGCTTGTCAGGGATGATAATACAACCGCCTTGCGCTTGGGCATGCTCGCCGGACGATGTTTTTCAAGGGAGTTAACCCTTGACCGCCCCCATTGTCAGTCCGCGTACCAGGAAGCGCTGGAACAAAACCGACAAAACAATGCCAGGTATGATGGCGATCGTGCCGATGGCAGCGATTTCACCCCATAAGATCTCGTGTCCTCCCACCAGGCTGGGTACAATGACGGTGAGCGTACGTACTGAGCGGCGCGTCAGTAGTAGCGCGAACATAAACTCATTCCAGGAAAAGATAAAAGAAAATAGTGAGGTCGCCACCAACCCTGGTGTGATCAAAGGTAATGCCACCCGTGCAAAGACGCCCCAATGGGTACAGCCGTCGATCAGAGCTGCCTCCTCCATTTCGGACGAGAGGTCATCAAAGAAACCCTTGAGCATCCAAATCACGAAGGGCAGGTTAAAAACTGTGTTGGCGATGACAAGCGCCCAGTGGGTATCCAACAGTTTGAGCTCTTTAAAGATCAAGAAGAGTGGCAGTGCCGCTGCTACCGGTGGAAACATGCGGGTGGATAGAATCCAAAACGACAGATTTTCACCACCCGTCTTAAAACGGGAAAGGCTGTACGCCGCGAGCGAACCGGTCGACATAGAAATCACTGTGGTAGACAGTGCGACGATCAGGCTGTCACGTAATCCCTGCAAACCGCCTCGACCATCCGGTGGTAGCATCATTGCATTGAGGTAGTTGCGCGGGCTGAAATCATGCGGGATGAAAACTGGGGGGTAAGAGAAATACTCCGCTTCCGTTTTGAAAGAGGTGAGGAACATCCATACAACTGGGAACATGAATAAAGCAAGGGCGACGATAAGTACCACCGCGGTGACAATCTTTTGCAAGCACGACATCCGGCGCATAGCGCTATGTCTCCCCCCGTTGTCGCTTTTGGAAGCTCAGGAAGAATCGGGCGATCAGCGTGATAATAATGAGCTGAATAAAAGCCATTGCAGCCGTGTATCCCAGGCTGAAGAATTTGAATCCCTGAAGGTAGGTGTAGAAGCTGATCGTCTCCGTCACGTTGCCGGGTCCCCCGCCGGTGACCAGGTATACGATGTCGAAAAGCTTGAATGCATCCATAGCCCGGATCAAAATGCCAATTATAATGACAGGCAGTAACAAGGGCAATGTAATGCGCCAGAAAGATTGCCACGGGGAGGCACCGTCCACTTCGGCTGCTTCATACAGCTCAAGAGGGATTGACTGCAGGCCGGCCAAAACAATCAACATCAAGAAAGGCGTCCACTGCCACACATCTGTCATCAGAATGGCAAATAGAGCCACGTTCGGATCTGCAATCCAAGCGAAACCGCGCCAGCGACCGCCGGTGATGATCTCAATAATGTAATTGAGCGGCCCGAACTGATCGTGGTAGATCATACGAAATTGAAAACCGGCCACCACCGGAGCGATCATAACAGGGATGAGGAATAATGAGACCAGCGGAGTGCGCCAGCGCCCTATGCGATTAAGCACCAACGCCAGCCCTGTGCCAATGCCCAGCTGAATGCTGACACCCAGCACAATAAGCACCGCAGTTACACGCACGGAGGACCAGAAGCGGCTATCCTGAAAGAGCACCTTGATCAAATTTTGTAAGCCCACAAATTCAGGGGCGGCGTTGGTGGTGAGCTCCCATGACATGAAAACTAGACGCACTTCATAGAGCAGAGGGAAGATAGTGATAGCCAGAAGGGTGATTATCGCGGGCGCTGTGAATAAATAGGCAGTGCGACGCTTGCGTATAGTATGTGCTAATGAGCCAAACCGCTCTTTAAGAGGTTCCATAGGGTTCTTTATTGGGGAACTCCACCGGTCCGTTTGTGTCGCATAGTGAGCACTTACCAGGGGGAGCGGTGGGAGGCACCCACCGTATTGTAATACATAATTGGGATGCCTCCCACCTTCAGGTTTAGCGCGATCTTATCGCACCAATCCCAGAGCTTTGTACGCTTCAAGAGCTTTGAGCCACAGCTCGGTTTGCTTATCGCGTCCCAGCTTGTCCGTGATCTCGTTCCACTCTTTAGCGACGGCGTCCAAGGCTTCTTGCGGTGTCTCCTGTCCTGCCAACGCCTTGTTGACGTGCAGATCCAAGGAGTCCTCATACTGT
>JASFBB010000292.1:0-2568 GCA_036172345.1 Anaerolineae bacterium
ATGCAGCCGGTGATGAACAGATTGCGCGATGCGGTCACTTGCTTCTTAGGCGAGGTTGACGAGAGCCTGATCGGCCACAAGGTTACTATAGCGGGGATGATCAGCCGCGTGCGCCAGATCTATGCCAAGAACAACAGGGCAATGGCCTTTGCCGAGTTAGAGGATGCCCAGGGCAGTATCGAGGTGGTGGTCTTTGCCAAATTGTATGAGCAGACGCGCGCGCTGTGGCAAGAGGGGAAGGTGATCATCGTGCGTGGCACAGTAGACAATAAAGATGGACAGGGCCTGAAGATCATTTGTGAGACAGTGGATGAGGAGATCATCCAAGTGCGTCCTTTGGAGGCATCATCACAAGATGATGAGTATGCTCGGGCAACCTTCGATGTCAGTTCCTCGGCGCCTTGCTGTCTCCAGATCACCATTCCACGCACGCACGACGCCGAGCGCGACCGCCAACGCGTGCGCGAGGTGTTTGACATTGTCACGTCTTTCACCGGAGAAGACCATTTCAGCTTTTGCATCCAGCATGGCGAGGGGGTGGTGCAATACGATTTTCCCGCACATCGCACGTGCAACTGTGTGGAATTGCAGCAGAAGCTGATCGAGCTGCTGGGCGCTACCGCCGTGCGTGTGTTGCCGCCCCCTGATGAAGGCAGCTGATAGACTATGCAACCCAGAATGTCTAAGCAAACCCCAAGCAATCGCGATGCTGAACGCATTCGCTCCATCGGCCAAGTTGGGATACTCTGTGCTCCCCCCTTTGTTGGTGCGCTAGTGCAGATGATCTCGGCACATATGCGTTGGTGATACTGCCTGCGGAGGTCAGAGAGGATCATCAGACACCGGTCTGAGCATGTGAGGACGCTGTCGAACCAGGCTTGTAGAAGCCGATGACGTACTCCCCGTGCATACGTCGCCGAATTAGGGCATCAAAAACACGCATGGACATAGGCGGAGTTTATCTCTCGGCAACACACCATAGCCCATAAAGGGGACGGATGTGCGGAACGTTACTCCAGCGTCAATTGGGCGAGTGGCAGCCATGCGGATGGATAAGGTGGCACAAGGGACTCGCCGGAGATCAATTGCCAGTGGCCACGCATTTCCAATGCCTCCATCGCCAGGGTGATGTTCGCCATCGCGATGCCGCCGTCATAGAGGTTGTATTGCTGTGCCGCTCCTGGTCCATAGCGCGGATTGTGGCGCACGACAAAGAGTATCAAGCGGTTGTCACACCAGAGGAAACGCCATGGTTGCACATTGCAGGCTGAAGGCGCTCGTATGGCCGCTTCGATCAGGGGATGCAGCTGTGCGGGCGGCTGCGCCGGATGATCAGCGCGTTCCAAGAAAAAGAATCGCTCCAGCGCGGGGGGCTTGGTGCGACCGAGCACGGAGCGCACGAGGCCGTCTAATGCACGCCCCCCAGCCGTCTTCGCTGCCCGCCCGAAGACCACCAACGCTCCAATGCGCGCATCGGCGGGGAGCTCTAGTAGAATTCGCGCCTGTTCTTCGTGTGGCAGTGTGCCGATGTAACAGGTGGCGATACCCAACACGGTCAACTGTACCACAATCTGTTCGACGCGGTATCCCAAGTCGGTCAGCGGGTGGGCTGTACCCTGGAGATAGGGCACCAGCGCATGAGGCGGGGTGATCAAGCAACCATAGGCACCCAGCAGGGCCACCAAATCCTGCCGCACGACATCGCTGCGCAGGCGAACGGTGAACCGGTTCGCAGGGGCGAGCGGCTGGACACTATTGGCGAGCGCAAGCACCCGTTCCAGCGTTGCCTCGTCTAGCGGTTGTGCGTCATATCGGCGCACCGAACGGCGCGCCAGGATCGCTTGGTACAAAGGCGGATCGCCCATCTCTGTTGCAGCCATAACCTTTGGGGTCTGCTTTCACGGCTGTAGGAGAGGAGGCATCCACTCCCTCAAAGTCACAGAGAGGTTAGGTGGTGACGCGTCAGCGCCTCTTACGCACTAGTGAGTAGGTGCGAGGCAGGCGCGCCAACAGCGCGCATTCAGACGCCTGGGCACAGCCAGCACAACGCAACGCGCAGCCCTGCGCGGCTGCCTCACGATCGTCGCGCAGCTTGCCCATGTGCATCAACGTCTGGATCATGCCTTCTAATGCGGTGGGCTCAACACCCAGGCGCGTGCTCAGCTCTTTCAGTGTGAGCGGCTGTTGCGCTGCCTCCAGCTCTTCCAACAAGCGGGTCAACATCGTCCTACCCTATGGCCGGCAAGCTGGCAGCGGCAATGGACTGGCCGACTCGCCGACTCTTCTCATCCGGCAGTTGGATGTGGATGCGTTCTGCGAGCTCAGGAAACTCGCCCTTTAACACACGCTGTGCCTCTTCCAGGATGAGCGGGCCGCCCGAACCAGAGGTGCAGCGCCCCAGGATCAGCACATGTTTCAAGGTGTAGAAGTCGGCGTAGTGGGCAATGGCATAGCCCATATAGACACCTATCGTTCGCCAGATTTGTTCGGCGCCCGGATGACCGGCTTCCAGCTGCTCCTGTGCTGCCTTCAGCCGTTCCGCGTCGGGCACATCCTCGGGGATATGCA
>JASFBB010000293.1:0-7829 GCA_036172345.1 Anaerolineae bacterium
GCAGCCCGTGCGGTGGCGGCTAAGCTGGAAAATGCCCGCGCATCGCGCACCGCCAGGTCGGCTAATATCTTGCGATCCAGTGCAATACCAGCGCGTTTGAGCCCGTTCATCAGCTGGCTGTAGCTCAGGCCGTGTTGTCGCGCTGCCGCATTGATGCGCGTGATCCACAGACGTCGAAAATCACGCTTGCGGTTGCGCCGATCGCGGTAAGCATACCAGAGGGACTTCATCAGCGCTTCGTTAGCACGTCGGAAAAGGCGATGCTTGGTACCGCGCTGTCCCTCGGTTTGCTTCAGAATATCCTTATGTCGTTTGCGAGTACGTGGACCTCCCTTTACGCGTGTCACACTCCATCACCTTTCTTGATCATAAGCACAAGATATGCACTTAAGTGAGCATCCAAACAGTTGGTACGTCTGCTGTGCGTCTAGCTTTACTACAGGATGTATGTTCCACACTCAAGCGTCTCACAAATATGGCGCCAACCGTTTGACACGTCGCTTTGTGCCTGGATTCTCTACTTCAAGCATCGAGTCAAACATAGCACGCACGCGGCGCGGCTTCTTACGCCTCAAGTGGCTTTTGCCTACCTTGGTGCGCATCAGCTTGCCACCTGCAGTGTAACGGAAACGCTTAGATGTTGCTTTATGTGTCTTTAGTTTAGGCATCTCGTTCTCACCATCCTAATTGGGTCTTAGCGCGCCGGAGCCAACACCATTAACATCGTGGGACCTTCTAGGTGTCCCTCTTGCTCTACTACGGCGACGTCCCTCAGCCTTTCGGCCACGAGGTCCAACATTTCTTTGGCTAGTTCAGGGTGGGTCACCTCGCGGCCGCGAAAACGCACCCTGACCTTAACTTTAAAACCCTTTGCTAGGAAGCGACGTGCATCGCGCAGCTTATATTCTATGTCGTGCTCTCCGGTGCGAGGACGTAGCCGGATCTCCTTGACCTCGATCTGTTTCTGCGCTCTGCGTGCTTCCCGTTCCTTTTTCGTCCGTTCGTAGAGAAACTTGCCATAGTTCAGCAGGCGACATACAGGTGGTTCTGCCTGTGGGGCTACTTCCACTAAATCAATCTGTCGCTCACGGGCGATGCGCAATGCTTCCTCAATAGGCACAATACCGATCTGAACGCCTTTCTCATCGATCAAACGGACCTGTGGCGCCAGAATCTCCTCATTGATGCGATGCTGGTCCTTACTGCCGATCGCGGTTCCTCCTTGTTCTATCTATGTTTACGAATACCAGGATCACTTGCTCAGAAAAATCAAGGGGATAATTTGGTTAAACCCCTCTTTTGGAAGCCGCCTCATCCAGGCTTATACGTAATGCATGAAGTCGTACTATACCATACTTATGGTATTTCGTCAAAATTGCAGGGGGTGGTTGAAAAAATGAAGGGATAAGACGCACCATCCCGGCTGAGTGCGGAGGTAAATCTACCCTGGGGGTGAGACAGGACTTTCAAACCAGTTCTTCTCCGGGTTCTCTTCTTCCGTATGGGTTGCTCCGAATCCAAACGTTAGATATAATTGCGCCATATGCCTGATCGACACGACCCGGCTATGCAACCGCCCAAGGTTCTGCAGCTCTATCTGGAGATCAGCCGCTATCCGATCTTGGCCAAAACCATCCGTGCCAAGATGCGGGAGAAGCTTTTTGCGCATCACGTCGTCGATCCGGAAGTGTTTGAAAAGGAAGTGATCGAAAAGGCGATCCAGTCGCAGGAGTTGGAGGGTATCCAATATCCCTACGACCAGGAGCCACCGGAAGTATGGCAAGAGCGACTGCAGATCATCCGAGATCATCTGACTGACTTCTATTTTGCTTACCACTTCCCCCACTCTGATTTTGTTGAGCTGGTTCAGCCGCTGCTCCGCCAGCGTGCACCCCAGCGGGATGTTGTGCTCACCTTCAATCCTGAGCTGGCGCCTTGGGATTTGCTGTTCGCCAAAGGGGAAGAGTACGAAGGCTATCCTCCAGAAGAGAAAGCCAAAGTGCAGCACCATTTGGAGGAGATCATCGTCGTCCTGATCAAGGGGATGATCAGCGATCAGCTGCACTTTGTGGGCATTGCGAAGCGCTTCTTCACTATCGGGGATCTCCGTGAGATTCGTCGGCGGCGCATTGGGCGCGGACGCATTGGTGGCAAAGCAGCAGGTCTTCTGCTCGCTTACAAGATACTCCAGCATGCCCAAGCGATGGGTGAGCTGGAGCTGCCGGCGCCGCTGGTTATCCCTGATTCGTACTTCATCGGTGCTGATGTTTTTTATGAAGTTCACGAGTTGAATCAGCTGCACGACTTTCACAATCAGAAATACAAGAGCAGTGACCAGATTGTCGCCGAATATCCCAAAGTGGTAGAGGCGATGGTCAATGCTCGTTTCCCTGAGCATGTGACGGTGCGCTTGCGCGAGATGCTTCAGGAGATTGGGCCGCATCCTATCATCGTGCGCTCATCGAGCCTGCTTGAGGACAACCTGGGCAGTGCTTTTGCCGGCAAGTACGACAGCTACTTCTGTCCCAATCAGGGTAATTTGGAGGAGAATCTGGCCGCATTGGAATTGGCCATCAAGCGTGTCTATGCGAGCGTCTATAATCCGAATGCTCTGCTATACCGGCGACAGAAAGGGTTAGTAGACTATGACGAGCGCATGGCCATTCTCATTCAGAAGGTGGCAGGCTATGCCCACGGGCGCTATTTCTTCCCTGATATCGCCGGAGTGGGGTTCAGCCGCAATCCGTTCCGCTGGAACCGTGTCATCCGGCGGGAGGATGGTTTCCTGCGATTAGTGTGGGGGATGGGTACACGCGCTGTCGACCGCGTGGCGGATGACTATCCGCGCATGGTGGCGCTCAGTCATCCCCAATTGCGCCCTGAACGCAATGTGACTGAAATTCGACGCTACTCCCAACATTACATTGATGCAGTAGACTTACGAGAAAATGTCTTCCGTCCCTTCCCGGTGGAAGAGGTGCTCACAGCCGATTATCCCGCCCTGCGTTTGCTCGCTGCGCTTGATCAGGGCGACTATGTGCAACCTATCATCGCGTTGGGGATGGACCTGGATGTGCATAACTTGGTGCTCACATTCGATGGTCTATTGAGCAACAAGATGTTCACTGGCGCTATGAAGGCGATCATGAAGACGTTGGAGCGCTATTATCAGTATCCGGTTGACATCGAATTCGCAGCAGACATTGCCCATGAGCGTGGCAAAACCCAGTTTAAGGTTATCCTTTTGCAATGTCGGCCGCTTACCGATCAGTCTTGGATGGGTGGCGTACGCATCCCGCGCGATGTGCCGGAGGAAGAAAAGATCTTCTCAGCGCACAAGATGGTGCCACAGGGGGTTGTATCCAATATTCGTTACATCGTTTATGTTGATCCTGAAGTATACAGCCGTATCCCGAGCTATGCCGAGAAGCTCCAAGTGGCGCGCATCATTGGCCAGCTGAACAAGCAACTACAGGGCGAGCGTTTCATCTTGATGGGGCCTGGGCGCTGGGGGAGTTCTAACATCGATCTGGGTGTTAAGGTCAGCTATGCCGATATTTACAACACCCGCATGTTGATCGAGATCGCCATGTCCAAAGGAGGCGAAGCACCGGAGGCTTCTTACGGCACGCATTTCTTCCAGGATCTGGTCGAATCGCAAATCTACCCGTTGGCACTCTATCCGGACGAGCCAGGGACGATTTTCAACCGCACTTTTCTAGATGAAGCACCCAATATATTAACGGAGCTGTTGCCCGATGCGGCAGCATATGTCGCTTATGTGAAGGTTATCGATGTGCCCAAGGCTTCTGGTGGACGCTACTTAGAAGTGGTGATGAATGGGGAACAGGAAGAGGCATTGGCCTATCTGACCGCCTCGCCGCGTGCTACTGGCGAGGAAACCTGTTCGTAGGGGACAGAAGGCAGTGCGCAGAGTTCGAGGTTATGAAGAAGACATGGGACAAGAGCGGATATGGCCTCCTGACGCGAATGTGGTGTCGACAGCTTGGGCGCAAGAGAGTGTAACTCCCCACCCACGATCCCAAGCCCGCCGGGATCTCGGCAGGCTCACATTCTTCGCGCTCAAGCAGGTCAATCGTGCTATATACGAGTTTGCTATGATCGGCGATGGCGACCGTGTGGCCGTCGCTGTGTCGGGGGGTAAGGATAGCTGCGCGCTGTTACATCTCCTGCTGGCACGACAATCTGTGGTGGCAGAGCGTTACCAGCTGGTGGCATTGCACGTACAGATGGATGCGGCCGGCTTGCCCAACTTGCGTCCGGTTTTAGAACCATGGTTCGTGCAGCTGGGCGTGGAATACGCCTTCGCACCCTTAGAGCTAAGTGCACACGACACGTTGCCTCTCAGCTGCCAACGTTGCACGTGGAATCGACGTAAGGTGCTTTTTCTGCAGGCTTATGCGCTGGGTTGTAACAAGCTGGCATTTGCGCATCACGCCGACGATGCTGCCGAGACGGCTCTGCTCAACCTGCTCTTCTCCGGTCGCTTACAGACCCTGTCCCCACAATTGGACTTCTTTGATCACACCATCACTCTTATCCGTCCGCTCATTTACCTGGAGAAAAGTCGTTTGGCCCAACTGGCGCGAGCGCTGCAACTCCCCTACAACGATCTCCCGTGTCCCAATGCTAATACCTCACGGCGTGCCTGGATCCGGCGTTGGTTGGCCGAGGCTGGCCGCAACCGGGGACAAATCCGTGCCAATCTGTGGCGTGCTGCGAGGCGTTCTGCTCCCCAACCTTCAGGGTAAGACGGTCTGGAGAGCCGATGCGATAACGTCTTAACCTGGCAGCACAACCCTCTCATTTACAGATGCAGGTTTTCGCACACTCTGTGGCCACGTCAATAGCACGACGGCCATCATAATGGCTACGGCACCTAAAGCTTGCCAGCCGTCGAGGCGTTCTCCCAGCATGAAGAACGAGACGAGAGCAGCGAACGGCACTTCGGTCATCGCCACGATGGATGCGACACTTACCGGGAGGCGTCGCACTCCGGCTGTATACAGCAAGAAACCGCCGATGGTCGGCAGAAGCACCAGTGTGCTGAAGTAACCAAGCGTTGGCCATACTGGTGCGACGAAAAGAGCCCCATCAGGTTGTGTGAGAAGCAACATGAGAGCAGCAAAGCCAAACGTGTAGCTCAGCACTGTGGCTGGATGATAGCAGCCTGACAGTTTCTTGGTCAGCAACGCCAATACCCCGTAGGTTAATGCAGCGGCCAATCCGAGAAACAAACCCCCATGGGGTAATGTGCACACCATCCCACCGATCCAGCCTTCCGATGAGCAGCGTGCCCACCATCGAAAAGGCGATGGCAAGTCCTTTGCGTTTGGTGAGCGGTTCACGCCACAACAACCGTGCCATTACCGCCACGAATATGGGCGCATTGGCTTGTAGGGTTGTCGAAACAGCCACTCCGTTGACGACGACCGAAGTGGTCCAAGCAATATGCATCAGTCCGACCCCTATCGAGCCCATAAGGGCCAGCCAGGGGAGGTTGCGCCTTTCCACGCGGAGCAAGGCGGGTTGCAGAACGAGCAAGCCCGCGCCCAGGCAGAGCCACGTGGCCAGATCGCGCCAGAAGACCAGGCCCCAGGGAGTTGTGTCTGCATAGCGCAGGATGAAATGAATAAACGTGCCCGACGTGCTCCAGCACGCCGTAGCCAGCACAATCAAAATCACGCCAAAGATTCGCGAGAATGCCGTGTCAGCTCTCATCGTAGCTCTCACCGTGTAAGGATCCTATCGAGGTTGGTGCGCGCCTATGGTGCCCTGGATCCATGAGACAACTTCCGGGATGGCCACCTGCATCACCTCCCCGCCACGTCGCCACTTCACCTCGACTGTCCCTTCCGCGACACCGCGCTCCCCAACGGCAACACGCAGCGGCAGCCCGATCAGGTCGGCATCGTAGAACTTTACCCCTGCTCTTTCATCCCGGTCATCGTATAACACGTGTACCCCTGCCTTGTTGAGCTCTGTGTACAACGCCTCCGCCGCCTTGCCTGCCTGAGAGCTATGTCGACCCAGAGTCATCAGATAGACATCATAGGGGGCTAGAAAAGCAGGCCATATCAAGCCCATCTCGTCGTGGTGTGTCTCGGCCGCTGCAGCGATGAAACGGTCTACCCAGAAGCGATAACGACCCAACAAAACCGACTGCGAGGTGCCGGATTGATCGAGATAAGCCACATGATATGCCTGCGCGATCTCGCGCCTCAAACCGCCAACAAGCCCCAGCTCGACCCCATGTTCCAGCTTCAAAGGGGTGGCACAGCAGGGGCAGAGATCACCCTCCTGTGCCATAGCGATGTCAGCGATGTACGTCGCCCGATAATCACGACCGTAATTGACATTCAGCAGGTGATAGCCCGGCCGGTTGGCACCCGCAACCAAGTTGGGAGAATGCGTGATCCAATGATCCACCACCACGTCTGCTCCGGAGATGCCAAGTGGTGAACCGTATCCTGGCTCCGCGCCGAGCACTTTGATCTCCTCTTCCGTGGCCGGCCGCAATCCAGGTACACCGAGCAACCGTTTCAGCTTGGCCAAGCTGAGCTCGGTATCGCCACGTACTACTGCGATGACATAGCGCTTGACGGCAGCGCCTTCTTCAGCGACCAGGAACAGGGACTTTGCCGTACGAGATGGTGGGATCTGCAGCCCTGCGCACAGCGCGGCGATCGTCTTACAATCCGGGGTGGCCACCTCCTGCAAAGGCTGTGCCATCTCTGTAGGTGGAGCGGGTTTCTTGACGGGCGCAATTTCCTGATCACATGTCCAACCGCATCCGTCACAGATGAGAAACGCGTGTTCGCCACTCTCCCATGGCCAGATCAACCAGTATGTCGTAGGGTGCTCTGTCTCACCCATGTCAGCTATGACGCGATGGATCGGCATTTCTGCGCGTGCGGCCAGGTCGAGCCAACTATCCAGGATGTATCGGAGCAAGCTATCCCTATTCGTTTCATCTTGATGGAAGCTGTAGGCATCCAACACTGTCGACTCGCGGCTGGCGAGCAGACCCCATGCTGTCCGCATCTCCGGCTCGGGCGCTTGCCAGAACAGGTATAGCAGCACAGGTAGCTGGCGATATGATTGGAGGGCATTTCTCGAAAGAGCCAGTATCAGCTGCTCATGGCCAGGCTGTAGCGTCCAGGGGCGATGTCCTTCTACACTGCATAGTATCGAGTGCTGTAATGGAGTGGCCCAGTCAGGGAATGTCACAATAACTGGTTGTTCCACTACTTCGAGCGGCTGCAATACCGGTAGTCCGATCTCCTGGCCGCCTGATTCTTCCAGGATGTGTGCCAGGACGTGTTGCAGCTGCCGACGTACTCGGATGCCCAACGGTAGGAAAATGTGGGTGCCTGCCGAAATGGGGCGCACAAAGCTGCCCCGCAGCAGAAACTGATAGCCCGGCAGTGCGATATCAGTTGGGGCTTGGCGCATAGTCTGGAAAAGTAGTTGGCTTATCCGCATGATATGCTCCTAATCTAGGATGCCTTTCGCTCTTTGACGGATGGTGGTGTCACGCTTATAAAGAGATTATGGTTGCATCCAAGGACAAAACAAATGCATTGCGCGTCTTGGAGGCGCAAAGTGTTCCGTATCAGCTATTCACCTTCTCGCCTGAGATCCACTCCGCCGTAGAGGTGGCTCAAACGCTCGGATTACCACCTCACGAGGTGTACAAGACACTTGTGGTATTGCGCCCACAAGGCCGACCCTTGCTCGTGATGATCGCCGGCGACTGTGAACTCGACCTCAAGCGCGTTGCCGCTGCTGTGGGCGAGAAGAAGGTG
>JASFBB010000294.1:0-13232 GCA_036172345.1 Anaerolineae bacterium
AGCGGCCCAAACCGCGCCGCGCGCGTCAGCCAGCGACACAAACCGCTCCCTCACGGTCGCGGCTCGGATAAATGGTCGCGGCGCGGATAAATGGTCGTGGCGCGGATGACGGCACCGATGATCACCCACTGGGTAATCTGAGAAGCATCCGCTTGCGCTCCAGCACCCCAGCACGAGAAAGAGCACAGGCAGCGACGTTTGCGGCCTAATGCGGCTCAAGATTCCGTATTTGCGATGGGATTTGAATTATGCGGAGATGATACGGAAAATTGAGCCGCATTGAGCCGCACAGTGATAACCCGTGCGTTTGCTCGCACGTGAGAAGCGGTTTTCCCCTATAGCAACGCGCAATGTCGTCCCCCATGTGGCACGCAGCGCAATATGCCTTGCAGAGCGTGTTGACGCCTGAAAGAAATCCCTGTGTCCTCTTGCGCTCTCTGCAGGGCGAGATCACGCTCACCGATTATAGCGGCTCAGCATCTCAAAATCGTCGCGGTGCTTGAGGTAGGCAGCGCGAAAGACTTGGAGCAGCGCCTGATAGTCCGCGTGGTTGCGCGCATCGGGTTCGATGGGCGCGTCGTAGGCAGCCCAGCGGGATGCCACCTCGCTCGGCCGGTGCCACCCGATGGCGGCGCCGGCGAGGATCGCCGCGCCGAGCGCCGATTGCTCGGCGATGGCCAGCCGCTGCACCGGCAGGGCGAACACGTCGGCGACGATGTGCTGCCAGAGCGGACTGCGGGCGCCGCCACCCGCCATGACCACGCGGCCTGGCCGTGCCCCCAGCTCCACTAACACCTGATAGGCATCATAGCAGGAGAACGCCACCCCTTCCATGACGGCGCGCACCATCTCGGCGCGTCCATGGTGGGCGCTGACGCCCAGAAATATCCCGCGCGCGGCCGGATCCATATGCGGAGAACGCTCACCGGATAGGTAAGGCAGGAACAACAAGCCGCGCGCACCTAGCGGCACGTCCTCCGCCCAGCGGCTCATCTGGGCGTAGGCATCCGGCGCCGTCAGCGCAAACACCTGGTCGCGCAGCCAGCGCAGCGCCATCCCCGCGTTGAGCGTCGCCGCCATCTGGTACCAGCCGGCCTGTCCCGAGGCCGGCTCGAGCGCGCTGCAGAAGGTGTGCATGCGCCCGCGCAGATCGACGCGTACTTCCTCTGCGGGCAACACCAGCTGGCCACCGGTGCTGATCGTCAGGAGCAACGTCTCCGGAGAGACTACCCCACTGGCGAGCGCGCTGTTGGCCGTGTCGGCCGCTCCAATGACGACCGGTATGCCCGGCCGCAACCCCAGGTGTTCGGCCGCCTGGCGGGTCAGCACACCGCTGATCGCCGTCGAGGGTTTCACCTCCGGCAGCCATGTCGTGTCCAGCCCGAGCGCTTCCAGGATGAGCGGCGACCAGTTGCGGGTGCGGACGTCGAGCAACAGGCTGCCGGCGGCATCGCTGGGGTCGGTGTCGAATGGCCCGCCGACCATGCACCAGCGCAGATAATCCTTGGGCAGCAGAATATGGCGCACCTGGCGCCACACCTCGGGCCGCTCCTGTTGCACCCAGCGCAGGGTCACCGCCTGGAAGCCGGTGGCAACCGGGCTGCCGGCGATCTCGATCAGACGCGCGGCGCCGATGCGTTCGGTGATCTCACGCACTTGCGCGCGGCTGCGCCGGTCGGGCCAGATGATCGCCGGGGCGAGCAACCGCCCATCCGCATCCAACAACACAGTGCCGTGCATCTGGCCGGAGAGGCCGATGGCAACGATCTCATCAGGTCGCGCGGCAGCGACGGCCTGGCGCACCGCCGTCGCGCTGCCTTGCCACCACATCTCTGCGTCCTGCTCGGCATAATCCGCTTGGGGCGTCAAGACAGGGTATTCGGCACTGCCGACGCCGAGCGTGCGCCCTTCTCGGTCCACCAACAGCGCTTTCACAGAAGAAGTGCCCAGATCGATTCCCAAAAGGTAGCTCATTGCTCGTTCCTTTCTCCGGCAGGTGCGACATGTTCTTTCACGGATTATCGTGCTCCGGGGCGATTTCCAGGGCGATTACCCCCAACTGTTCCTTCTCCGGCGGGTACAAGATGCGGCAGGCGTCCAGCAGGGCAGAGCGATCTGCCAGGTCCGGCGCGATCACGGCGGGATCTTCAGCAGCGACCATCTCCTCAAAGTTGGGATAGTGGCGTATGGCAGTGATGCGATAGCGATGGTGTCCGTTCAGCAACAGGATGTCGCCCGGCTGCAATCGGGCGATGTTCGGATAAGCGACGCGCACTTCGACGGTCTTGCGCCCGTTCAGGATGTGCTGCAGGTGTTCCTCTTTGATCCAGAGCACCTTGGTGCGTGGAGCAGCGCTCATAGTGGCGTCCCAACCAGCTGCTGAAAGCGCAGCCCATCTTCCCACATGGTCACGTTGTTGAACAGGCAATAGACGGATGCATGTTGCCTACACCAATGATGGAGCTGCTGCAAGTCCTCGTCGGTGTACTGATAGCGATAGCCTGTGCGGCCGTGCAAGCGGAAATAGGCAGGCGTGCCATACACCGGCGGGCGTTGAAACGGATCGACGCAGTGGATGAGCTCCAGCTCGCGGCACAGCGAGCGCACCAGCGCGTCCGGCCAGTCGCCACGCGGCTCCCAAGCCAGCAACAGGCCATCGCGTTCGATGCGTTGGAAAAAGGCGCGGAGATCGGAGACGTGTTCCGGTGTCGGGGTGAAGCGGGCAGGGCATTGGAACACGACCACTGGAGCGTGCACCGCACGCGCGAGTTGCAGGGTGCGCGCCCACGCCTCTTCCACCTCGGGTGTGGGGCGAAAAGAGCCACACCGACCTAGCAACGTCTCGGTCGCCGCGACGCCGGAGCGGCGATAGGTGGGGCTGTCCGGCTCATGCGTGATCAGCTGCCACGCTTTCATGGTGAAGATAAAGTCGGGTGGCGCTTCGGCGCGCCAGCGTTGCACGGTAGTGAGGTCGGGCAGCCGATAGAAGGTCTGCTGGATCTCCACCACGTTGAAATGACGGTAGTACGTCGCCCGGCCCTTGGGGAAGCCGCAGCACCCCACCCATATTGCGTCCGCTGGGGGATCATCGTCCCATTGAGAGCTGCCCTGCTCAAACATCTACGCCCTTCCCACGCTGATGAGACGGGAGGTGAAGCAGCTCCCATTCTAGCCGGCTTCATTCCAAACGCAAGGTCGAGCGGTATAGCTTCTGGGCTGGGGGCCGGTCGTCCGCCGGCGGCCATATTACCGCTCCCTGACAATCGCGGCGCGGATATGGGGTCGTGACTCGAACCACCGTCGCAACCGGGGAGCCGCCGTTTCCATTCACCCGCCAAGCTGAAATACGCCCCCTCGGCCCACTTTCCTTCCGTCATCTGACAACTCTATAGTATAATCAGGCCGTTGTAAGGAGGTTGAATCGTCATGGTACAGCCAGCACTGTCCACTATGTGGATGATGAAACGTCATCGATCATTGCCGGAATTCTTCGAAGCGGCACAGCAGGCCGGTTACGCGCGTTTTGAGCTCAACCACTTTGTGTCGCAGGAAATGGTCAACGGGGTGAAGTTCCCGCCGGAGGCCATCTTGAGCTTGCATGCACCCTGCCCCACCCATCCGCGCACGCGCGACGCGGAGGTCTCTGCGCTGGACAAGGAGGAGCGGATGACGGCCGTGGAGGCGGTGGCGGCGAGCATCGCCCTGGCCGAGCGCATCGGGGACGTGGTCATCCTGCACGCCGGCCATGTGGAGGTCAATCCCGAGCTGGAGAAGGAGCTGCGGGTGCTGTATAATCAAAGGCAGCGCGGCAGTGCGCGCTACCGCGATGTTCAAGCGGAGCTCATCGCAGAACGCGCCCGCCACGCCGAACGCCATCTGGACGCGACGCTGCACGCTCTGGAGCGCATCGCCACGCTGGCCGACAACGCTGGTATCCGCATCGCGTTGGAAAACCGCTTCTTCTACAACGAGATCCCCTCGCCCGACGAGCTGGCCCTCCTTTTGGACGAGTTCGCCGGCCCGGTGGGGTTCTGGTTCGACACGGGGCATGCCTACACCCTCGAAGAGCTCGGCTTCGTGCACCATCGCGAGTGGCTGAGCGGCTTCGGTCCTCAGCTGTTGGGCATGCACGTGCACGATGTGAAGGCAGTCCCTCAAAACGAGGCGGCATCTCTCGAGGCGATGCCAGGGGTGCCCGATGGGGAAGGGGAAACCGAAGCGCGCGACGAAGAGGAAAGCGCGCCACAAGAGGCGGCAGAGCTGCGCGATCACCAGATGCCGGGGAGTGGCATTGTAGACTTCAACGAGCTCGTGCCCTACATCCGCGATGAGGTGCTGGTCACGGCGGAGATCGACTGGCACCACACCGCGGAGCAGGTGCGTGCCACTTTGGACTATCTGCGCGGTCTGAAGGGATCGGATTAGGGCCAGCCGTCATGCAGGAGAAAACCGAGAGGGGGATACCATGCCAAGATCCTACGTGAAGGTCAAACGCCGCCCGCTACAATATAGCCTGCTCTCATTTCTGATGGTGCTGATCGCACTGCTGGCGTGGCTGTTGCTCAGCACGCCGGTCGAGCCGCCGCCGTCACCCGTCGCAACCCCCACGGAGGGCACGCTCACAGCAGCGTCTCGACCGCTGCTGGCAGTCGCGTTCCTGGACGTGGGGCAGGGGGATGCCACGCTGATCCGTTCGCCCGGCGGCCGCACAATGTTGATCGACGGCGGCAACAGTCGTGAGGATGCCGAGAAGGTGATCCTGCCCACTTTGAAGTCGTGGGAAGCATCCAGTTTGAACCTGCTGGTGATCACCCATCCCGATCAAGATCACATCGGCGGCCTGCCCCATGTGCTGGAAGCGCTCCCCGTCGAGCGGGTGGTGCTCACCGGACAAGTTCACACCACGCAGACATATGAAAAGGTGCTGACTCTCATCCGCGACAAGCAGATCCCGGCGATCAAGGCGCGGCGTGGCATGGTGCTGGAGCTGGATCCGCTGCTCACCCTGGCGGTGTTAGGCCCGGAGGACGCCGCGGTCGCACAAAATGACACCAACAACGCCTCGATCGTCATCCGGCTGACCTACGATCGCGTTGCGCTGCTCTTCACTGGCGATGCTGAAAGGCCGGAGGAAGAAGCGATCCTCAACAGTGGTGCCGAGGTGCGCGCCCAAGTCCTCAAGGTGGCGCATCATGGCAGTCCCTCCGCTTCCAGCCCGCGCTGGTTGCAGGCGGTCGCGCCCGAAGTCGCCATTATCTCGGTGGGCGCCGACAACGCATTCGGCCATCCGGGTTACGAAGTTCTGACCCGCCTCACCCAATCTAATGTGACCATCTATCGCACCGACCGCCACGGCACTATCACGGTGCGCAGCGATGGCCGTACCTATCAGATTTTCACGCAGCGGTGATGCCCGAATGGACGAGATGCGGGGGGTGATCGATCGTTTTGAGGGTGCGCTGGCCGTTATCGTGCTGGACGATGGGCAGCAGCTGCTCTGGCCGCGCGCGGCACTGCCTGCGTTAGCGCAACCCGGCAGCGCGGTGCGCCTGCACCTCGTGCTTCCCCCACCACCCGAGGCTTCAGGGGAAATTCGTCCCGCGCAGAGCATATCCTCAAATGGCATCGCCGCCGAGCTACCCGCCAGGGCACTGTATGACGCGGCATCAGATCACTGGCAACTCGTGCTGGCAGACGGCGGCGTGTTGCACTGGCCGGCCGCAGGCGCGCCTCTTGCGGCCGATCAGCCGGTGCAGCTGCAACTGGTGGTGGACCTTGAGGACACCATTGCGCGCCGCAAGCGGGTGCAGGACCTGCTCGATGAGCTGTTCGGCAATTCAGGGACGTGAGTGGTGCATCACGCCATCATATGGTCCAATCCGAAGAACCTGCCCACGCAAGGCTCTCTTTCTCCAGAGCCTCTGCCAGCGCCAGGTACTTTTCGTGCACACCCGGGCCGGTCTCTTCGTGCTCCACGTGCTCGAATCCCTCCAGGACACTGCCGTGCTCGGCGCGCGGGATGACCTGCTCGGCCATGGGGAAGAGGATGTTGTCCTCCTTGGCGATGTGCTGGCGCAGCAGCTCGATATAGCCATGCGCGTTATGGATGACCTCGGCACGGGCGGTTGCGTCGCCATCTTCCAGACGGCGCGCTGCCTCGGCCAATCCCCGCGTGTAGCGACGTCCTTGCTCATGCTCAGCCAGCATCACGGCAATCGGCCCTGCCTGGCTGGACATCCCGTGAGCTTCCATCGCGGTGAAGAGCACACCCTCTTCTTTCTTGTGATGGCAGCTATCGGCAAAGCCCCTGATGAAGCGGGCAACATCAGCGAAGAAGCCAGGCCGCACGGCATTGCCACACTCGAGGAGATCGGCACCCCTCTCCAGCGAAGCAATCACGCGCAAGATCACCTGATGTTCCTCTTTCAAAACCTCGGTCGCTTTCATACGTCCTCCTGAGAAGATTCCCCCGGCGCCCTCAGGACGATGTGATAGGGCAGTTCGATCGCCCCCACCGGACACACATCCTCGCAGCGCGCTTCGTAGTCACATCGTTCCGGATGGGCTAAATAAGCTCTACCTTCCTTCATCCCGAGTGCCTGGGTGGGGCAACACACAACACAACATTCGCAACCGATACACCGCTCAAGATGGATAATCGGCAAGAGATGCATCCTGAAAATCCTTTACATACTCGATAATGTATCGCACAACGAGCGAGCTTTCTGTGACTTAAGTCTCATGTGGGGCGGAGCAAGTGTCCTCCCCCACTTCATTCCCGTTCCGCCAGTTGCGCCAGCTCCCTTGGCTGCAGCAGTATGATGCGCTCACGTTCGATGCGGATCAGGCCGAGGCGTTCGAGGTCGCGCAAGGAACGGCTCACCACCTCGCGCACGGTGCCCAGTCGGGCGGCCATCTGGCTGCGGGTCATGGTGGCGTCGCACGACTGCATAGCGGAGTCGAGCAACAAACCGGCCAGGCGGGCGGTGACGGTGCGCAAGGACAAATCGGCGATGGTGGCGACCAGCTGGCGGCCATAGCGTGCCAGCCGCTTCAGCGCTGCTTGGGCCACCGCGGGATGTTCGTCCAGCAACTTCTGGAACACCGGGCAGCTGATCACCACCAGGCGCGTTTCCGCCAATGTCTCCAGGGTGATCGCGCTCGATGCACTGTCAAAGGCGCTCAGCTCATTGATGACCTCGCCTGGGCCGTAGAGGGCCAGGATGTGTTCCCGGCCGCTGGGCGAGAGCAAGCTGGCTTTGACGCGGCCGGATTCCACGATCCACAACCCCGGGCAGGGATCGCCCTCCATCAGGAGCACGGCACCCGCCGGGTAGTGGCACGTCCGCGTCGCGCGCGCCAAGGCGTGCAGCGCTTCCTCGTCCAGCACGCTCAGGTAGGGGATTTGGCGCAGGAGCTCGACCCTGTCGGCATGGGGGGTGTTCATATCAGGCGACCGGAGCGACATTGCCACCCAAGCGCGGCGCGCGCGACGAAAGCGTGCCTATCACATAGCCATGAGTCATGTCATGCTAAGATGGACCAACCGCCATCAACCACGATGGTCTGCCCCACGATCATCGCCGCGTCGTCGGAGCACAGGAACGCCACCACCTTGGCGATGTCCTCGGGGGTGGCCAGCCGGCGCGCAGGAGTGCGCAGGGCGCCCTCGCGCAAAGTCTGTTCCAGATCGATGGGGAAGTATTTCAGCGCATCGGTATCCACGACCCCCGGGGACACCGCATTGACGATGATCCCCTTGGGCGCTAGGTCGACCGCCAGGTAGCGGATGAGCGCCTCGATAGCCGCTTTGCTGATGCCGACGACCCCATAGGCAGGGAAGACGCGCGTGCTGCCGAAGCTGGTGATCCCGATGATGCGTCCCCAGCCTTGCGCTTCCATGAGGGGGATCGCCCGGCGCGCACATCGCAGGATGGAACGGGCGTTGATGTCCAACGTCCAGTCCCAATGTTTGTCTTCCAGCTGGGTGATCGGGCGGATCACGCCGGTGGCGGCATTGCCCACCAGGATGTCGCAGCGTCCAAATTCACGTTCCACCTGGTCGAACATTCGATCGATCTCTTCCGCTTCGCCGACGTTCGCCTTGATGGCGATGGCGCGCTGTCCCAGCGCCTGGATGGCGCTGACCACCTCTTCGGCGGCGGAACGGCGGCGCAGGAAGTTGACCACGATGTCGGCGCCGCGGCGCGCCAGTTCCAAGGCAATGGCACGCCCGATGCCGCGCGAAGCGCCGGTGATGAGCGCCACCCGTCCGTGTAGCGGTTTGTTGTCCGCAAAATTGTATGCCACCTCTCCCATTTCCAATCCCTCGAGCTGCTTTAGCTTATAAATCCAGCTTCTCCCGCAAGGGGACGAAACCTCCTCCGGACACTTCGCGCGCCGGCGACACGATCAGCACTGCTTGAGGATCCAGCGCAGCCACGATGGCGCGCAGCTGGTGCATCTCGGTGACGGTCAGCGCGCACATCAGCACGGTACGCGTCTGTCCGGTGTACATGCCGGTGCCGGTGAGCGCGGTGACCCCGCGCTTCATCTCGTGCAGGATTTTGTCGCTGATCGCCTGCGCCTGATCGGTGATGATCAGCGCCAACAACTGCTCGCGCTGATAGCTGCGCCGGAACCATGCCCGCCAACCCTGCGGCGCCGGCTTCGGGAGCATCTTCTCGATGCGGAACAGATCAGGTGCCGTGCCGTAGCGTGGCCACACTTCGCCCGCCGCTTCCTGCAGAGTCACCGTCAACAGCCCCATGACGAGCAAGGCAACGTTGAACAGGAAGCCGATCGCCAGTGTGACCCATCCCGGTATGGGGCCCAGCGCCGCGCGCGCGAGGAACTCCTCGAACGATTGCACCGGCGTGGGGTAGGTCCATACGTTCGCCAGCCAGGCGATCGCCAAGATGAAGTAAATCCAGATATAGTTGCGTCGGTAACGCCGCCCCAATGCCTCCGCCAGGGAGATGGTGAAGTGGGGTTGCAGGAGATTCTCCGCCAGGCTCTCCGCCCAGTCCGCCGCCGGTTGGAAGGGGGGCACCAGCATAGCGGCGAAGAAATCGGTCTCCATCAGGCGCACGCGCGTGCTCCAGACCTCGTAGAAGCGATAGCGGCGCGCCTCGATGAACAGAAACAAGGTCACCAGCAGCGTGTTGAGGAGGATGACGCTGTGATTGCCCAGCTCACGGGTGAAGGCGACGGAGATGGTTGCGCCGGTGGTGAGCACCGCCCAATTGGTGGTCGTGTCGAGGCGTTGCCGCCACACGTCGGCGCGCGACACCTGCGACCGGAAGAAATGGATCATCGCTTGGTTGAATTCGCTGGCCTTCAGCTTATAGCCGCGAAAGGTCCACACCGGCTCCGCGGTCGCCGTCTCGTATGCAGCCGAAGCGGCGCCGCTCTCCGCTGTCGTGCGCGCTGCATCCGGATCGCCTTTCGTCTGTCTGTCCACGCTCAACGCTCCTCAACTGCCCGGCGGGCGCCGGGATGGTAGAGCAGAGTGACGCGGTCAAGGAAGTATGGCACCGCCCACGGCGCGCTGGCCAGCAGGGGATAAGGGGACTTGCGTCCATCCACCCATGCGGCAATCCCCGTCAGCGGCGCGCCGTCCGGCAGGCACACCAGATTTCCGCCGGCGGCGCGTAGGATGGGCAAGGCGCCCGCGATATCCCACAGCGCCTGATGGCCGAGCACAGCCGCGACCGCAGCCCCTCGGGCAACATAGCAGATATGTGCTGCCGAGCTGCCAAAGGCACGCGTCTTGCCGCTGAATTCGATGCGGTAATGTCGGTGTGCCTCCGAGGTGACACATAGCAGTGTCTCGTCGCCGATCTGCCCGCTGTCGTCCACGTGGATCGGTGCACCGTTCAGTCGGGCGACACGCCCATCACTGCTGTAGTATTCGTCCACCAGGGGCAGATAGACGGCGCCGGCCAGAGGCTCTCCGTTGATGAGCACGCCTACCGAGACCGCCCACACCGGCAATCCGGCCGCGTAGGCTGACGTGCCGTCGATGGGGTCTATCACCCACACCCGTCCGCTTGGCCCGCTCTGTGCGCTCATTTCCTCGCCGAGGAAGCCGTCATCGGGATATGCATCCGCCAAGGCATCGCGCAGGAAATGCTCGACCTCACCGTCCGCAATCGTGACAATGGTGTTGTCCGCTTTGCGTTGGATCGTGGTGCGACGAAAGTGGCGCAGGGCAATCTCCCCCGCTCTCCGCACCAGCTGCTCTAGCCAGGCAAAGTCCAGATCGTTTAACAGAAAGGATGTATCGGTCTCCATAGGTTGGAGTTTACCACATCGTGGCGTTTTTGTCATAGAGGGTCGACCGCACGGGTGCATTTTGGGGGGGCGAAGAGGGTTTCAACCCACGCCGCGCGCGTGAGCAAGCGGCGCAATGCCCCTCACCCCCCTACCCCCTCTCCCACACTGCGAGAGAGGGGGTAGGGGCATGGCATGCCGTGCCCCTGCATTCTCCGCGTGCGGGGAGGGTTGAGGTGAGGCACTCCCCTGTACGAGCGCACGGCTGTGCGCCCCTACCGCGGCGCGGCTGAATCGTTACCATTTCAGGCCGCTGCTTGCATTCACCCCCAGGCTTGAAATCACCTGATAGCACACGGAGGAACGGAACAGTACAACCGCCACACGATGATCTCAGGAGGACACAGGAAGCGGACGCGCGGCGCACATAACCCCTCGAAGCCGATCCCGCGGCTGACATAGAGACGGGTGGCGCCCTCGCGATAGAGTCCCATCTCGTAGCGCTTTCCGAGCTGCGATGAGGTCACCAGGGCGCCGTACAGGGGCAAGCGGATCTGGCCGCCATGGGTATGGCCGCAGAGGTACAATTCGATGCCCAGGCGACTCGCCAGCGGCATCAGCTCAGGGGAGTGATACAGAAGGATACGCGGAATACCCGGCGCGATCGTCGCGGCCAGCTGCTCCAGCTGCACGGCGTCGCGCGCGAGGTCATGGGTGCAATCCAGCCCGATCAGGGCGAAGGGGCAGCCCGGATGGGGCTCTATGAGGACAACCTCGTCGCGCAGCAGCCGGATCGGCAGGCCGTCGAACAGGGCGGCGGAGTTGCGGTCCACTGGCGGACTCCCCAGCACGGCATAGATTGCCGGAGAGGGTGACAGTGCCGCAGCCTGCTCGCACAGCGCCGCCAGGAATTGACGGGCATGCGCGTGGCTGATCGGGTCGTCCACGCAAGAAAGGTTCACATAGTCGCCCGTCAGCAGGATCAAATCGGGATGGAGCTCGCGGATGGATTGCAACAGGAGTGCTTCGCGAAGACCCAGGCGCTCGACGTGGATGTCCGAGACCTGAAGCAGGCGCAACAGCGCGCCTTCAGTCGTCGGGTTATGCCAGTTTACGCTGACCTCGGAAACCCCGATCCGCGCGGGCTCCCAAAGGGCACCCCACACCAGGGCGAGCAACGCGATCGTGTTTATTGCGATGACGCCGATCAGAGCGACTGCCGCGCCGATCCAGGGGATCGTGAAGGCGAATATACACCCCACCGCCACGCGCGCGATGGTCAGCAGGTACCATTGCGGCGCCGCCGGTCCGAAGGAGATGCGCAGCTTGGGCAAGCCGAGCAGGATGAGGCTATCCGCTGCAGCGAAAGCCAGCAGAATCAGGGCAGCCCAAGCGCTGGAGGCAGTCTCTCCAGTGTGAAGCCACCACAGGAGACCCGCCCCTGCGCTCATAAGCACCACTGGTATGGGGATCACACCCGGCGGCCAGCGCGCTGGTGCGTTGCCGAGCACCAGCAGGCGGTGAAACAACCTGGATTCCAGGACGTCAGGAGGCTGCTCCGGGGGGCGCCTTGCCTGAGGAGAACAACCTTGTGAGGAACTCAACCAGGCGCCTCCCGATACTTGACCAGGGTGAGGACATTGCCGGATTGGGGCGAGAATGCGTGATGCACCTCGTCCATCAGCCGACACATGATATAGACGCCCAATCCACGTTCGGAGCGCTCTTCCAGATTGGCACTGAGGCAGGGTGGGGGAACCTTGTCGAAGTCAAAGGGGATTCCGTGATCGATTAGGGTAACGATCAGCCCGCGCGCATCGCTGCAGCATGAACACTCGATGTTGCCGCCTTCTGTGTCTCGGTAGGCATGCTCGATGATGTTCATGCACGCTTCATCCACGGCGAGCTGCACTGCCTGAACGGCCTCCGCATCCAGTCCCGTCTGGCGCGCCGCTTCGGCCACAAACGCGATGATCGCGGCCAGGCTTTCGCACCGCGCCGGAAACACTGCACTGCGTTTCAGGCGCTCACCAGGCTGCTCGTCTGAAGTTCCAGCCACGTTGTGTTTGGGCATCGCTCGTGTACTGCGTAGCGGCGCACCCGTTGACGGGGGGCGTGATCAAAAGCTGCCCACCGCAGCGGTGGGGTCATCAAAGAATCGGAACAGGGGGGTGAAGCCGACCATGTCGAGCACTTCCCGCACCGGTCGCGGCACGCTCGCCAGCACCACCTCGCCGCGGTTCCAGCGCTTGCATACCTTCTGGGCGTCGATCAACACGCGCAGGCCGGCGCTGGAGATGTATTCCACCCCGCCCATATCCAGCACGATGTTGAAGCGGCCGGCTGCAATGATAGCGTTGAGGGCATCCCCCAGGCGGATTGCGGAAGTGTTGTCCACCCTTCCGCTCACCTTGATAAGATCACACCGTTTGTGCTGGCTGGTGATGAGATCCATTTTCTTGCCTCCAATCTTCCATCGCGCTGCCGGGCGTTGCTCCGGGCCAGGATTATAGCATATCGTCTCACAGGCGGCAATGCTTTATGCTCGGACCGCGCTGCAGGCGAGGGGGTGCCCGCTCCCTCACGGCGGACACACCAAACCGAGCCGCGCGCGTAACCGAGCCGCGCACGTAAGTAAGCGGCCCAAACCGAGCCGCGCGCGTCAGCAAGCGGCCCAAACCGAGCCGCGCACGTAAGTAAGCGGCCCAAACCGCTCCCTCACGGTCGCGGCTCGGATACATCAAACCGAGCCGCGCGCGTCAGCAAGCGGCCCAAACCGCGCCGCGCGCGTCAGCAAGCGGCACAAACCGCTCCCTCACGGTCGCGGCTCGGATAAATGGTCGCGGATCAGACACACCAAACCGCGCCGCGCGCGTCAGCCAGCGGCACAAACCGCTCCCTCACGGTCGCGGCTCGGATAAATGGTCGCGGCTCGGATACGTGGTCGCGGCTCGGAT
>JASFBB010000295.1:0-5200 GCA_036172345.1 Anaerolineae bacterium
CGACATGCGCGCGATGATCGACGACGACCTGGTGCGTGCCCACCGCGCGCGCGCCATGTCGCCGGATCGGCCCGTCTTGCGCGGCACGGCGCAGAACCCCGACGTCTTCTTCCAGGCGCGCGAGGCGATCAATCCCTTTTACCTGGCGTGCCCGGGGATCGTGCAGGAGACGATGGATCGCTTTGCCCGCCTGGTGGGCCGCCAGTATCACCTGTTCGATTACTCTGGCGCACCGGACGCCGAGTACGTGATCGTCGTGATGGGCTCCGGCGCGGTGACCGCCTCTGAGACGGCGCAATACCTGGTGGAACGCGGGGAAAAAGTGGGCGTCGTCACAGTGCACCTGTATCGCCCCTTCTCCGTCGCTCACTTCATGCAGGCGCTGCCCCCCACCACCAAGGTCATCGCCGTCCTGGATCGCACCAAGGAGCCGGGTGCCGCCGGCGAGCCGCTCTACACCGATGTGGTGACCGCGGTTGCGGAAGGCATGGCACAGGGCAGCGCCCCCTTCGAGAAGATGCCGCGCATCATCGGCGGCCGTTACGGACTCTCTTCGAAGGAATTCACCCCCGCGATGGTGAAGGGCATCTTCGACGAGATGCGCAAGGAGCAACCCAAGAACCACTTCACCGTGGGCATCACCGACGACGTGACCCATACGAGCCTCGCATATGACCCCTCGTTCGACATCGAAAGCGAGGACACAGTGCGCTGCGTCTTCTTCGGGCTGGGCTCCGACGGCACGGTGGGTGCCAACCACAACTCCATCCGCATCATCGGCGAGGAGACCGACAACTACGCACAAGGCTACTTTGTGTACGACTCGCGCAAGGCGGGCACGGTCACGATGTCCCACCTGCGCTTTGGCCCACGGTCGATCCGGGCGCCCTATCTGATCAACCAGGCGAACTTCGTGGCATGTCACCAGTTCCCCTTCCTGGAGCGCTTCGACATGCTCAAGTATGCTATGCCGGGCGCCGTGTTCCTGCTGAACAGCATCTACGGCCCGGACGAGGTGTGGGATCATCTGCCGCGCGAGGTGCAGCAGGATATCATCGAAAAACGCCTGCGCTTTTACGTGATCGACGCCTACGAAGTAGCGCGCCGCACCGGCATGGGCGGGCGCATCAACACCATCATGCAGACCTGTTTCTTCGCCATCAGCGGGGTGTTGCCGCGCGAACAGGCCATTGCCGCGATCAAGGAGACCATCCGCAAGACATACGGCAAGCGCGGCGAGGAGGTCGTCCAGCGCAACTTCAACGCGGTTGATCAGGCGCTCGCCAACCTGCATGAGGTGAAGATGCCCGACAAGGTCACCAGCACCTTCACCCGCCGACCGCCGATGCCCGCCGAGGCACCCGAGTTCGTGCGCGAGGTGCTGGGCACCATCGTGGCGGGCGAGGGCGACCGCCTGCCGGTGAGCGCCATGCCGGTGGACGGCACCTTCCCCACCGCCACGACCCGCTATGAGAAGCGCAACATCGCGTTGGAGATCCCGGTTTGGGAGCCTGACATCTGTATCCAGTGCGGCAAGTGCGTCCTGGTCTGCCCGCATGCGGTGATCCGCGCCAAGATCTACGATCCCTCGTACCTGGTCAAGGCGCCGCCCACCTTCCGCTCCACCGCGGCGAAGTTCAAGGAAGTGCCCAAGGACATGCGCTACACCCTGCAGGTGGCACCGGAGGACTGCACCGGCTGTGCGCTCTGCGTGGAGGCGTGCCCGGCCAAGGATAAGACCCAACTGGGGCGCAAGGCGATCAACATGGCGCCGCAGCCACCCATCCGCGCCCAGGAGCGCGAGAATTGGGAGTTCTTCCTCTCGCTGCCCGAAGTGGATCGCAGCCGCTTCAACTTCAACATGGTCAAGAACGTGCAGCTGTTGCAGCCCCTGTTCGAGTTCTCGGGGGCGTGTGCCGGCTGTGGCGAGACCCCGTATCTCAAGCTGATGAGCCAGCTCTTCGGCGACCGCGTCATCGCGGCGAACGCCACCGGTTGCAGCTCCATTTACGGCGGCAACCTGCCCACCACCCCCTGGGCGGTCAACGCCGAGGGGCGCGGACCGACGTGGTCCAACTCGCTCTTCGAGGACAACGCCGAGTTCGGCCTGGGCATGCGCCTGACACTGGACAAGCAGCTGCAATATGCACGCGAGCTATTGCCCCAGTTTGCCGCCCAGGTGGGCGAACAATTGGTGGAGGAGCTGCTGAACGCCGATCAATCGGACGAGGCCGGCATTCGCAAGCAACGCGAACGCGTCGCCCTGCTGAAGCAGCGCTTGCAGGGGAGCACGCATCCGCGCGCCCGCGACCTGCTGAGCCTGGCTGATGTCTTGGTGCGCAAGAGCGTGTGGATCATTGGCGGTGACGGCTGGGCTTATGACATCGACTACGGCGGCCTCGACCACGTGCTCGCTTCGGGTTGCGATGTCAACATCCTGGTGCTCGACACGGGCGTGTATTCCAACACGGGCGGGCAGGCTTCCAAAGCCACCCCGCGCGCGGCTGTGGCGAAATTCGCCGCGCGGGGCAAGGATCGGCCGCGCAAGGACCTGGGGCTGATAGCCATCACCTATGGCAACGTTTATGTGGCCAGCGTGGCGATGGGCTACAACGACCAGCAGACGCTGCGCGCTTTCCTGGAGGCAGAATCCTTCCCCGGGCCGTCGTTGATCATCGCTTATAGCCACTGCATCAACCACGGCATCGACATGCGCAAGGGGCTGGAGCAACAGAAGCTGGCAGTGCAATCCGGGCTGTGGCCGGTGTATCGCTATGATCCCCGCCTGGTCGAAGAGGGCAAGAACCCGCTGATCCTGGAATACAAGGGGCCGCAGATCCCGTTGGAGGAATACGCCTACAAGGAGACGCGCTTCCGCATGCTGTTGCAAAGCGATGAAGCGCGCGCCGAAGCCCTGTTGCAACAAGCCAAGCAGGACATCTTGGCGCGCTGGAACCTCTATCAGCAACTTGCCGCTATGTGCTATGGAGAGGGCGCCCAACAACCCGTTGAAGAGCTTGCGCACGTAGAAGGATGATCCATTATGACCGATCTCAGCACCACCTATCTAGGACTGCAGCTGAAAAACCCGCTGGTCGCTTCTGCCTCACCACTCTCCGAAAAGGTGGAGACGGCGCGCCAGCTGGAGGAAGCCGGCATCAGCGCGATCGTGATGTATTCCCTGTTCGAGGAACAGATCATCCACGAAAGCCTGGAGCTGGACTATTACCTGGAACGAGGCACCTATGCCTACGCGGAGGCGCTGACATACTTTCCCGATGTGGGGCGCTATGCGCTGGCGCCGGAGAAATATCTCGACAAGATTCGCGAGCTGAAGCGTCACCTCAGCGTGCCGGTCATCGCCAGCTTGAATGGAGCTTCCCTCGGCGGTTGGGTGAAGTATGCCCAAAAGATCGAGGACGCCGGCGCCGATGCGTTGGAGCTCAACCTCTATTATCTGGCTGCCGATCCCAATATGACGGGCGCTGAGCTGGAGGAGCGCTATGTGCAGCTGGTGCAAGCGGTGCGCTCCAGCGTACGCATCCCCTTAGCGGTCAAGCTGAGCCCCTTCTTCACCGCGCTGCCCCACATGGCCAAACGCCTGGTCGAGGCGGGCGCCAACGGCCTGGTGCTGTTCAATCGTTTCTACCAACCCGATTTCGACCTGGAGAACCTGGAAGTGGTGCCCAATCTGACGCTCAGCCGGCCGGAGGAACTGCGCTTGCCCTTGCGCTGGATTGCCATTCTATACGGCCGGGTGGCAGCGGATCTGGCGCTCACCACTGGGGTGCACAGCGGCCGGGATGTAGCGAAATCCATCCTGGCTGGCGCCGCAGTGGCGATGACCACTTCGGCGCTGCTCCTCCATGGCGCCAAGCACGCGACCACCATCTTGGCCGAGCTACAACAGTGGATGGAAGAGCACGAGTACACCGCGGTGGCACAAATGCGCGGCGCTATGAACCAGCAGTCGGTGGCGGAGCCGGCCGCCTTCGAGCGCGCCAACTACGCCAAGGTGTTGAGCGCGTTTGATCCCCACGCCATCAGCCTGCGGGAGCGCTAGCCGGATGAGGCTGTGCCGGGGATGCTGACCCCGAGGCGTCGCGCGGGATAGCATCAGATATGAGGTATGTCCGCCGCGTGCAAAATGTTGCCGTGGCGGACAGCGTTTTCGCGGCGTGTTGCAAGCCGGCTTGCCCCTCCGCGCCGGGCTGTGGGAGGATCGTGAGGGCTTATTCAGACGCCCTCTGCTTGCGCTCCGGTCGTGCCGGTGGAGCGCGCCGCTCGTCCCACAGATGCCGGATCGCCAGGATGGGGTGGGTGTAAAGCATGCGCGGCCCGGCATAGCGCATGACGCGACGGATCTCCTCGCGCATCCGCAGTTGATAGCAATGCACCGGGCAACGCGCACAGGTGCTCTTGCCCTCGCCGAAGGGGCATTTATCCAGCCGCTGCCAGGCATACTGGAGCAGGGCTTGGCAGGACGGGCATAATGCCTTACGTCCCCCGTGCTGGTCGCGGCAATGGATGCGGATCATCGCCGCGACCGTCTTCTTCTCGCGCTCGATGCGTCCCATGGGTGTGCTCCTTCGGGCTTGTAGTATACTTGATTGACCTCATTTGTCAAGTAGCGTGCCGACGGGGCTGTCTGGAGGCCCGGTCAGCGGAGGTGGTGCGGGGAGCGCAGCCCCAGGCGGCGCGCGAAGCGCACAGCGCTCCGCTGCCCGATTGAAATGCGCGCGGCGGGGCCTTGCCAAATGGGCGCTTTTATGCTATAATGGGGTTGGAATTTTTAAAAAGTTACCCATGTTATCGAGCGCCCCCTCAGAAGGGGCAAAAAGGGGGGTTGCATAAGGCGGGTAAGTCGGGAGGCGCTCGATAAAAATGTCAAGTACCTGAGAAGCTGCAAAGGGTGCCCCACAGAGGGGGTGCCGGGGAGGATGAGATGGGACTTTGCTCCCACTGCATGCCTGGGGAAGGGGTGTGTTTCCATGGGTGCTCAAGTGGGTAGGAATAGACGGGAAGCCCTCCGGGGCATTACGACCGCGACAGACGCAGGGGCGGAAAAGTCGAACGGAAAGGTAGGAATAGACGGGAAGCCCTCCGGGGCATTACGACTCGAGATTGCTGCTTCGGGATGCGCATCCACGGTGATGTAGGAATAGACGGGAAGCCCTCCGGGGCATTACGACTGTACCGC
>JASFBB010000296.1:0-28789 GCA_036172345.1 Anaerolineae bacterium
TAAACCGCGCGTAGGGGCGACCAGGCCGGTCGCCCCTACCAGCAGCACATCAACCGCTCGCTCACGGTCGCGGCTCGGACACGTGGTCGCGGCTCGGATATGTGCTGCGGTTGGGAGGATGTGGGACGCTACCAGCCCACCCCCAGTGCTTCCAGCAGCAGCACGATGAGCGGCGCGATGACGATGGCGGGCAAGTAGTTGCTCACCCGGATGCGCTTGAGGTTGAGGAGCAACAGCCCGATGCCCATGATGAGCACACCCCCCGTGGCACCCATCTCGACCACGGCGGGCGTGTCGGCGCGCACACCGACCAGACTGGTGGCGAAGACGTGCGCCGCCAGGCTCAGCCCACCCTGATAGACCAGGATCGTCAGCGCGGAGAAGAGCACCCCCGGCCCCAACGAAGCGGCGAAGGCCAACGAGGCGAATCCATCCAGCAGGCTCTTGATCGCCAGCAGATGGTAGTTCCCGGTGAGCCCGTCCAACAGCGAGCCCATCACCCTCATCGGGCCGACACAGAAGACCAGGCTGGCGGTCACAAAGGCGCGCGTGATAGAACGTCCGCGCGCTGCGTCGTCGGGGCGGCCGAAGCGTGCCTCCAGCCAGCGCCCCAGCGCCTCCAGCCCATCCTCAATGTGCCACCATTCGCCCAGCACACCGCCCAACAGCACGCTGCCCATCACAATCAGCAGGTTCTTGCTCTGCAACGCCAGGCTGAAGCCCAACACCAGCGTCACCAGCCCCAGCCCGTTCATGACCGTTTCGCGCATCCGCTCGGGCAGGCGGGCGCCCAGAAGGGTGCCCAGGCCGCCGCCGAGCAGCACGGCGACAATGTTGATCAACGTGCCGGTCATCACGTCAACACCATACCTTGAGGCGTCCGGGGAGGATCTCGATCTCGATACGTCGCCCGGCGGTGCACAGCACCTCGCCGTCCATATGGCCCGGCAGGCCACGCAGCCCCTCGATCACCACGTGACGTGCCCGGCGGATGTGCACCGGTTTGGCGCCCACGTGCGTGCCGCGCATCACCCGTGTGATGAACGAAGCGACGCGCAGGCGGCTCAGCCGGTCGGCCACGATCACGTCCAGCTGACCGTCATCCGGTCGCGCGTCCGGGGTCAGGTAGAAGCCTCCGGCGACGCGTGGCCCATTGCATGCCGTCACCAACGTCACCGCGTGCTGTGGCAAGGTCTCCCCGTCCACCGTAACCTGCACCGGATATGGCCAGCGCCCGTTCGAGATCAACACGCGCATCAGCGCGGTGAAGTAAAGCAGGAAACCGCGGATGTGCTTCAGCTTGTGTGTCTCGAGCAACACGTCGGCATCCAGGCCGATGCCCACCGTGTTGTTGAAGTAGTAGGTCTTCCCGTCAGCGGTGACGCGCACCACATCCACGCAACGCACCTCGCCGTCCACCAACCGTCGGCACGCTGGCTCCAAGCGGGTGGGAATGCCCACTGCGTAGGCGTAATCGTTACCCGAGCCGGCGGGGAGGATGCCCAACACAGCCTCGTGGCCCTCCTCCATGGCACGCAACAGGCCGGCGGTCACCTCGCCTACCGTGCCATCGCCTCCCATCGCGACGACGCGCTCATATCCCTCTTGGGCGGCCTGGTGCGCCAGGTATGTGCCATCTCCCTTGGCACGCGTATGCACAATATCGGCGGACACGCCGTAGCGGTCGAGGTATGCATAGAGGTCGGCCAGCAGCTTTTCCGCCCGTCCCCGTCCGGCAATGGGGTTGACCACAATCTTAGTACGCATCGGCGGATCACAACCTCGTCGCATTGGCGTCAAGCCGCTGTCGAGCCGCGGCGAGCTGATGCAACACAGCCTGACGCGCTGTGCCGCCCACCGAGTTACGTCGTTCCACCGCCCGTTCGCAGTCCAGCCACTCCATCACATCTGCGTCAAAATGTTTGCACACCGCTTGATACTCGTGCAACGGTAATTCTCTCAGAGAACATTCTCTAGCCAGCGCGCGCCGCACCACCTTTCCCACGAGCGCATGGGCTTCGCGGAACGGCACACCTTGCTGCACCAGATAGTCGGCCAGCTCGGTGGCGAGCATTTCGTCTGTCAATGCGGCGCGCATGCGCTCCGGATGCACACGGAGCGTGCAGATCACCCCGGCCATCACGGGCAACGCTAGCGATAAGGTATCCAATGCGTCGAAGATAGCCTCCTTGTCCTCTTGTAAATCCTTGTTATAGGTGCTCGGCAGCCCTTTCAGCGTGACCAACAGCCCCACTAGGTCGCCGATCACCCGGCCGCTCTTGCCGCGCAGCAGCTCCAGCGAGTCAGGGTTCTTTTTCTGCGGCATCAAGCTGGAACCGGTGGCATAGACATCCGCCAGCTCGACGAACCCGAACTCGCGGCTGCTGAAGATGATGAGATCCTCTGCCAGGCGGCTGAGGTGGATGTGGGTCAAGCAGCTCCAGCTGAGCAGCTCGACCAGATAATCCCGATCGCTGACCGCATCCATGCTATTGGGCGCAACCGCGTCGAAACCGAGTTCCTGGGCCAGGAAGTACTGATCGATGCCCCAGGGGTTGCCACTCAACGCGCCCGCTCCCAGCGGCAGCACGTTCAGGCGGGGCATCAATGCGTCCAGGCGCTCGCGGTCGCGCTGGAACATCCAGAAGTAGCTCAGCAGCCAGTGGCTGAAGCGCACCGGCTGGGCAGGTTGCAGATGGGTATAACCAGGCATCAACACGTCCAAGTGGGCTTCCGCCTTGTCCACGATGGCCGCTTGCAGCGCGTGCACTTGCCGGCGCAGCGCCTGCGCCTGCTCTCTGAGGTAGAGGCGGGTGTCGGTCGCCACTTGATCGTTGCGCGAACGGCCGGTGTGCAACATCCCGGCAGCAGCACCGATCAACTCCCCCAGCCGCCGCTCGATGGCGGTGTGGATGTCCTCGTCCTCGGGCTGCACAGTGAAGTTGCCAGCGGCAAACTCGGCGTGCACCTGTGCCAGTCCGGCGATCAGCTGATCGCGCACTGCCTCGCTGATCACGCCGGCGCGTGCCAGCGCGCGGGCGTAGGCTTTGCTGGCTAAGATGTCCGCCTCCCACAGTCGGGTGTCAAAGGAGATCGAATCGCCGAAGCGGCGCATCAATTCGTCCGGCGCCTCCTCAAAGCGTCCACCCCACAAAAAAGTGGTCATTCCATCCCCATTCCCCCGCTATCCTATCGCTTGAGAGTTTCTTTCTATCTTCGCTTTTATCAGCAACTCAGCGAACAGTTCGGGTGTTGCCCGTCTGTTCGCTGAGGTTACGCGCACCCGCTTGAATACAACCCGGTGCTCAGAAACACCTAATCGCGCTTAAACTTGCTATAGTCCGGCTCCTCATGCAGCCCGCGCCGCACCCCTTCCAAATCGAGCAATGCACGCACCTTGAGCGGCAAACCGAAGAGTTTGATGAAACCCTCCGCGTCGGCCTGGTTATATACATCACTCTCGCCAAAGGTGGCATAATCCTCGCGATACAGGCTATAGGGGCTGCGGCGTCCCACCAGGATAACATTGCCCTTGTAGAGCTTCAAGCGCACCTGTCCAGTCATCGTCTGCTGAGTGGAACGCACGAAGGCGTCCAGCGCTTCACGCAGCGGGGTGAACCATTGGCCGTTGTAGACCAGCTCGGCATAGCGCAGTGCGACCATCTGCTTGAAGTGCAACGTCTCCTTGTCCAGACAGAGCTGTTCCAGCGCCTGATGGGCTTCCACCAGGATGGTGCCGCCGGGGGTTTCATACACTCCACGGCTCTTCATCCCCACCAGGCGGTTCTCCACCAGGTCCACCCGCCCGATGCCATGGCGTGCACCCAGCTCGTTTAGCGTTTCCAGCAGCGCGATAGGGCCTTTCGCCTCGCCGTTGACGCGCTTGGGGATGCCTTGCTGGAAGTCAATAGTGACATATTCTGGCTCGTCGGGTGCTTGTTCAGGCGAGACGGTGCGCTGGAACATCGCTTCCTCGGGCTCCTGCCAGGGGTCTTCCAACAATCCACCCTCATGGCTCAGATGCCAGATGTTGCCATCGCGGCTGTAGATGCTCTTGAGCGTGCTGGAGACAGGCACGTTGTGTTCCGCAGCATAGTCCAGCGCGTCCTCACGTGAGCGGATGTTCCACTCGCGCCAGGGAGCGATCACCTTGAGGCGTGGATTGAGCGCCTGATAGGTGAGCTCGAAGCGCACCTGATCATTGCCCTTGCCGGTACAGCCGTGCGCTACAGCATCTGCGCCTTCCAGTTCGGCAATCTCGACCTGGCGCTTGGCGATCAACGGGCGCGCAAACGAGGTGCCCAACAGGTACTTGCGCTCATAGATCGCTCCGGCCATCATAGTGGGGTAGATATAATCGGTGATGAACTCTTCGCGCAGGTCTTCGATGTAGATCTTGCTGGCGCCCGATTTGAGCGCCTTCTCTTCCAGGCCGCTGAGTTCATCTCCCTGACCGAGGTTGGCGGTGAAACAGATCACCTGACAACCATAGGTGTTCTTCAGCCAGGGCACAATGATAGAGGTGTCCAACCCACCCGAGTAAGCCAGTACCACTTTCTTGATTTGATCAACCTTACGAGATGAGGACATAAACCAGCTCCTTACACACAAGGGAAAAGTTACACGCGGCGTCGAATCTCATCGATCTCGCGCAACAGCGCCGCGATGTTGGCCGTCAGCTTGAACAGATCGCTCGGTCGCAGTGGTTGCTTGGGGCGATCTCCGCTCCGCTCGTCCGGCTGGGTCAGCATCCACGCGATTCCGGCGCCCAAGACGGCACCCATCAGTGCCCCCGCGATCAGGATCATCCTTTGTTGTGGCCGCAGCTTCACAGCACACCTCCTGGGGAGTAACTATGCTATTATAATGCCGACGTGATGTTTTGAGAAACCAGACTACTGCCACTGCGACGACCAGAGTGCGAAGTAATAGGTGACGACAGCAGTGAACATCAAGCTATCCGTACGATCCAAAACACCGCCATGGCCAGGTATCAGGGTGCCCGAATCTTTGACTCGGGCTTCTCGTTTCATCATTGAAACGGCCAGGTCGCCAAATGGGGCAATGCACGCGATCAGTATGCCCAGGATAAGCCCATGCACCACCCCGATTGCCCCGGCCCAATATATGGCTAATGCGCCAACACAACCGCCAGCCAGGATGCCCCCCAGAAATCCCCCGGCGATGCCTTCCCACGTCTTGTTTGGGCTCAGCAAGGGGCTCAGCTTATGATGCCCTATCGCGCGCCCGAGAAAGTAGGCTCCCGAATCACTCGCCCAGGTGATCAGCAGCGCCGCAGCTGTCCAAGCCAGTCCGTCCGGCAGCGCACGGAGCGAGACGAAGAATGAGAGCAACCATCCCACATAGAGTCCCCCGCTGATGGTGAGCGCCCAATCCACCGTTGAAGAGCCAGGCCGGTAGTGCAGAATTTGCCATGAGAGGGAAAGGATCAGAATCCATACCAACCCATGACGGGCGATGTTGCGTCCGGAGAAAGCGGCGTCGAGCATGAACAGGACGATAATTGCATACACAAAGAGCAACGACACCCGATGACCGCTGGCTTGCATCATCAGGGTGAACTCATAGCCGGCCAGACCTGCTACCAGCAGCACCAAGGCAAAGAAGGCCCATCCACCGGCCCACACTCCTAACCCGGCCACCAGGCCTATGAAGATAGCAGAACGAACACGGGTACGAAGCACAGACCAGCTCGCTTGCCACTCTTAGGGTTGATTCTTCGGTTTAATGTCTCCAAAACGGCGTTCGCGCGTGCTGTAGTCCACCAGCGCTTTGATCAGCTCTTCTTTATTGAAGTCCGGCCAAAGGACGGGGGTCACGTAATACTCTGCGTAGGCAGCCTGCCAAATGAGGAAATTGCTGGTGCGCAGCTCTCCACTCGTACGGATGATGAGGTCCGGGTCGGGGCAACCGGCGGTGTAGAGGTGACGGCTGATCAGCTCTTCCGTGATATCATCGGCGGTATAACCTGCCCGGATGATTGCCTTCACCGCATCCACGATCTCAGCCCGGCCGCCATAGTTGAACGCGATGTTGAGAATCAACCGGTCGTTGTGGCGGGTCAGCTCAATTGCGCGTAAAACTTGTGCCTTTAGCCCCTCAGAAATGCCCTCCAATCGCCCGATATGACGTAGTTGAACGCCTTCACGGTGCAGATCGTCGAGCTCGCGCCCGATCACACCGGCGAAGATGTTGAGCAATCCCTGCACCTCTTCCTCAGGGCGCTTCCAGTTCTCCGTCGAAAAGGCGTAAATGGTGAGCATCTTGATGCCGAGCTCCACACATGCACGCAGGACGCGGCGGATGTTCTCGACCCCCGCACGATGACCGGCCAGGCGCGGCAATCCTCGTCGCTGCGCCCAGCGCCCGTTCCCGTCCATAATGATGCCCACGTGCTGCGGCATCCGGCTCAGTGGGATGTCCATCAGCCCATCGCCTCACAACTCCAAGATCTCACGCTCTTTTGCCTTACCGATCTCATCCACCAACGCAATGTACTTGTCTGTGAGCTTTTGCAGCTCCTCCTTGCCCGTAAAGAAATCGTCCTCTGAGATTTGTTTTTCTTTTTCCAGTCCTTTCAACTCTTCCAAGCCATCGCGCCGACAATTGCGCACTGCCACGCGCGCTTCCTCCACCCGTTTGGCCACCACTTTGGTGAGCTCGCGACGGCGTTCCTCGGTGAGCGGAGGAATGCTCAGCCGGATGATCTTGCCATCGTTGATGGGGGTCAGGCCTAAATCAGATTGCAGGATCGCGCGCTCGATCTCTTTGAGCACGCTGGCATCCCACGGACGGATGGTGAGCAGCTGGGGCTCTGGCGCTGAGATAGAAGCCAGCTCGGCCAGGTTGGTGGGAGTACCGTAGTAGTTCACCCGCACGCGTTCCACCAGCGCCGGCGAAGCACGTCCGGTGCGAATGCCGCGCAAGTCCACCTGCAGCATCTCAATCGCCTTCTTCATACGGTCTTCCGTTTCCCGAAGCACTTGCTTGAGCACAGTTTTCAGCCCCCTTTCCGCAGAGATGCCGAAGCGCTCGCTTTTATGGGCCAATCAAGGTGCCGACAGGCTCGCCGAGTACGGCCCGTTCGATGCTGCCATCCTCCCACAGATTGAGCACAATGATGGGCAGATGATTCTCCTTGCACAACGAAATCGCTGTGGCATCCAGCACTTTGACTCCCAGGTTGAGCGCATCGAGATAGCTCAAGTTCTCGAAGCGTTGCGCCTGAGGATTGAGCATCGGATCCTCGGTGTACACGCCATCCACTTTGGTGGCTTTGATTAGCAATTCGGCGTCGATCTCGAGCGCGCGCAACGCTGCCGCGGTGTCGGTGGTGAAATAGGGATTGCCGGTGCCTGCTCCCAAGATGATCACACGCCCCTTTTCCAGGTGACGGACGGCGCGCCCACGGATATACGGCTCGGCCACAGCGCGCATCTCAATCGCCGTCTGCACGCGCGTCTCCAAGCCGAGGCGTCCCAATGCGTCCGCCAGGGCTAGTGAATTCATGACAGTGGCGAGCATGCCCATATGATCGGCAGTGGTGCGGTCCATCCCATGTTCTAGCCCATCACGGCCGCGCCACAGGTTACCGGCGCCCAGCACAACGGCGACCTCCACGCCGTAAGCACGCACCGCAGCGATTTTGCCGGCCACGATATCCGCCCGATGGGGATCAATCCCAAAGCCCTGAGGGCCAGCCAGCGCCTCACCCCCCACCTTGAGCAACACACGGTGATATTTTGCCTGAGGCATCATTCCTCTGTTTTAATTTAAAAAATGATCACTTGTAGCACGAGGCCAGAACTCACAGTGGTTCCGGCCTCGCGCTTCTCATTCGCCTGCGCCGAGTTCGTAGCGCACGAAGCGCTCCACTGTCAGCGGTGTGCCTAATTGCTTGCTTTTCTGTTCAAGGAGATCGGCAACGCGCAACGCATCATCCCGGATGAAGGGTTGGCGTAACAAGCACACTGTCTCATACCACTTGTCCAGCTTGCCAGCGATAATGCGCTCTTTGATCGGCTCGGGTTTCTTCTCATCGGCGATTTGCGCCCGATAGATTGCGCGCTCCGCCTCCAGCACCGCGGACGGGATATCGGTCGGGGCAACGTACTTGGGCGCTGCGGCAGCCACTTGCAGCGCCAGGTCGTGCACCAGCGCGCGAAACGCCACGCTTTCGGCCACGCTGGCGTCGCCGGCGGAGACGTGGAGGATCACCCCAATACGATCACCGGGATGGAGATAGCCCTCGATCCAGCCACTCCCGTCGCGTTGCAGGCGCGCAAAGCGGCGGATGATAATGTTCTCGCCCAGCTTGGCCACAAGCGCCGTGAGCTGCTGGCCCACCGTGACGCTGTGGTCGAGCACAAAGGGGCGCTCCAGTAGAGTGGCCACGTCTGGAATGGAGGGTTCGTCGGATAATTGTTGCAGCAGTGCCTTGGTGAAAGCGCGGAAATCCTCCGTGCGCGCTACAAAGTCCGTTTCACAATTGACTTCCAGGATGATCCCCCAGTGGCCCTGCGCATCCACCTGTAAGCTCACCAGCCCGTCGTTGGCCTCACGGCTGGCTTTCTTGGCGGCGGTGGCCAGTCCTCTCTCGCGCAGGAAGATAATTGCTTTGTCAAAATCACCGTTAGAAGCTTCCAGTGCCTTCTTGCACTCCAGCACGCCGGCGCCTGTCTCCTCGCGTAGTCGCTTAATCATCTCGGTGGTAATCGCCACGATTAATTGCCTCCTTCAAAATCTCTCACCAAGCTGAAGAGCTCAGCAAATAAAAATATCGCTCAATCTTCGTCTTCTTCCTCTTCTTCATCCTCGTCATCTTCATCTTCTTCGTCATCAGGCTCAAAGATGCGCCCTGCGGCGGGAGGAACGCTCACCTTCTCAGCCGCGCGTCGTCGCATATAGGTTGCTCGAGCGCGCAGGGCATCCTCATCTTCTTCCAGCTCTTCCAGTTCCTCCAGTTCCTCCCACTCTTCTTCCTCTTCTTCAACACGTGCAGCCGCCCGCAGCTTGGCTAATGTAGACGGCCCAAGGTAACGCTCCTGCCCCTCTTCTGCGACCGCAAGGCCCTCTTCCTCCAGCTCAGCCGCCATTGTCTCGCGCAAACGCAGCCCTTCAATAGCGGCGTCGGCGATCTTGCCCGCGATCAAACGGATAGCACGGATAGCGTCGTCGTTGGAAGGGATGACATAGTCGATGGGGGTGGGATCGCAATTGGTATCCACCATAGCAATCACAGGGATGCCAAGCGTGTTCGCCTCGCGCACAGCATTTGCCTCACGACGCACATCCACGACGAAGAGGACATCGGGCAGCCGCAGCATTTCCTTGAGGCCGCCGAAGCGGCGATTAAGACGGGCGATTTCGTATTCGAGCTTGGCCACCTCTTTCTTGGGCAGGTGGGCGAACTCGCCACGCATCTGCTTCTTTTCTAGGTCGAGTAAATAATCAATGCGCTGCCGGATGGTGCGCCAATTGGTGAGCGTGCCGCCTAACCAGCGTTGATTGACGTAGGGCATTTCACAGCGGCGCGCCTCCTCGGCAAGCGCGTCCTGTGCCTGCTTTTTGGTGCCCACAAACAGCACCGTGCCTCCTTTGGCCACTGTGTCACGCACGAGATCGTAGGCTTGTTGCAGGCGGGCGAGCGTCTGCTGTAAATCGAGGATGTGAATCCCATTGCGCTCAGTGAAGATGTAGGGTTTCATCCTCGGATGCCAGCGGCGGGTACGATGACCAAAGTGGACGCCCGCTTCCAGCAGGGCTTTCATAGTTTCAACTGCCATTTTCTATAACTCTCCTTGGATATAAGTGTTTAATACCTCCGCCTCCTTCATCCCCACCCGGGACCCAGCGGCACGTCTGGGCACAGCCTGATGAGTCCGGAGGCGCGCGAAATGGAACGCAAATGGACTAAGCGCCTATTATAGCACCTCCAATGGGATGGAGCAAGTTGGGGACGATCTAAATGGATGAGGCACTCTCCTTGCTCCAGAGCAACTCACTTGGTAATATCAACGTCAAGGCAGACATACATCAGCATGGTAGGAAAACAACGGGTTGTGGAGAGGAACGTCAAAAGTGCTACTCCGAAGCGAGGTATATTTGTAATGGAGTACAATACCCTTGTTGCAGACCGCGATGAGGCGTTTGCCTCTTTCCTAAAAGAGAGGTTGGAAGATCTTGGCGAGTATCGAGTCACCATCGTGAGCAGCGGCGATTCTCTTCTAGAAAGCGTCATTGCCCATCGCTTTGACCTTCTCGTCGTGGATGTAACTCTGCGAGACTTCTCATCGCCGGAGCTTCTCAATCGGATCCACGCTTTGCAACCATCTCTTCGTATTATGGTGATCCCCTATCCAGGAAACCAGGTGCCCTTCGCGCTTAAGGACATACTGGTCCATGGGTTGCTGCCCAAGCCTTTCATAACCGAAGATCTCCCGCTATTGATACGCCGCGTGCTCGAGGCAGAGATTGCGGTTCCGTTGGGGGAGATGGCAAACTTATGTGATCCCCAGATGAATGTCTCCGAGGAAGACTATTTATTTGCGTTGTTCCCAGAAGAGGGAGCCACGTTTGCCAAAAGTGCTCGAGGATCAGACCAATCAACAAGCCACCGAGGGCAGGACTTCGTAGAGTGGGATACCAGCGTGGAGCAGCTTGACCAGGATTCTGGGGGGGTCGCGATCCCGTCTGAAGAGGTTTTGCCAGTTCTCCGAGCTCTTGAGCACGAGTTACAAGCGATATTGATTGTGCTCAGTTCCAAGGCAGGCTTGCTTGCTCACACCGGTTCCTTTCATCGGGAGCGCGCAGAGAATTTCTGTCGCTTCGTGACCCGCCGTGTTGAGAGTGGAATTCAACTGATGCATTTCCTCGGCGCGGATGATGGGAGTATCGCGATGATGCTCGACGAGGGGGAGAAGCACCGAGTATATACGACAAGGGTGACCCCGACGGTGTGGCTGACTGTTGTGCTCGAGTTTCATATCCCGATAGGCTCGCTGCGATATCACATACGCAAGACTGTGGAGCAGATCGTTGGTTTGCTTCATAATGGATGACCACCGAGTGGTTACGCGCCATCGTCAAGCTGTCCCGAGCACACCTTGGACACCCTCGATTATGGTCTTTGCTCAAAGATGTGATTCGTAGCCGACGGAGCGACCAGCTCGTTGCCATGTCTGAATGAGGAGGAGCTCCTCAAGCTCGTGAAAGGCGACCCGTATTCTCATTCTTCTATCTTGGACATTGGCATTGCCCTGGCAACGATCGGGTTCACCTCGACCGTCAGTCAGGTGATGTTGATGCGCGAGCTGGTGGCCACCTTTTATGGCAATGAGCTCCTCTATGGGTTGACCTTGATGGCTTGGCTGGTCTGGGGCGCTCTCGGAGCGTGGGGTATCGGCAGTCGTTTCGCTCAGCGGGGACATGTCTCGCTGTTCGCCTTTGGCATGGGGATCAGCGCTATGGCCCCACTTCTCATAGCTCAAATGGCGTTACTACGTGGCATTCGCACCATTTTGGGCACCACACCTGGGGCTTATATCGATTTTGGCAGCACGGTGTTGACGGTCTTGCTCATCCCAGCACTTTTCTGCCCGCTCGCGGGGATGCTCTTCACTTTGGGCACGCGGCTGATGATTGAGCGTCGCGGAACAGCCGGCCATGCTTACTTTTTCGAAAGCTGTGGTGCCGTTATCGGCGGTTCGTTGGTCAGCTTTGTCTTTATCCACCTGCTGAGCGTTTTTCAAATTATCCTATGCATTAGCGTGCTCAGCCTAATAACGGCAGTATATCTTATAGAGAGTGAGCACCGGTGCAGGGGTTTGCTGCTTCTACCTCTCTCTATCGCTTTAGGTGCGGCTGCCTTGGTGGGTGGGACAGCGCTGGATCGGTGGACGCTGAGCTGGCAGTGGGGAGATGCGGTCTTTCATGTGGAATCACCTTATGGTCGTTTGACTGTTCAAGCGCACGACGGGCAGCGTGTCTTCTATACCAACGGCTTCCTCTCGTTTGAGACACAGAGCACCTTTCCCGAAGAAGTGGCCCACTTTCCCTTGCTGGCACATCCCCGTCCGCGCCATGTGCTTCTGATCGGCGGCGGCGTGGCAGGCAATCTGCGTGAAATATTGAAGCACCCAATCCACCAAGTCACCTATGTCGAACTCGACCCGCAAGTCATTACAATGGCACAGGCACACCTATCCCCCTCTGAGGCGCAAATACTCGAAGATCCACGGGTGCGGGTGGTGCTATCGGATGGACGCCACTATGTGGCCAATGCCCCCAAGCATTCTTTCGACGTGATCATCCTCGATCTCCCCCCTCCCACTACCGGATCGCTGAATCGTTTCTACACGCGGGAGTTTTTCGCTCAGGTTCGCGCGGCGCTCAATCCGGATGGCCTGTTTGCGCTCGGCCTTCCGTCGGCTGAGAACTACTGGAGTCCGGAGCTGACGCGGCGCAATTTGAGCATTTATGAGACGCTTAAAACCGCCTTCCCCACGTTGCTGGCCCTGACCAGCGGTGATCATTTATTTTTCCTGGCCACCTCTGGTTCGTTCTCGATAGATGCTGCGACGATGTCCGAAAGGTTGATCGCGCGCGCCGTCCAAACTCGCCAAGTGACTCCCTCTTATATTGAATATGTTTTTTCAAATGACCGTTTCAGCGCGGATCGACAACGGCTGGCTTCCGGGGGAGCGGTGCGCCTGAACGAGGATCTGGTGCCCATTTGCTATTATTACGACCTGGCGCTCTGGTTGTCCCGTTTCTATCCCGCGGTGGGAGAGTCTTTCGAGCGTGCCGGGTTGATCAATCTAGCTTGGCTGTCGCTACCGTTGGCTCTTATCGTGCTGGTAACACGCTATCGGCGACGCTGGGCTGTGCCTGTGGCCATCGCTGGCGTCGGTCTGGCACATATGATATTGCAAGTGGTGATCTTGATCGCATTCCAGACCGTCCATGGGACGGTGTACTCTGGAGTGGGTATGATGGTGACTGCGTTTATGGCCGGTCTGGTGCTGGGCAGCGCATTGGGCAACCGGCTGTCAAGGTGCTGGCGGGATCGCAGCTTGGCTGGAGCAGAAGGAACACTTATCCCCAGGAGCACTACATCTCGTGTTCTTCGGATTGGGCTGATAGGGATTCAGGTAGGTGTGATGATGCTCAGCGGGCTGTTGGTCTGGTTGCTCCAGCTGCCTTTTGAGATACCCCCAGCCGTCTTCGGGATGTTAGCCGCCGCAGCGGGTTGCATCACCGGCGCTGCCTTTCCACTGGCAGTGCTTGCCCTGGGCGAACACACAGCAAGCGCGGCAGGTTGGCTCTACGGTGCCGACTTGGTGGGCGGAGCGCTAGGGGCCGGATTGGGTGCCACTTTGTTGCTCCCCCTGCTAGGCATCCCGCAGGTATGTGCTTTCACCGCTTTGATCGGCGTTGCCGGTCTCCTGTGCCTGTTGTGAACGAGCTCCTCAGACACGGCCAGGATACTCACACGGCCGCGTCGTGCGCATGCTGATCTTCGAGTGGAGAGCTCTCACCAAGCGCTAGCTGCTCATAGAAAGCGAGAGGGCTGAGCTCTGAGAAATTGCCGTGCTTCACCAGATACAGCCGCAGATCCAGGCACAGATCACACTTAGAGATGTACCCTTGAGGAAACTCTTGATACCCAAACTCGCGGGCAAAATCGAACAAGGCGCGAATGTCCTTCGCGATTAAGTAGCGCAGCACCGGGTGTTCGCGCAGATCTATGCCCTCCCGTATAAGGCGATCGAGCTCACGCCAGCTGCCGAGCGTAATACCCCCACAAAACCCCGGCATAAAGTTGCCATAGTTGTCAAAATGGTTGTGCCAGTCACGCAGAAACGGGGGCTGACATGGCTCATCGAAGAAAGCTGACGCCGGATAGCTGTGATAATAGGGTTTGAGCGCACGGGCGGCGCGTCCCATCAAGAACATTTCCACCGTGATGCTCCCGCCCAGCGTCGTTGCCAATGTCAGATAGCGCTCGAACGGTATCTTTCCCTGGAAACCGAGCCGTTTGAACTGCCGATAGAACTCCATCTGGTAAATCATCACATTGGAGCCAAAAACTTCCTGGCCGATACGGATGCACCGTTCCGTGCGCTCGAAAGGAATATATTCAACGTAAAAGGGGTTAACCGAGATCATGATGCCCTTGAGACCCGCCTGTCGCAAGCGCTCCAGCCGCTCGCGGGTAACTTCATCGTTGACGCACCATGAGCAGTTGGTCTCGACAAAAGTGGACGGGATGCCCAGCTCTTCAGCCATTTGCGTGGCTGACACAAGCAAATTGAAATTCAGGAAAGTTCACCACCTGTGAAATGTAATCCATGGCTCAAACTGACCCGTTCTCTTCCCCACGGGCTGGGCGCGATGCGACCTGCCAGGGAAGAGAGGAGCTGGTAGAGGTCGGACTCCAGGATCCAATTCGCTTCCCAGGTGGGCGAACAGGCATACATACAGTGCCGACAAGCTGCCGAACGTTTGTAGGAAAGGATCACACCGGCCGATACCGGTGAGGGCACTCTTACCCGCATAAAGCACTCTCCTCAAGTGGTGCCGCCCTCATCGTTCCAATCCCAAAAGGTTCTCTGTTGATCTGGGGGCTTGGCGACGATGTTTTTCTTTTTCTCCGCGCCTGCCGAGACAAGCTGATGGGCAAGACGCGTCGGCTCAGGCAAGCGATAGTTTGTGATACAGCGTAGCACCAGCTGGATGGCGCTCATCAGGCCGACGCGATGGCCGGGCGATACATAAAGTGGTTTCGTCCCGGGACGCGAGCGGAGTGCGGCGCCAATCACTTCATTGCCGTCATATAGGGGCACCCAGGCGCCGCGTTCGTCTGCCACCGGTGCGTGATGCCCGATGAGACGAGACTTTGCCACCCCGATCGCTGGGATGTCGGTCAGCAATCCCAAATGACACGCCAGTCCAAAACGACGCGGATGTGCAATGCCCTGTCCATCGCACAGGAGCACGTCGGGCAAACGATTGAGACGATTCAGAGCTTCCAGGGCGATAGGCACCTCGCGAAAGCCGAGCAACCCCGGCACATAGGGGAAGTGTATTGGAGCGCTCACCATCACCTGCTCTTCAACTTTCATGTCTGGCAAATGCAAGACGATCACCGCAGCACGTCCCAGTTCGTCTTGCCGTCCCACACTCACGTCGATTCCGGCAACACTTTGTACAGAGTTGAAGCGATCTTCGCACACGACCTGTTTGCGCAGTGTCTGCTGCAATGCCACAGCTTCTTGAACAGAAAGCCGGCCGTAATCCGGTATCGAGAAGCGCGGCATAGGCTTTTTCCCCGCCTTGTTCGAGGCGCTAACGCTGGCCCATGCGCCGCAGCCCCCACGTCCGTGACACAGGGACGGTGAACATAATGCCAGTGTGTGGGTCGTCAAGCCGACCGACAACCTTTTCGGCGGCGGCTACCAGTTTTTCGACATCGAACCCATCCGGCACCACCACGAACACAGTGCGCTGCACTTCTTCTTCCTTGCGAATCAGGCTGGCCAGCGAGGGCATTAATGGCAGATCATCCGAAGCCCCCATCCTGGCGATGTGTCGCCCCAGCCCATGACTTTCGAATATGGTGGCGCCGGAGATGCCACACTCCAACCATGCCTTGAGAATCTCATCTATGGATTCGCACTTGGTTGTCACTAAGATCACTAGCTCAGGCATTCACGCGGTTCTCTCCCATAAAAACTAAGTGCAATAGCGGGGGCGTTACCAATGTGGTCACGATCACCATGACCACCACAACTGTGAACAAGTTGGGCTGTATCAATTGTGCATCCAAACCAATGCCTGCCACAATCAACCCAACTTCTCCACGAGAGATCATGCCGGTGCCGACGCGTAATGACTCACGCCAAGACATACCCCCCAATCGCGCGCCAAGCCCACACCCCAGAATTTTAGAGGTGATTGCGATCAAACATAACAAAGCTGTCAAGCCGAGGTCACTCTCGGAAAGCTGGCGCAGATCGGCACGCAAGCCGATCACCACCAAGAAGACCGGCACAAACAGCGCATAGTTGAGCGTGTGGATGCCGCGTTCGATCTCAGTTCGCTGGGTGCTGCGCGCCAGGCCAACACCTGCCACAAAAGCGCCCGTGATAGCTGCGATGCCTCCGAGATACTCAGCTGCCCAGGCGAACAATAAGACGCTGGCCAAAGTCACCGAGAGCACCGGCTCGCTGATCGGCAGTCGCCTGGCCCAGTCCACTACACGCGGCAACACCCACAAGCCGATCAGGAATGCCCCGGCCAAGAACAAAAACATACGCAGGGCGATCCAACCCAATTGCCAGACTTGGGTGCCGCCGCCCAAAACCACCCCTATAAAAATGGAGAGCACCAAGATGGCCAGAATGTCATCTACTACCGCTGCGCTGAGCAACGTCAATCCCTCGCGGCTGCGCAGGCGTCCCAGCTCCATCAGGGTTCGTGCCGAAATACTCACAGAAGTGGCGGCCAGCACGATGCCCATAAACCCAGCGTTGGCCAGCGAATAGTTAAACTGAAGCCCTGCCAATGTGCCCAAGCCGATGGGAAAGAGCACGCCCAGGAATCCAACCAGCGTCGCCGCGCGGCCGGTCCTCAGCAGGTCGCCGACTTGGATTTCCAGTCCGGCGGCGAACATCAGAAAGATAACCCCCAGTTCCCCAAACTCGCGGAGGACGTCCAGTGTGTGAGCATTCGCAAAATATTCGATCCCAAACACATTGAGAACGGAGGGGCCTAATAGCAGACCAACCGCCAGCTCACCCAGCACAGCGGGTTGCCCCAGGCGACGTACCAACCACCCCCCCATCTTGGCCGCCATGAGCACAATTGCAAGCCCGAGTAGCAGTGGCATCACCATTGTTAAACTACGCCGTCCACAATGCAGGATATAACGAAGAGCTAGAGCGAGCGAACGTCGAGCAAAAAATACTTAAAAGATTATACTTGAGCACCGATACTCGGTCAATTTGACTTTCGAGGCCCCCCACTTAACGCATTGTTAACATTTCGTTTACGTACGCTTAACATTCGATTAAAGGGGGGTTAAACGCGGCGCGATAACGTAGAGGGTGGACTGCAATGCACGTTGCAGTACTATCGAAATACGAATGTCGAGGTTCAGAGGAGAGAAAAGGTACTATGAGAAGCAAAGTGATGGTTTTCGCGCTCGTGTTTGTTACCATTTTGGCGCTGCTGCCAACCGCTAGCATCGCTGCTCCTCCACCACAAGAAGAGGGCACCCGTTATACCGTACAGGCGGGCGATACCCTCTCGATGATCGCTGAGAAGCAGTATGGCGATAGAATGTGGTATACGGCGATCGTTTACTACAACAACCGGATGGCTCGACTGGACAAGGTGATCAACCCCATCAGTGAGGCAGAAATCTTGGAGCCGGGTTGGGTGATCTACCTCCCTCCGGCCGAGAAAGCCAAGCGATATGTTGAGCTGATGGCCCAGGGTGTGACATTGCCCGAGGTGGATCCACTGACCGTCACTGGGGACATCATCACCGCAGGCAGTTCCACGGTCTTCCCTCTTTCTGAGCGTATGGCGGTGCGTTTCAAGGATGAGGGCTACCAGGGCAACATCACGATCGACAGCATCGGTAGCGGTGCCGGCTTCGAACGCTTCTGCAAGTCAGGTGAGACTGACATCTCGAACGCCAGCCGTCCTATCAAACATAGCGAAGTGGAAAGCTGCCGTGCCATCGGGCGCGAGCCGGTTGAGTTCCGCGTCGGCACCGATGGACTGGCCGTGACGGTGAGCAAGGACAATACCTTCCTGAAAGATGTCACCATAGAACAGCTGGCGAAGATCTTCTCCGATGAGGTCACGAAGTGGTCAGAGGTTGATCCGGCGTGGCCCGACCAGGAGATCAAACGCTTCAGCCCTGGCACCGACAGTGGCACGTTCGACTTCTTCGTAGAATACGTGATGGATGCCGCATATGGCAAGGGTGCTGGCAAGGAGCACATCCTCAAAGCGGCCAACTTGCAGCTCAGCGAGGACGACAACGTATTGGTCCAGGGTGTTGAAGGCAGTCCATACGCTATCGGCTACTTCGGATATGCCTACTATCAGGAGAATATGGACAAGCTGAACATCTTGGCCATCAACGGTATCACGCCGGATGATCAAACGGTGGAAGCAGGAAAGTATCCGTTGGCACGTCCGCTCTTCCTGTACTCGACGGCCAAGATTATGGCCGAGAAGCCCCAGGTGGCTGCCTTCATCAACTTCTACCTCACCTATGTCAATGAGGAGATCACGAGCGTCGGATACTTCCCGCTGGGAGCTGAGACGCTCAACCAATCCAAGCTTGCATGGCTCGATGCGATGGGCCAATGAGACACGCCTGCCGGTAAGTGGAGACAGAAAGGGAGGGGTTTGGCCATCCCCTCCCTTACCTGTGTCAAAAGCTTGTGGAATAGAGAGGGGGGATTTCTATTGGCAACGGCTCTTTCAGCCAAGTCTTTAACACGCCGCACCACTGCCGCGCCACCCGAACTGCGCAAAAAGCCCCGTCCTTTAGAGCTCCTCATTCAGGTATTCCTTTTTGCTTGTGGCGCGGTCTCCATCTTGACTACGCTCGGCATCGTCTATGTTCTGGGAAGCGAGGCGTGGTTGTTCTTCCGATCTCCAGAGGTGGACCTGGTGGAGTTTTTCACCACCACCAGCTGGGTGCCAGCGGTGGGTCAGTTTGGCATCTGGTCCCTGGTGAATGCCACGATGATGACCACCACGTTCGCTATGATCGTCGCGCTGCCATTAGGGCTGGCATCCGCGATTTACTTGAGCGAGTATGCCTCGCCAGCAGTGCGCAATGTGCTCAAGCCCATCTTGGAGATCTTAGCTGGTATTCCCACCGTGGTATACGGGTATTTCGCTTTGACTTTTATGACCCCGTTGCTGCGTTCCATTTTCGGCCGAGACGTGGTGGAAATTTACAACACGGCTTCGGCCGGATTGGTGATGGGCATTCTTATTCTTCCCCTGGTCAGCTCGATGAGTGAGGATGCCCTGAGTGCGGTGCCGCGCTCGCTGCGAGAAGCTGCTTACGCACTGGGCGCCACCCGGTTAGAAACGGCGGTGCGCATTGTAGTGCCGGGAGCTCTGTCCGGTATCACAGCGGCGTTCATCTTGGCCGTTTCACGCGCTGTGGGGGAAACGATGATCGTTGCCATTGCCGCAGGTGCCGGTCCCACTTTTACTTTCAATCCGTTCAAAGCAGCCGAGACGATGACGGGCCACATTGTGCGCATCAGCGGTGGTGATCTGAGCTATGACTCAATCGACTATGATAGCATCTTCGCCATCGGGCTGATGCTGTTCCTGATGACTCTGGCACTTAACCTGATCAGTCGTGCCATTATGCACCGCTTCCGGGAGGTGTATGAATGAGAGAGTTTGCAAGTCCGCACGTTGTCACCCAGCCCGGGCCCGCACCGTTTGGAGAAGACACCCAACTGAAGCGCAATCTATTGGCGCGACATCGCACAGGAACTATCTGGCACGCCTTGTTCCTTCTTGCTCTGATGATCAGCATCATCGCGCTAACCGCGTTGATTTATAACATCCTAGACCAAACCTTTGGACTGGTGGCAATCGAAGTCAAAATGGATCCACGGGAGCTGGCGCAGGATGGAAAGCCTTTAGAGGAACTTACAGCGAAACAATTGATAAAGCTTCTAGAAACCTATGTGTCAAAAGGGGTGCTGCGGCGTCTGAAAGCAGAACAACCATTGGAACAACGTGACCGCGAGGAGCTCCTCAGCTTGGTGTATGAGCGTGTGGTGCAGCCCAAGATCGTAAAGAGCTGGTCATTGACTGACTCGTTGCTGAGACGTCGTGGTGTGGAGATGGAGGCAGCCCAAAAATATCCCTCAGCGCAGCTCGAGTTTCGTAGCTGGCTCAATCCCTCGTTTATCACGCGGCCTCAGTCTAGTGATCCCCAAATGGCCGGTGTGCGCACTGCGATTTTGGGCTCCCTGTGGACCATTGCCATCACGATCCTGGCGGCCTTCCCCTTGGGTGTAGGGGCGGCGATCTATCTAGAGGAGTATGCTGCCGACAACACCCTGAATCGGATCATCCAAACTAATATCAACAACTTGGCCGGTGTGCCCTCCATCATCTACGGTATGCTCGGGTTGGCGATCTTCGTGCGCGCGTTGGAACCGCTAACGAGTGGCGCTCTCATCGGCGGCGCTGTTGATCCTACGACTGCCAACGGTCGCACGGTTATGTCGGCTGGCTTGACGTTGGCCCTGCTGGTGCTTCCATTGTTGATCGTGAACGCTCAAGAAGCAATCCGTGCCGTGCCGAGCTCTCTGCGCGAGGCCGGCTACGCACTGGGCGCGACCAAATGGCAGGTCATTTGGCATCATGTGTTTCCCAATGCGTTACCGGGCATCCTAACTGGCACCATCCTGTCGATTTCGCGCGCAATGGGAGAGACGGCCCCCTTGATTGTGGTCGGTGCCTCCACTTACATTGTCTATGACCCGTACAGTCCATTTTCTAAGTTCACCACATTGCCCGTGCAGATCTACCAGTGGACGGCACGTCCGCAGCAGGAGTTTCGCAACCTTGCGGCGGCGGCTATTGTGGTATTATTGGTGCTACTATTAAGCCTCAACGCCGCAGCTATTCTCATGCGCAATCGCTTCAGCAGGAGATTGATATGATTCGCTTGAACTTTGAAATACCTTCTCTTGCTTCGGGACGGTCTACCACCCATCACGTTCTAGACCCCTCAGAGGAAGATTCGTACGCACTCGAAGTGCGCGACTTGAATGTCTATTACGGAAGTTTTCGGGCCGTTAAGGATATCAACTTGAAGCTTCCCAGGTGCAAGATCACCGCATTTATCGGGCCTTCTGGTTGCGGCAAAAGCACCTTGCTGCGTACGTTCAATCGCATGAACGATCTAATCCCTGGCGTGCGCATCGAGGGAGAAGTGTTGTTCAACGGAGCTAATATCTACGCACCAGGAGTGGATGCGGTTGAGGTCAGACGGCGGATTGGGATGGTGTTTCAGAAACCCAATCCTTTCCCCAAGAGCATCTACGAGAACATAGCTTGGGGAGCGCGGATCAACGGGTATCGTGGTAATATGGATGAGCTGGTGGAACAAACACTCCGCCAGGCTGCCCTGTGGGATGAGGTCAAGGACAAACTACACCAAAGTGGGCTCTCTCTGTCCGGTGGGCAGCAGCAACGCCTTTGCATCGCCCGTGCTATTGCCATTAAGCCGGAGATCATCCTAATGGACGAACCTGCTTCGGCGCTTGACCCTATCTCGACGCTCAAAATCGAGGAGCTGATGCGCCAGCTCGCAGAGAAGTATACCATCATTGTGGTCACTCACAATATGCAACAAGCGGCGCGTATCTCGGACTACACTGCCTTCTTGATGATGGACGAGGATCGCGCTGGCTATCTGGTTGAGTACGGGCCGACCGCGCAGATCTTCACCAATCCACGCGAGAAAGCCACCGAAGACTACATCACGGGCCGTTTCGGGTGATCTTACGTGCGCGACTCGCTGCAAGCTGGAAAGAGCATTGTTCTGTACAGATCAGATATGATACAATAGAGTTGCTCAGGCATCGGCAGCCGAGAGGTAGAGAAGGCAAAGTGAGGTATGCAATGCTCAGACAAACCTTCGAGCGCGAAATGCAACGTCTTCAGGATGAATTGCTCGTCCTCGGCAGTATGGTGGAACATGCGATCACCGATTCCGTCGAGGCGTTAAAGAAGCGTGACCTGGAGTGGTCACGTCAGCTGGTGGCTGACGACCGCCTTGTCAATGAGAAACGCTTCCAAATTGAGGCGGAAGTATTGACCTTGATCGCTACTCAGCAACCTATCGCTGGCGACTTGCGAGTGTTGGCTTCGACCCTTGAGATCGCGGCCGAGTTGGAACGAATGGGCGACTACGCTAAAGGAATTGCCAACATCAGCTTGATGATCGGAGAGGAGCCACTTATTAAGCCCCTGGTCGATATACCACGTATGGCGATCAAAGCACGCGAAATGCTCCATCGCGCCTTGGATGCCTTTGTGCGCCGTGACATCGAGGCCGCGCGTGCGATACCAGCAGAAGATGACGAGGTGGACGACCTCTACAACCAGGTCTATCGTGAGCTGATCACTTTGATTTTGGCCAATCCCAAGAACATCGATCAAGCCAATCATCTGTTATGGGCCGCCCACAATCTGGAGCGTACGGCGGATCGGGTGACGAACATTTGCGAGCGTGCCATCTTCACGGTCACCGGCCAGATGGCCGAGATCGGCAAGGAACATAGCGGCTATCGACTCGGCTGAGTGGGGCGTCCGGTTCGCCCGCCAGGTGTGACTTCACTCCCAGCCTTCTGTCCTCATAGAGGTGAATGGTTATTCACCTCTACAGCCTGACATGCTCTCTTCCGCTCCACCCCGAAATTGAAGTATACCTCTGGACTTAGGCGACGTTGATGTTTTCGGGCAATTTCGCTAAAATATAAAATAAACATAGGCAGCAAGTAGAGTTTTCAGGGGATATTCCGATGAGGAAGCCTTTGCCTTGGGTTATAGCCGGTGTGCTGCTAGTCGTAGCAATCAGCGTGTTGGTCATGCGCACCACCCCTTTTCCCCGTGCGACAACTCCTGTAACGTCCACTGCGTTGCCGGACGATCGCCGCGAGGAACGCCTGCGTATGGTGGATAGACAGATTCGCGCGCGCGGCGTCACCGACCCACGGGTGCTCGCCGCAATGGAGAAAGTGCCACGCCACCAGTTCGTACCCCCTGATGTGCTGGACCAAGCTTACAACGACTATCCACTTCCGATCGGCTACGGACAGACCATTTCGCAACCTTACATTGTGGCGGTGATGACAGAGTTACTCAAGCTCAAGCCGGGCGAAAAGGCACTGGAGATCGGCACTGGCTCCGGCTACCAAGCGGCTATCTTGGCCGAGCTGACCGACAAAGTTTACTCCATCGAGATCATACCCCAGTTAGCAGAGCGCGCCCGGGCCACGCTTGACCGAATGGGGTATCACTATGTGGTAACCCGGCAGGGAGACGGCTATTGGGGCTGGCCAGAATATGCCCCCTTCGATGCGATCATCGTCACGGCGGCGCCTGACCACGTGCCTCAGCCTTTGCTGGAGCAATTGTCAGACGGGGGGCGCATGGTGATCCCAGTCGGTCCTCCAGGAGGCTATCAAAGCTTGTGGCTTATCACGCGCGAGGGTGATGAATACCACAACTTCAACTGGGGTGGTGTGGCTTTTGTGCCTCTGACCCGATTAGAATAGTGGAGGAGAGGGGGTTCCATAATACCAGCCATGCGGCCAGATAGGCAGCTGCACCGACATACATTACGACACGGAATCCAAAGTCGATCGCCAGCATAGGTGCCAGCACGGCGCTGATGACCGAGATGCTGCCGTTGACGGCCCACACCCATGGCAACAGATGGCGCCCTCCGACGCGCACGTGAGCTAAGCCTTGTGGGAAGGGAAGCCCCATCAATATGCCCAGTGGCATCAGCATTAATCCCCCTAACGCAGCACGAGCTGCTAACGGCAAGGCAATGGTGGCGCCGAAGGCGAATGACAACAACACAGGGTAAGCTAACCCCATTCCCACCAGAGCTATCATCCCAAGTGTGGCCGGGGTGCGTATGCTGAGATAGCGGCTGCCCAATCCAGAGGCCAACAGCAGCGCACTCACCGCCGTGGCAAAGGCATATGCCGGTTGGCCAACGTATAAGATAAAACGCTGCAGCAGGGGCATTTCGACGAACATAAACCCCAAGCCCAGCAGCGAAAAATAGGCGAGGTAACGCAACGTGCTGCCTTTCCTCTCCTTGGCAACATCCCCAACATCCACGCGCAATCTGCGTCGCAGTGCCCCCAGTGGTAGCAGGACAAGCACGGTTGCCAAAACCATCACGAGCACTAACAATAACACAAATATCAGATAGCCACTCCCGCCAAACGGCTGCCAGGTCTTGCCCAAAGCAGCTATTACGGCAGGCGTCTGCTCCCATTTGAAGAAATGGAAGAAGAATGGGCGATCGTCCGTTGGCGGGTCCACCGCATAAGGATAGTCGTGGTAAAACCCTGTGTCATCTGACGCGAACAACAGGCGCACGAACGTCTTGAAATGAGGCACCTCGGGGATGACGTTGAAACGGTTGATGCCTGCCTCAGCCAGCTGCGTGTCAGAAAGGGTGACAAATGTGGTGGGATCGCGGGCCATTGCTCTCATATCAGGTGTCCAGATCAGGTCATATTGACGTTGCACAGCAAAGGTTTTGACTGTTTCTAATTCGCAGGAGCCTAACGGAGACCTGGACGCAAGAATGAGCGAAGTTTGCAGACTACGTAGGGCGGCGAGATGGGCAGCCGGTTGGGCGATGTTGCCACGTTGCAGTGCCTCAACAGCGAGCGCCCATAGTCGCAGGCTCTCCGAGGGGGGTAGTTGTAGCCAGCGTTCCGCTACCAACAGGCCATCTGCTGACAAGTGCTCCCACAGTTCCTGGAATGCCTCGATGGTGTAGCGATATTCCTCAGTTAAAGCGTATGCCCCTGCTGTTACCGGGCGGAAGCTGTCCACAAGGGGCAAAATCACTATATCGTAGGTGTGAGTATCGCGGCGCAGGAAGCTGCGCATATCCTCGAAAACCAGCTGGAGGCGTGTATCACTCACAAAGGGACCACCCCATGCGCGGACCGCGTCGGCTATGGCCGGGTTGCTTTGTACTACGGTGACGCGGCGGGCGTCGTGATGCAAAGCCGTTAACACAGGCAGCCAACCGCCCGGTTCCACAATGAGCACCTCTGCCTGCGGGCGAAGGCGATAGGCTAGCGCAGCGGGGAGATACTCGGTGAAGGCAGCTGCCTCGGTGGAGGTGCGGTAGATGGGCATCAGATTTTGAGCATCCACCACCACGGCAACCCGCGGCGGCAAAGGGCCACGAAAGGCCATGCTCAACCCCGGCGCTGAATGGATTGACTCGCCGCTGACCACATCCACGCGGGAGAACGCATTCCAAGTTTGGGCTATCACCTGTGTGTCCGGAAAGAGGAGCACCTGGCTCAAGGCCTGATAGGGGTTCAGACGAATGTCAATGATGTGTAACGGTAATGCCAACGGCGTGGCGCAAAATAAGGCCAATAAAAGCGTCGGGGCATAGTGCCACCGCGAGGCACTCTTGGAGCCATGCATTCCTTGGAACAGCCAGAAGGCGATGCAACCGGCAAATGCAATCCCCAGAGCGGCACGCGGTCCGCCCAACAGGGGCAAAGCGGCCAGTGCCAGCGGTGGACCAACCGCTGACCCCAAGAGATTGGCTGCGTACAGACGGTGGGCATACTCCGGCCACACCACCAGGGCGCTGCCGACCACCAGTCCGCTGAAGAAGAAGGGCACAGTTAACACCAAGTATTGCAACGCTAGCCAGCCGATTTGTAAGGGTTCTCGCACGATGCGATACATATCGAAGGGGATGGTGTTCACCAAGAGGTAACTGATCGGCACCGACAAGGCGAACAGAAAGGCGGAGACTACCAAGTAACGTGTGCTATCCTCTCTTGGAGGCTTTAGGGAAAGAAATGTTCCGCTGGCACCCCCGCCCAATAACGCCAGGCTGATTGCCATGAACGCAAAATGATGCCCCTGAGCCAGGGCAAATAACCGCGTCAGGATTACCTGAAAGCCCAGCGGTGCTGCTGATAGGACGAACAGCCCTACATAGAGTCGCAAGGGGAGCTTCATATGATGAGCTCACAAAGCATTTTTATGGGACAGGATAGAGCCAACATGGCAGGTGATTGCCCATTTTGGCAGCCCAATCTCACGTTATCATATACTCCTCGGGCGGACGGCGCAACCGATGAACTTCTGTCGCTGTTTTCGAGCAGGCGCACGCATGGCGCGTGTGTTTTCACACTCGGAGAGCCTCCACTATAATCATCCCGGACGTATGTCCGAAAAGGATACGTTCCCGGCGATAGGGTGCTCCTTATTGTCGCATACCAACTTACAGAGAACGCCAAAGGGGATCAAAACTTGCCCATCATCACCGAGCATGCTGTATGGCAAGATTTTGTCGCGCGTCATCCGGCCGGGCACTTGTTGCAATCCTGGGCCTGGGGTGAGCTCAAGTCGCGCTTCGGCTGGCACGTGGTGCGCATAGCGATGGTGGATGAGATGGGCACCCCGTATGCTGGTGCCCAGGTATTGCTGCATCCGCTGCCGGGTAGACGTTCCCTCGCGTATGTTCCCAAGGGTCCATTGGTGGATTGGCAAGATCTTCCTCAGACCAGGAGCTTGCTCAACGAAATCCATCAACTGTGTCACGCGCGACGGTGCATTTTCCTCAAGATCGAGCCCCCGGCGGAAGATAGCGCTGCCATGCGCGCGACTATCGCGCGGTATGGATTCCAGGCTCGGGCACCCACCGTGCAACCCCCGCGCACGATCCTGATCGACCTAAATGTTCCCGAGGAAGCCATCCTGGCGGCGATGAAGCAAAAGACGCGTTATAACATTCGCCTGGCGGCGCGCAAAGGTGTGGCAGTGTATGAAGGGCATGCTGGGCAGATACCCGCGTTCTATCGGCTGCTGGAGGATACCAGCCAGCGCGACCGGTTTGCTATCCACCACTTTGACTACTATCGCACGGCATATGAGCTCTTCGCACCGCACGATGCCGCGCTTCTGCTGGCGGAGGTGAAGGGCGAGATAGTCGCCGGCCTGATGGTGTTTGCACATAGGACGATGGCGTACTATTTATTCGGTGCTTCGAGCAATCGGTATCGGGAGTACATGCCTACCTACTTGCTCCAATGGGAGGCGATGCGTTGGGCACGGACGCGTGGTTGCATTGCGTACGATCTGTGGGGCATTCCAGATGCAGACGAGGAGATGCTGGAAGGCAATCTCGCCGGCGCGGATCATCGCACCGGAGAGCTGTGGGGGGTCTACCGTTTCAAACGCGGTTTTGGTGGGCGCGTGGTACGCAGTGTGGGCGCCTTTGACTATGTCTATAATCCTATGCTCTATCGCCTTTATCGCTGGTGGCAGGCGTTGCAGCACCGTGTGCACGCAGGATGAGACCCGTGGTGGAGCGCCAGGCAGTATACCAAATCGTGTCGGTTACAGAGCGTGACGAGTGGGACACAGCCTTGTTGGAGTTGCCTCACCCGCATGTGCTCCAGACGTGGGATTGGGGTGCGTTCAAAGAACGTTGGGGGTGGCAAGCCACGCGGTGGCTCTGGATGCAATGCGGCCGGCCAGTGGCGGCAGCGCAGCTGCTGAGACGCCACCTAGGACGTGTGCCCCTCTCGATCATTTATGTCCCCAGGGGACCTTTGCTCGACATTGCCGCTCTGTCTCTATGGGAAGCCGTGCTTTCAGAGCTGGAGGCTGTGGCACGTCGTGACGTGCTCTTCGTGAAAATTGACCCTGATGTGCCCCTCAACGCCAAGGGCAAAGACGCCTTGATGCCACTAGATGTCGACGCGCTCCGAAGGCTGCTACAACGGCGTGGCTGGCGCCTTTCGACCGAGCAGATCCAGTTCAAGAACACTGTGCTGCTTGACCTTACACCAAGCGAAGAAACATTGCTAGCACGGATGAAGCCCAAAACGCGTTACAACATTCGCCTCGCGGCGCGACGGGGTGTCGTGGTGCGTCAAGGAGGACCGGAGGACCTGGCAACCTTCTATCGCCTCTATCGCATCACGTCGCAGCGCGATGGATTTGTCATCCGACCGTTCGCTTATTATTGCGACGTGTGGTCGCAGTTCATTGCTGCTGGGCGTGCCCATCTGCTGCTGGCTGAGCTGGCAGGACGACCCATCGCCGGGCTGCTCATGTTCGTCTTCGGGTGTACGGCGTGGTATATGTATGGTGCTTCGGATAACACTCATCGTGAGCTGATGCCCAATCACCTCTTACAATGGGAAGCGATCCGGCTGGCAAGGCAGCTGGGGTGCACCCGCTATGATATGTGGGGGGCGCCAGATCGACTGGACGAAAGCGATCCCATGTGGGGCGTCTATCGTTTCAAAGTGGGTTTTGGAGGCCAGACAGTGTATGGTCTGGGAGCCTGGGATTTCACCGCCTTCCCTATCGGATATTATCTCTACACGGTGGTAATGCCGCGCCTGCTGGCGTTCATGCGCGTCACCGCCAGGCTTGCTACGGATCGGTGAGTGGACAGGGGATCACCTCACGTATCCACACACGCCGCCGATGTATGTGCCCCGAAAGAAATCCCGTGGACTGCCGTAGTCCACGGGAAAACCGCTTTAGAGGAGCATGATGGGCGCGGGGTAGTCCCATCCGCTCATCTCTACGGGATTCCCATGATAGCACAGAATCACGCCCTTTTGGTTTGGATCCGGTTAGAATTTGGTTAGGATCTGGTTGGAATCCGGAATGCCTCGGGGTCCCAAGAGTGCGATCCTTCCCCCACGGCAAGCGCAGCGGTTGACTTCGCTCTGACAATGTCTAGAATGCTGGAGGAAATGGCATGCACAACCGAGGACGTACCTCATAATCACCCGATGCGTGCGCTGAGGACACCGCAAGCCTCGTTGGCTGCGGGTGCGCCGGCTCGCCGCGTCGATGGGGGATTGCTGATCTGCCTGATCTTGACGCTGTTTGCTGTATGGCCCCTGCTGGCCCACCGCGGCCTTCCCAATACGGCAGATGGGGC
>JASFBB010000297.1:0-8531 GCA_036172345.1 Anaerolineae bacterium
GCTCTATCGTGATGCTGCCTGGACCATTGAGCAATTCAAAGATGAATACTGGATCGTAGGAGTCACAGTGTGCACCATCTGGGAGACCGCCTGGGCGCTGCGCGGCTACGAACAGATGATGATCGACCTGGTGACCAACCCCGACCTGGCGGAAGCGATCCTGGACATCCCCTATCAGTATCACCTGACTGCAGCTAAGAAGCTGGTGGAGATGGGTGTGGATATGATCTGGGTGGGCGACGATGTGGGCGCCCAACATACGATGCTGATGTCACCGGCGACGTGGCGGCGCCTTCTCAAGCCACGTCTGGCCAACTTTATCGCTACCATCAAGGGCATCAATCCCCAACTGAAGGTGGCGTACCATTCCGACGGCTTCATCTGGCCGATCATCCCGGAGCTGATCGAGATCGGCGTGGACGTGCTGAACCCGATCCAGCCAGCCAGCATGGATCCGGCTGAAGTGAAGCGCGCGTTCCGCAAGAACCTCTGCTTCTGGGGCACCATCGACGAGCAGCATACCTTGCCGTTCGGCACTCCCCAGGAGGTTGCCGATGAGGTGCGCGAACGGCTGCACACGGTGGGCGCCGAAGGAGGATTGATCATCGGCCCCACCCATCACGTGCAGCTCGACACACCTATGGAGAACTTCTGGGCAATGGTGAAGGCCATCACGGAAACCCCATACTGATGGCAGACGTGAATCTGGAACGCATCCAAGGCACTTTTTTTCCAGCTGTAAACAATCAGTATTGACAAAACAAGAACTTTGGAGTATATTAAGAACGATAAAGCTTCCAGAGTTGCGGTGAGGCAATGATACATAGCGGTGTCGGTGGAAAGCGGCAAGATCTCTCTTCACATCAGACAGTACGACAGTCCCCAAGCAGCAAAACTGCGCTGCGATATGCAAGCAGTTGTGTGCCGTTACCATCTTTTCCATTCTCGACGATCGCTCCACCGCGCATCCTTGACGGAACCGGCATTGGTGCAAGAAGAACCGTGGCTGTTTCCATAGGGCTTGTTTATTGGTATGCGTGTCCAAAGCGTCACCTTTCGGGGGTGATCTGCGCCGATCTCCCCAGACCGTATTGGCGAACGTTTCCCACGCCCCCGAAGGTGTACGCTGGAGAAGTTCCTATCTGGGAATCTGTACTGTGAGGTACAGACAAGCTCAATCATTCAGTTATATCTATCAAAGAGGAGGGAAATGCTATGAGCAGCAAGAGAACTGAAAATGTCTTGTTAGCGCAGCTCCAAAATGGTCGCCTCAGCCGCCGCCAGTTCCTGATCAACACGCTCGCAGCCGGGTTGGCTGTCGGTGGGATGAAGGTGCTGGCTCCGGTATCCGGCCTTGGCAGCATTGCATACGCCCAGGAAGAACGTCCGCTGACGCCCACCTTCTACGAATGGATTGTGAGCATCCACCCCCTGATCAAGACAGAGGTGGATGCCAAATTCCCCGGCGGCGTGAATTCCCAGATCGCACCGGTGGAGGGCTTTGATGTAGCGCGCTTTGTCGCCGAGGCCAAGATGGGCGAAAGCACTTGGGATGTCTATGTTGGCATGACCCCATTCGTGGAAATGGCCGGTCTGGTCAAGGCGGGCGTCATCGAGCCGTGGGATCCCTACATCCCCAAAGAGGTGCTGGATGATATGATCCCCTCCATCCGTGAGGAATGCACCGTGGACGGCAAGCTCTATTCCTGGCCCTTCCTCATCGACGTGATCGTGCAGGCCTGGAATAGCTCGATCACCACCAAGGCCGGGATCGAGGATAAGGCCCCTGCCAACTGGGACGAGTATCTGGCCAACTCCAAGCAGGTGGTGGACAGCGGCGCGGCGCCGTATGGCTGCACCTTCGATGCGCATGGCTGGCGTTCACTGGCGCCGATCACCCATAGCATCAGCACCGACTGCTACTATATGCTCGAGGGCGATCCCAGCGGCGTCCCGCTCTTCGACTTCACCAGCGAGCCGGCACTGCAGGCGTTGGAGATCATGAAGCGCATGCTGGAACTCTCCTCGGCCAACGCGTTGCAACCTGGCACCACAGACGGCGGTGTGAATCTGACACCGGACGAGGTGGCCTTCGGTGCCCAGCGAGTGGCTTACTACGTCAAGTACCAGAACGCTCCGCTGCGCTATGCGCGCAAGTGGCCCGATCCCTCCGCCTTGCGCCTGGCAGCGTTGCCCAGCGGCGGCGAGGGTGCTACCGTCTTCTGGACCACGGGCGCCTGCCTATTCAAGTATGGCAAGAACAAGGAGAAGGCCGCTGAATATATGAAGGCACTGACCTACAACATGGCGATTTGGAAGGACTCGATCTCCGGTGAGCCATCCGGCCATCAGCCCGGCCAGCTGCCACCCTTCCAGTCCATCTGGGATCAGATGAAGGCGGAGAATCCCGACTGGCTGCAGGCGAACCCCTGGGCCTTCCTGGTGCTCGACCAGCTGAAGGTCGCCAAGGCCATCCCCAACCACAAATATGGCCTGCAGCAGTTTATCATCGGCCAGCCCTATTGGGAGAAATATCTCAAAGGTGAGGAACCCGATCCCAAGAAGGCAATGCAGGAGGCCAAGGACGCCGTGGTTGCCGAGATGAAGAAGGTGGGTGATCTGTAGAGCATCCGCCTTATATCCGAGAATTGGGAGAATCACAGGCTGCGTTGGGTCACACTGGGGTGATGCCGCATGGCATCACCCCACCTTATTAACTCTGTAATCCTGCCTGAGAGGAGACCGCATGGCGTCTACTGCAATCAGCCCTGGCGTCACCTATAGAAGCTCGCGCTTATATTGGCTGCGCGATAGTATCAACTGGCTGTACGTGCTTCCCGCGCTGTTCTTCTTCTGCATGTACATGCTATATCCCATCATCGAGGTCGTCCTCATCTCTTTCACCGATTACAAGTTCCTCAGCGACAAGCCGATGCAATTCATCGGGCTTGCCAACTTTATCAATGCGCTCCAAGACCCCGTGGTACATCTCGGATTGTGGCGCGCTCTGTATTTTACCCTCATCTTTTTGCCGGGGGTGATCTTCATCCCGCTGTTTGTGGCCATCCTATTGGACCGGATGAGTAACCCAACACTCGCCAGCCTTTATCGCGTCATATTGCTCATCCCTGCGGTCATTCCCGGCCCGATGATCTTCGTGCTGTGGCGCTGGATGTATGACTTTGAGGTGGGCCCCATCAACACGATCTTGGTAAATTATCTCCACCTGTTCACGTATCGCACAGCACCGCAGTGGCTGGGCAATTCGCCGCTCACCATCCCGGCCATCGCTTTTGTCGAGTGGTGGTGGGGACTTGGATACCATACCATGTTCTTCCTCGCCGGTCTGGCCGCCATCCCCCGCGAGCTATTTGAAGCGGCACGGGTGGACGGCGCCAACGAATGGCAGATGTTCTGGAACGTCACCCTGCCGCGATTGCGCCCCATCTTCGTCATCCTGGTGGTGCTGCGTTTCGGCACGGCGATGGCCGTGATTGACGAATATATCATTATGGGCGGTTTCAACCGTGCATTGCCTACCTACACCTGGACCGTGTACATGTGGCATCTGGCCTTCAACATCGGCGACTGGTTCCAGGGCTACGCCGCCGCGATCGGTTGGATCGGCGCCGCGGCGATGCTCATCGTGGTAGGCCTCCTATTCTACGTTTTCCGCGATCGCGACTGAGGAGTACGAGACAGATGAGTGTTACGGCAAAGTCTATTCGATCGGCCCAGGCAATTGCGACCTATCCCGAACGCAAGCAAGGTTTGCGCTTGTCCACGGTTGCCTTACATGCCACCTTAATTTTCTTCTGCTTGGTGATCATCCTGCCGCTTTTGTGGGTGGTCTTGATGTCAGTCAAGCCAGTGACCGATGCCTACTCGGGCAAGCTGTTGCCCAGCGAGCTCGACCTCACCCATTATGGTTATGCGTTACAGAGACTACCCTACATCTGGCGCAATTTCGGCAACAGCATTATCGTGACATTTACCACGGTATTTATCACCAGCGCTTGCGCCGTGTTGGCCGGTTACGCTATCGTCCACTTGCGCTTGCCCGGCAAGCTGTTATTGGTCTCCTTGCTGGTGGGCACGCTCTACTTCCCCACCCGCCTGGTGTCGATCATCGGTATCTTCCGCATCCAAGCCTCGCTGGGACTCATCAACACCCTACCCGGCCTTATTCTGCCCTATGTGACACTCAACCTGGCGCTCAGCATCCTGGTCATGAAGGGCATTTTCGAGCAGATCTCGCCTGAGATCCTGGACGCTGCCAAGATCGACGGTGCCAGCTCGTGGCGCATCCTGTGGATGGTGATGCTGCCGTTGATTGCCAACGGCCTGGTGGTGCTGCTCATCATCAACTTCGTCACCGCCTGGGGCGAGTTTTTGCTGGCGTACACTCTCACCAACGATCAGGCGATGCGCACCTTGCCGGTGGCGCTGGCAACGGCTATGGGAGGTTTCGGTGAATGGGTCTGGCCGGCCCTGGCGGCAGTCTACGTGATGGCTATTGCGCCTGGCATCACCGCCTTCGCCATCGCCCAGCGCTGGTATATGAAAGGTCTGCAGGAAGGCGCACTGAAGTTCTGATCTTGCTTGGGGAGAAGCCCAATACGCTTCGATCGCCTCTCGTCTGGAGAGGGGCTTATCTTCCCAGGCAATTTTGTCTGCAAAGCGGCGATATCACGAACCCTTAGCCTAACAAGGCAGCACAAATAAAAGCGAGCGCGACACCCAGCGCCTTGGTGATGTCCAGCTGATCCACCCCTGTCGCCAACGCCACGCCATACAGGATAACCAGGCGTAGGTTGACGATGGCATCTGTATAGGCCAGATTGGGCGCGCTGGCGAGGGAGGTAAAGAAGGCGATATTGCCGACCGCCGAGGCGATGATCGTCAGGAGGATCAAGGATCGGTCACCTGCAGGGTACAAGGATTGCCGAGTGTGAAGGGCACTTGCCACATAGAGCAGGCCGGCAACCAGCATCACCATGGAAGTCACCACACGTGCGTCTATCCCATCTGCTGTTGCCATCCGCGCACACATCAAGAGCGCTGCGAAGCACAGCACGGCAAATAGCTGCCATATCACCCATTGTCGACTGCTCACCTTGGGTGATTCCCCCCGTCGCACCCCCACAATCAAGATCACCCCTACGGCGATGCCCAGCAGTGCTACGAGTTTGAGCGGCTCGAAAACCGCGCTGAAAAGAGCGATGGAGAGGCCATAGACCAGACCCAATCGGAGCGTACCAACTGCGTCGATGTATCCCAAATTGGGCTGCAAGCGGATCGCTCGATTGAATGCATACATGCCGGCCCAGCTGCTCAGAGCCGCGCCTAACACACAGAACCAGTTTATTCCTGTCAACTCTTTGCCGGTGCGGATGGAGACAAGGCCGATCAGCACGCCAGCACCCAGCCAGATGTAAGCCATATAGACCGGAATAGGGTAGCTGCGCTGCAGGCGGCGCAAACCCAGCATCTGGGCAGCGTAGAAGAGAGCAGCAACGACGGCAGAGAGATACCAGATCAAGAGGCTCTTCCGAGAGTTCTTCGGTTATGGGTTCTCCCCTTTGTCCCAGAACAGCCACTCGCCGAGGGCTGGATCCAGCGTCAGCTGGATGTAGGGCCTGGGATCCATAATCTGGCCTCCATCGCGCATCCAGTAGGCCAGCTCGGCATGCACTGTCGCATAGGTATTGTTGTGCTCAATCAGCTCAATCCGTCCAATGTCCACACGTTGGACGCTGTCCCACCATGCGATATAGGCCGCGTAATCGAAGCTGCCATCCGGCGCGCAGCAGTTCCATCTCTGCTTGAAATGGGTGGAGAGCATCGACCAGGTCAGGTCATAGCGACGCGCGTTGATGGCTTCGTAGTAGCGGCGCACAGCCAGTTCAGGTGTGTCCTCCGCCGCGGCGGTTGCGAGCGGCTGCAGGGCGGTCTTCTTCTCATAGATGCGCCATGTTCGTGCCTCCGGATCCAGCACCAAATGGATCTCTGATTGAGGATCGAACACCCACTCGCCATCCCTTTTTAGATACGCTAAATCCGCGTAGACCACCGCGCTGGTATCACTTTGTTCCACGATGCGCATCGCGCTGACTTCCACCCTTAGGATGTTATCCCACCATGCGGCGTATGCGTCGAAATCATATTGGTCCTCCGGCGTGCAACAATGCACCGCGGATTTGAAGTGGTCGGAGAGCATAGCCCAGGAGATGTGGTAGAGATGGCCAGCCGCGGCGGCGTAGTAGTCCTGCACTGCCTGGTCAGGTGACACCGGGGCAGGAGAGTCGGCGATGGTGGCATCACGTCCGCGGGCCTCCAGCAACCATGCCTGGGAGAGCGCATCACGGACCAGATAGGTATAAGGGAACGGATCCTCCAGCTGGCTGCCATCCTTCGTCATGTAAGCCAGCGTAGCGTGCACCAGCGCCCGACCATCCGATCGACTCGCTACCTCCAGGTCGCGCACAGTCACCTGTGCGACGCGCTCCCACCAACGCACAAAGCTGGAATAATCATAGTCCCCACGCGGTGAGCAACAGTGCCAGGCATACTTAAAAGAAGGTGAGAGCATACTCCATGCCACCTCATAACGCTGTGCGTTCAGGGCATCGTAGTACGCCATAAACGCTTGATCGGGGGCGAGTCCCGCCGGCACGGAGGTTGGGGTTGCGGTCCCCGCAGGAGAGAGGGGTGTTAAGATAATGATGATCAGGGTGGGAGTGGGCATCGGCACAGGTGTGAGGATCGCAGGTATGGTGGCTGTGGGCGATGGCGGAAGTGGGGTAGGATACACGATGGTGAAGCTCACGCTGCGATAGGTGGTGCCGCCGGCATTGGTGACCGCTACCGTGACTGTGTCGAGGCCGGGGTAAGCAGGCGCTGTGTAGATCACCGCGGGAGTGTCGATAGCGGAGAGCGTCCCATAATTGGCGCTCCAGCGGAAGAAAACCCCCTGTCCTACCACATCGGCACTGATCGCTACCGATTGCCCTATCAGGAGCTGGGTCGTCGGCGGGTTCACGCTGAGGGTGACAACGGGCGGCGGCGGCGTAGGAGTCGGCGGCGCTGGTGTCCACGTCGGAGGATACCAAACGGGCGTCGGTGTGGGCGGGTACCACCACATCGGTGTCGGCGTGGCTGGATACCACCACATCGGGGTCGGTGTGGCTGGATACCACAGCATCGGGGTCGGTGTGGCTGGATACCACAGCATCGGGGTCGGTGTGGGCGGGTACCACAGCATCGGGGTCGGTGTGGGCGGGTACCACGGCATTGGCGTCGGCGTAGGTGGATAATATGCCTCTGGCGGCAAATAGGGTGTCCAGGTCGGTTGTTCAGCAGGCGCAGCGGGCGGGACGACACTAGCCTCTGGAGCAATGGAGCTTTCGGGTGTTGGTGTGAGAGTTAGGGTGGGTGTGGGAGTAATTGTCGCCCACACAGCGCGCAACATAGGGGTCGGAGTGGGTTGGCAGGCCACGAGAAACCCCATCACAACCCCAAGCAACAAGATGATCAGCCCATAACGGCAAAACCGCGTAGTGTGGCGAAATATGCTTTGACCCCTATTCTCTCCTTGCATCGCTCACCCCTTTATGACATCTGGAACGCTAGCTCTTCATCCCTGCTGGCGCTTTTGCTGGCGACGCCATACCTTCTTCCAGACAGCGGTCGGCGAATCGGGTGGCCGGCTTTTATGCTCTTCTTTGCTGAGCATAAAAGCTAAATCCTCAAACAGGACGGTCAATGGCTCGCCCGAGGGCTTGATCACCGGGGGCACCCCGGTGTTGATGGCATCCACCAATGGTTCGGAAGCAAACGGTATTACCACATCGATAGGATGGCGTAACGCCGTTTCGATATCCTTGCGAGGCAACCCATGGCTCTGGAACGTCCAATTGAGAATGAGGAGGATCTTGTCACGCGCGTAGCCCAACTCATCAAACACCTCAAGCGCACGCGAGGCAGCGTGTATCGAAGCGATATCAGGCGCCGTGAGATAGACAATCTGCTGGGCAGCATCCAGGGCCGCCAGCGTCGTATCCTCAAAGTCGTGTGGCAAATCGAGCACGATGTAGTGGTTCTGCTGGCGCAACAATGCCAACACATGGGCGACGCGCTCAGCCTCGATTTCCTCGCCCTGCGTCGGGGTTGGCGGAGCCGCCAGAACACGAACCCCACAGGGATGGGACAGCAACGTTTGATTGACCATAGCCGCATCCACTTCGTGGAGCGGGATGATCCGGTCGGTGAAAGGAATACGTGTCAAATTGGCCCATGTGTTACGCAGAGGCAAATTGAGCATCAAGGCGCATTGGCCGCACGTAAAAACCATATCCACCAGCACGGTGGGGAGATTCCAGATGCGTGCCAAGCCGGCTGCCAGGTTGGTTGCCAGTGTGGACACCCCCATGCCGCCGCGCAGCGAGAAGACGGCGATGACGCGTGAGGTCATCTCCGGTTTCGCGGTCACTGCCTCTGGTGGTGTCACCCGACGGCGCAGCAGTGCTCGC
>JASFBB010000298.1:0-10817 GCA_036172345.1 Anaerolineae bacterium
ACCGACACCGCATCCGGCGCACGCGCCGTGTGTGCCATCACCCACTCCCGCACCGCCGCATCCATCGCCCCGTGATTGCCTTTCACCCAGCCGATGTACCTGCCCCCTTTTTGACCACCTGCTCCACCAGGCGGCGCTGCAGCAGAACTTGCTCGGTTGCACCGATCTGCGCAATCCCATCTGGAGCTTAACCAACTGGATCCAGCGCTATGCCAGCTTCGCCAATCCGGCTCAGATGCTCTTCGACCCGGAGACAGGTGACGCATTGATCAATTCCGAAGCCGGCATCAAGGCCACCCAGGAGTTTGCCGACACCTTGAAATACAAGTCCAAGGATGCTCTCAGCTGGGGTTGGCCGGAGCAGTACAACAATATGGCAGCGGGCGGCGCAGCGGTCACATGCGCATTCCCCAATATGCCCAAATTCCTGGACAATCCTAACAACCCGGACAGCAAAGTGGTGGGCAAGCTGCGCACCGGCCTTGCCCCAGGCCGCATCATTGACGGTAAGCTGATCCGCCGCACGGTGTGGTGGCCCAACATCACGCTGGCGGTTTCCTCGCAGACCAAGTATCCCGAGGCGGCTTACCTGTTCCTGCAGTGGGCCGACTCCTCCCCGATGTTCACGTTCATGGTGGGCAACCCGGCCGGTTATTATGACCCCTTCCAGAAGCAGAACTTCACCGACCCGGTCGTGGTAGGCAGCTACCATGAGTACCACGTGCCGACCATGATCGCCTCGATCGAGCACTCGGTGCCACCGCTCAACATCAACGGTGCTAGTGAGTATGAGACAGCGCTGGACAACAATCTACAGGCGGTGCTCACCGGCAAGAAGACGGCCGAACAGGCGATGGCCGATGCCGCCGAGTGGAATGCGATTACGGATCGGCTAGGTCGCGAGAAGCAGATCGAGGCCCTCAAAGCGCAGGTTGCAGCCCACTCGACTGTAGTGGACACACCTACAATCCAGAAAGCGTAAATGCGGTTGAGGGGGCTCCGCTCCTCCCGGCGCAAGCAGGCCGGGAGGAGCCACCCTATAGCTCCGGAAGAGGCGAATCAGAGGGGGTAAGTCTATTCTATGGATAGAAATGTTGCGATTCCGGCATTGCAAGAGGAACGGGCCAAATCAGCAGCTCGCCTGCAACGTCGCAAATTTTTGGATATGAGCGATGTACGCTTCTTTAGCGCATCGCTCACGGCACCGGCCCAGTATATCCTGTTGTTCATTATTATGTTTCCCCTGTTGGCCGAAGTCTATATCAGCTTGACCTCGTGGACACCTACGCGCGGAGGTGATTGGACGCAAGCCTATCGCTTCTGGGATTGGGGGAACAACTACGTAGAAGTGTTCCGTGACCTTGCGTTCTGGCAGGCGCTCGGTCGCACTTTCCTCATTGCCGGTGTGGCGGTGGCGTTGGAGTTCTTGCTCGGTCTAGGAATCGCGTTCCTGTTCCTCGAGGAGTTTCCCGGCAAGCGTATGTTCTATACGCTGATGCTCGTTCCGATGATGATCGTGCCCGCTGTTGCTGGCTATGTCTTTTGGCTCTTCTTCCAGTCCAACGGGCCGCTCAATGCCATTGTCTCGCTCTTGATCGGCCAGCCGTTCACACTGATCTGGCTTGCCAACGACGTCACGGTGATGATCGCGGTCATCGTTGCGGAGGTGTGGGAGTGGACGCCATTGATGTTCTTGATCATGCTCTCAGGCCTGGTGGGGTTGCCGGAGGATCAGATGCGCGCGGCCACGATGCTCGGCGCCACATCCTGGCAGAAATTCCGCTATCTGATGCTCCCAATGTTAAAGCCAATTATCATTATCGCGCTGGTCATCCGTGGAATGGAAGCGGCCAAGATCTTTGATATGGTCTACTTGATGACGCAGGGTGGTCCGGCGCAAGCCACCGAGACTATCTCGATCTATATGTATAAGATCGCGTTTCAGCAGGTGCGTTGGTCCTATGCGGCCGCAGCGGCAATGACCATCCTAGTGATTATGACTATTCTCGCTTCCTATGCATTGCGTCCGCTGCAGACTCCCCAGCGAGAGGCCGCGTAGAGGGTGTGAAGGGGATGCTTGAGCTGAGAGGGTGATAGAGAAATGAATCAACGTCCGACTTGGCAAATCGTGTTGCGCTATGTATTGGTGCTCATCGTGGTGGGGTTGTTCACGTTTCCCACCTACTGGATGGTGTCCATGGCCTTCAAGCCCAAGATCGAGTGGTCAACCGCCCACGGTACCATCTACTGGACGCCGCAGGATCCGACCCTGGAGAACTTCGAGACGGTGCTGACCGAGTACCGTGGCAAGTTCTTCCGTGCCAATCAGAGCTCCGCGCTGCCCTCCATCCGCAGCAGCATCATCGTCTCGATCGGCGGCACGTTATTTGCGCTGTTGATCGGCACCTTGGCCGCCTATGGTCTCTCGCGCTTCTCGGTGGACACGGGTGATCTGCCCTGGTACATCGCCCTGGGCCGGCTGGCCCTGTTGATTCTGGTGCTGTTGCCCTTTATGGTGCTCTGGGCATGGCTGGGTATCATCCGTTACTGGTATGGTATCCTCAGCTTCACGCTGTTGGGCATCGGTGCCGACCACCTGATCGGAAGACTCTTGGCGCTTTATTATCGCGGACCGACCGACAGCCTGGCGTTCTCCATACTCCAGTTGCGTATGTTTCCGCCCATGGCCATCGTGATCCCGGTGATGATTATGTGGTCTGCCTTCAAGCTGATCGATACATGGTATGGGCTGGTAGCCGTCTATGGCGTGGTTACCTTTCCTTTTGTGGTCTGGTTGATGAAGAGCTTCTTTGACGAGATCCCACGGGAGCTGGATGAGGCTGCCATTGTCGACGGCGCTTCGAACTGGGGGGCTTTCTTCAAGGTGGTGCTGCCTTTGGCGAAGGGTGGCCTCGCCAGCACGGCACTCTTCGTGTTCATTCTCAACTGGAGCGACTTCCTCGTTGCTCTATTGTTGACCACCCGCGACTGGCCGACGATCCCCGTGTTCCTGAACTCGCTGGTTTCCTCTGAGATCGGTGCCCAGCACGGTCCCAAGGCAGCGCTGGGCTTGTTGGCCGTCATCCCGCCGGTGGTCTTTGGCATTCTCATCCAGCGCTACCTAGTGCGTGGCCTGACCTTTGGTGCGATCAAGAGGTAAAGCGGATATGGCAAGCGTTCGTTTGGAGAATCTGCGCAAGGAATTCGGCTCTGTTGTGGCCGTCAAGGAGCTCACTTTACACTTTCCGGACGGCAAATTTGCCGCCATCCTGGGCCCTTCCGGCTGCGGCAAGACCACTACGATGAACATGATCGCCGGCCTGGAAACGCCCACGCGTGGCTCTATCTATTTTGACGACCGGCGTATGAACGATGTGCCACCCGGCAAGCGCGATGTCGGGTTTGTGTTCCAGAATTATGCCATCTTCACCCATATGACGGTGGCGGAGAACATCGGCTTCGGGCTGAAGATCCGGGGTGTGGACGAGGCAACCATCCGTCGCGAGGTGGGCAAGATTGCCGAGTTGTTGGAACTCACCGACATGCTGCATGTGAATGCTGGAAGGCTAAGCGTCAACGATATGCAAAAGGTGGCGCTGGGGCGCAGCATGATTGTCAAGCCGCGCATCTTTCTGCTGGACGAGCCGTTCAGCAACCTGGACGCCGCCTTCCGCGCCTATATGCGCGGCGAGTTGAAACGCATCCAACGCGAGATCGGTCAGACGATGATCTACGTGACGCACGACCAGGTCGAGGCGATGAGCATGGCGGATCACATTGCCGTTATGGATTTCGGAGTATTACAGCAATTCGGCACGCCCGATGAGATCTATAACCAGCCGGTCAACCTTTTTGTGGCCAATTTCATCGGCAGCCCTAATATGAATTTCATCCCGTGTTACTTCCGCAGCGAGGACGGCAGGGGCTATCTGGTGCAGAAACATGGCAGCGCGCGGATACTCCTGGATGATCGGCGTCGTCAACTGTTGGAACGACACCCGGGCAACCAGGACTTGATCTGGGGAGCGCGGCCTGAGCACCTCACCCTCCATGCCGAGCCTTCTCGACCCGAATATCTGCAGGCAACGGTGCGCTTTCTGGAGCCCCTTGGTTCCAAAACGGTCGTGCACCTCGAGTTGGGTGATCAGGACACAATCAAGGTCATCGCCCATCCTTCTTATCGTGAGAAGGCGGGCACGACGCAATGGATTGAGATCAACCCGAAGTACCTGCACGTCTTCGATGCTAAAACCGGCTTTGTCGTTCGTTAATCTTGGGGAGTCTCTGAGGTAGTCCGATGGCAAACATCCGACTCGAAAATGTGACCAAGTGCTTCGGCCGCGTCACCGCACTTCAGTCCGTTAACCTGGAAATCCACCATGGCGAGTTCTTCTGTGTGTTGGGTCCACCCGGAGCGGGCAAGACCACTCTGTTGCGCCTGATCGTCGGCTTGGAAAAGCCAGATGAGGGGAACATTTACATTGATGACGAACGGGTCAACGAGGTGCATCCACGCGACCGCGACATCGCGATGATCTTCCAGAATCTGGCGCTCTACCCGGACAAAAGGGTCTTCGACAACATCGCTTTCCCGCTGCGCGAGCGCGGGATGCCGGCCGAGGAGATCAAGGCCAGGGTGGCGCAGGTTGCCCGGATGTTGCACATTGAGCATTTGCTGGAGCGCAAGCCGGGCAAGCTGAGCGGTGGTGAACGTCAACGCGTGGCCATTGCACGCGCGCTGGTGCGCACGCCGCGTGCCTATTTGATGGACGAACCGCTGGCGAACTTGGATGCGCTGTTGCGCCTGGAGATGCGCATTGAGCTCAAGCGACTGCAAGAACAGCTAGAGGAGACCCTCGTGTACGTCACCAGCGATCAGGTCGAGGCAATGAGCATGGCGGACCGCATCGCTGTGTTGTACAAGGGGGTGGTGCAGCAGTGCGATACCCCGGACAATGTGTACAATCTCCCCGCCAATCGACGGGTGGCGACCATCGTCGGCAGCCCGCCGATGAATTTCCTTACCTGTCAGGTTCAGCGAACGGACGGCCAGCTCCATCTGGTGCATTCGGGCTTCGGCTTCCAGGTGATCGGCTCCGACCATCCCTTGTGGGATTGCTTGTGCCGCGCGTTGCCGGCCGTCCAGGAGGTGTTGGTGGGAGTGCGCCCTGAGGACATCCGTCTGTATCCGGAACAGCCGACGGACATCATCGCGTTCCCGGCGCGCGTGGCGGTGAGCGAGCCGCTGGGCGCCGAGACGATCGTCGATGTGCAGCTCGGGCGCGACATCATCAAGGTCATCACCCCGCCGACTCAGTATTTCGATGAGAAACAGCCGGTCTGGGTCGCCTTTGACATGGCCAAGGTGCATGTGATGGACGCTCAGACCGGCGCCCGTATTTATACTACGGGGGCGCCGGAGCAATTGCAATGCATCTTGCCCGGGACGTGCGCCTAGAACCGAGCCGCGCGCGTGGGCAAGCGCACGTTAAACCGCTCCCTGAGGGTCGCGGCTCGGATATGTTGAACCGAGCCGCGCGCGTAAGCAAGCGGCCCTGCGCCGCGCGCGTGGGCAAGCGCACGTTAAACCGCTCCCTGACGGTCGCGGCTCGGATATGTTGAACCGAGCCGCGCGCGTAAGTAGGCGGCCCTGCGCCGCGCGCGTGGGCAAGCGCACGTTAAACCGCTCCCTGACGGTCGCGGCTCGGACAATGGTCGCGGCTCGGATACGTGGTCACGGCGCGGAGGGCGACTGGCCGTCAGACACGCCTCCGCTGCGCGGCAAGGAGACGATGAACGTGCTGCCCGCGTCCGGCACGGACTCGGCACGGAGGCGGCCTCCGTGCGCTTCGACGACCCGACGCACAATGTATAATCCCAGGCCACTGCCATGACGCGGCCTGGGTGCGCCGGAAGGCTGGTCGGGAACGCGGTAGAATTTATCAAACACGCGCTCCAGCTCCGGCGCCGGAATGCCGATGCCACTGTCGCGTACCATTATGCCCACCTCTAGTGGTGTGGCCTGCACCGCCACGCTCACCTCGCCCTCGGGCGGGGTGAATTTGATCGCATTGTCGAGCAGGTTGACAACCGCTTGCTCCAGCCAGTCGGCATCACCGGCTATGGTGACGGGCTCATCCGGCAGCTGGGTATGCACGGTGATCTGCTTTTCCGCTGCCAGGAGATGCAGGCGACGCACCGCGCGCGTTACCAGCTCGTTCAGCGCCACGGGCTGGCTCACCAATTGCAGTTCGGCATGCTCCAGGCGCGTCGCATTGAGCAGATTGTTGACCATGAGGGCAAGGCGCTCGTTCTGTCGCTGGATGATCTCCAGGAACTCGCGCGCTGTCTCGCCCTCCGGAGGCTCGTCCTCCAGGAGCGAGCTCACCGAGCTCTGGATGCAGGTCAGCGGCGTGCGCAGCTCATGCGAGACGATCGCCAGGAACTCATCCTGGCGCCGCTTTTCGGCGAGGAGCTGCGTATAGAGGCGCGCGTTGTCGATCGCTACCGCCACCTGCGATGCGGCCACGGTGAGCAGGCGCTCGTGCTCCGGCGTGAAAGCATCCGGTTGCGTATGGTCGATGTTGAGCACGCCGATCAGCCGACCGCGCACCTGCAAGGGCACGGCTAACAGGCAGCGCACTTCGGGGTCAAACGTCACATAGTCTGGGCAGGCGCGTGTATCGGGCACATACAGCGGTTGCAGGGATGCGGCAACTTTTCCGGCGATGCCCTCGCCCAGGGCGAGCCGTGCCATGTGGCGCCACTCCGGCTTCAGCCCGGCAGCGGCTTTGATCTCCAACATCTGGTCGGAGGGATTCAGCAGAAAGACGCAGCAACCGCGACAGTTCAAGGCATTCCGAATCGCGTTGACCACTGCCTCCAACGTTTCATCCAGCTGCAAGCTGCCAGTGACATTGCTGGCGATCTGATACAGGGTGGAGAGTTCGTCCAGTTTGCGGCGCGTCTCCTCCAGCGAGGCTTGCAGCCGGGCGCGGAAACGGATGCTTTCAAGAGCTGTGGTGATGCGATCCGCTGCGGCTTCTAGGACGAGAAGATCGAGCTCGGAGAATGCGTTGGGGATGGCAGCGCGCACCTCCAACACCCCCAACAGGCGTTCGCCGGCCCGTAGAGGCACGGCCATGGCGCTTCCTGCGAGGGCTTCACCCGTTACATTGTGGCAGCGCGCCTCCCGACGCCCGTCCGCCACCAGGACGGGTGCGCGCTGCTCCGCTGCCCATGCCACGAGGCCATCCGCTTCGCACGGTAGCCATGGGGATGGCGGAGGTGAATCTGTCTCGCCACGTAGGTAAAGCGCCACCTGCTCATAGCCCAGGGCATCGCGTAACGCGGCGGTGATCTCCTCTGGGCTTGTGAGGGCGTCGGCTGCCTGCAGCCGGCGCCCTAGCTCCGCCAAACCGCGCAAGCGGGCGGCTACGCTGCTGGAAGGTGAGGCATTCCCCTTTGAATCGGCCATCGCTTCCATCGTGGCAATCCTCTCTTTTCCCTCTCGGGTGGCCTAAAGTCTAACCCAAAGTGCCTCACACGACAAATTCGTGGCGAAATTGCCCCAAAATTCCTGGCTTCGTAATGTGATTCGTAATGTTCGCATGATAGAATAAAAATGACTGGACAGGATTTTTCTGAGCGTTCGTCTGCCAAGGCGTTGTCCATTCTGCTTTACCGCCTTGTTGGCATATGTCTGACACCGGAGAGGGGGGCGCATGTGCTGAGAGCCGAAGCTCGGGGGAGATCGATCGGCCTGAGGAAGCGGAGTGGGGACTGTTTTCATCATTATTAATGATTGGCATTTTTATTTTTAGATTTAGAGGAGGAGATGATGGCATCCTCTCCTGGAGTTGTTGCTGCGGTCGCCAATGTCCCGGTTCGGCATATTGGGGTACGCTATCGTTCCCTGCGCTTGTTATTGGGGATTGTGCTAGGTGTGCTGTTCACCATCGTTGCCCTGGTGCTGGTCGCGCCGGGGGAGCTCGCGTATGCCCAGCCCGGTCCACCGACCCAGCAATATATTGAGGGCCTTAAGATGCCTCGCCCGCAACCGGCTGCACTGACCGGCACGGTGTGCGCGACCCACACGTGGTGGTCGTCCTCTCAATCAATCCAGGTCACAAACGGGACGACTACGAGGACCCTAAGCACGCCTCCATCTAAGTTGACATTTGATGATGGCAAAGTCGCGTATGCTTTTTGTACGGATATCCACAATACGCTGTCTTCCGGGCAGCGTATGTGCCTGGACAGCGGCTTCTTTTCGGATTGGCGCGTGGCATGGTTGGTGACCAACTATCCACCCATTACAACGAATGACCAGCAGCAGGCGGCGCGTCAGGCGGCAGTATGGCACTTCACCGATGGGTATACGCTCACTGTTGTAAATAATCCCCTAGAGGTCCGTAACGCTTATTTAACAATTCTGGCAAGCATTCCGTCCTCTCCACCGCCTGAGTATCAGGCCGGCAATGTGGACATGGTGATCGAGCCGGCTAATGCGACCAACTTTTTGCCCGGCCAGGAGGTGCATCCCTTTGCCGTGCGCTTGACCAAAGGGGGAGGACCGTTGGTGGGCTACACGGTTCACGTCACAGCAAGTCAGGGCACGTTGGACAAGGACAGCGGGACGAGCGATGTCACCGGCAGTGTGCCCTTCACTTTGACTAATGGAACTAATTTCTCGGGAACTGTCTTCATCACGGCTACCGCGCGTGTCACCCTTCCCGCCGGCTCGCGCTTTGTGCATGCCACCTATCCGCTTAATAGACAGCGCTTAGTTTTGGGTCAAAGCACGCCGGTCACGGTGACGGCGACGGCGCGCAAGACCTGGATCAGCGCCACCAATGTGATCGTCGCGCATAAGTTCGAGGACGTAAACTACAATGCCGTTCAGGATACAAGGGAGCCGAACCTAAGCGGCTGGGTGTTCACACTGACGCTACCAAGCGGTGCGACTTACACCGGCACCACCGGCATAGACGGGGAAGCGTATTTCTATGATAAGGTGGGGGATAATGGCACTTATATCCTGAACGAGACACCCAAGCCTCCGACTTGGACCAACACCACGCCACTCAGCCAAAATTGTGTGCGCGGGAACGGTCAAGGTTGCGCAAATTGGATCGCCCATTTCGGCAATGCCCGTTATTCGATCATCGAGGTTATCAAGTACCTCGATGTGAACGGCAATGGACAGAAGGACCCCGGTGAGCCACCGCTGCCCAATTGGCAGTTTGAGCTACGCAAGGGCGACAGCACGTATCTGGGTGGAACAACGAACTCCGAGGGACGACTTTCCTTTACCCATCTTGATGGTGGGGATTATACCGTGGTTGAGTGGCCGCAACCCGGTTACACGAATACGACCCCCATTACGCAGGGCCTGACATTGGGATATCCAGAAAAGCGGACGCTCTGTTTCGGCAATCGTGGTGCGTTAAGCATTTCCGGTATGAAATGGAATGACATAAATGGTGATGGGGGGAAAGATCCCGGGGAAAGCGGTCTACTTGGCTGGAGGATCACCCTGTCAGGTGGGCCGCGCTCTCTCGTCACGTCCACACTAACTGATGAGAATGGGGCCTATCGCTTCGACAATCTGGAGCCTGGTGACTATATCCTGACTGAGACGGTGCATTCAGGCTGGACGCAAACCTATCCGTCGCCTGGAAGCCACAGGGTGACGCTCACCAACCAGTCTGTCAACGATGTAAATTTCGGCAACCGACGTGCGACGACCACGCTGCTGGCTTTTAAATGGGAAGATGCCGATGGCGATGGCAACTATGACCCGGGTGAGCCTCCTATCGGGGGATGGACATTGTGCCTTGACCTCGAGGAGGACAATTGTAAACAGACCGATGAAAATGGCTTTGCCCGGTGGGACAACCTGACGATCGGTAATTATAGCGTCTATGAGAATCTGCCGGAAGGTTGGGCGACCAGCACTCCATTAACGCAGACAGGCTATGCATATGCGGCCGCTCTCAGTGGAGCTCCTGGCCCGACTTATGCGCGCATCCAACTGGACGATAATCAGAATACCACCATTGATGTGGCTTGGATCAGCGTCGTGGATCGCACGTGGACCTACACGGTGACCGAGATCTCCGGACGCGATCTCAGTCACTGGTTGTTGGGTATCGTTACCTGTGTGGATCCGAGGCACATTGTCTCGGCCACGCCGGGTTATAGTGTTGGCTATGATGGCAGCACGGGTTTCACTGGTATCAAGTGGGAGGTAAATGATCAATTTACTACTGGGGTCTTCACATTCACATTGGATGCGGACTATCCGGCTGGCACAGTGGAAGCGCTTGTCAAAGCCGGGAATGCGTTTGCGACAGGGGACATTCGCGGTCCAATCTGCGGCCCTATGTTTGGCAACTACAAGTTGGCCAAGCTGATTGTGGACAAGGTGACGGATCCGGCGGGATCGCCGGTGAGTTTCACGTTTGCGCTGACAAAGCCAGGTGGCATCACACAGACGTTCACGCTGACCGACACGCAGACGCCGTTCGACAGCGGAGCGCTGCAGCCTGGGGTGTACACGGTGACGGAGACGGTGCCGGGTGGCTGGGATTCGACGGATGCGACGTGCAGTGATGGCAGCGACCCGGTGAAGGGCATTGCTCTGGCTGCGGGTGAGGTGGTGACGTGCACGTTCACCAATACACAGAAAGCGCAGTTGACCGTGGTCAAGGTGGTGGTGAACGACGATGGTGGGACGGCGGAGGTGGGTGACTTTCCGCTGTATGTGAGTGGGCAGCCGGTGACGTCGGGGGTGACGAACACGTTGATAGCGG
>JASFBB010000299.1:0-1766 GCA_036172345.1 Anaerolineae bacterium
GCGTTGAAAAAAGCACCGGGGCTACCTATTCCTATGGGCTCGTTCTGGACCCCCACGAACTTGAGCAAGGCAGATCCTCTAACCGATTCACAATCAGATATCCAACCTATCGCAACGCGGATTTCAACGCTGCGGCGGCACCTCTACTGCCCATCGTAGCGCCTCATTGCCACAACCACATTTTGCCCCCCGAAGCCAAAGGCATTGACAATCGCTACTTTGACATCAGCTCGGCGTGCTTGGTTTGGCACATAATCCAAGTCACACTCCGGATCCGGCGTCTCATAGTTAATGGTGGGCGGGATAATCCCGTGCTTCAAGCAAAGGGCGGCAGCCACTGCTGAGATGCTACCTGCGCCACCCATAATGTGGCCGACCATCGATTTAGTCGCTGTGATCGCCAACTTATAAGCGTGTTCACCAAACACCCGTTTGATCGCCTTCGTCTCCGTCACGTCGTTTAAAGGAGTGCTGGTGCCGTGGGCGAACACCACATCCACATCCGTGGGTTGCAAACCGCTCACTTCCAGCGCACCGCGCATCGCGCGCACAGCGCCATCTCCGTTGGGGTCCGGTGCAGTGACGTGATAGGCATCACCCGTCAGGCGCCCACCGAGCACCTCGGCATAGATGTTCTTCGCACCGCGCGCACGGGCGTGTTCTTCGCTCTCCAGAACGAGCACCGTGGCCCCCTCGCCGTATACGAACCCATCGCGGTTCTTATCAAAGGGTCTGCTGGCACGTTGAGGGTCATCATTACGGCAAGAGAGCGCTCCCATACGTGCCAGCGAGGCAAAGGCAAGCTTGGTGTTTACCGATTCACATCCCCCTGCGATCACAAAATCTGCCTCGCCGCGCTGGATAAAATGATACGCTTCGATCAGGGCATAGCTGCCGCTGGCGCAAGCAAGGGTGCTGGTCAGAACAGGGCCTCTGGCACCGGTCTCAATGGATACCAGGCATGATACCGCGTTGGGCATGATGATGGGGAGCAACAAGGGATTAATAGCACGTGGACCCTTCTCTGTCAGGGTGAGGGTCGCCTCCTCCATCATCCCAATACCCCCCCCACCTGTTGCAATCACTACCCCAGCACGCTCAGCATTGTTCCCGTCCACGGTCAACCCGGCGTCCTCCAGTGCCTGACGGCTGGCCGCAATAGCATATTGGGTCACAGTTGCGGTGCGCTTGATGGTCTTGAAATCCATCCAGCGAGCGGGATCGAAGCCCTTTACCTCACATGCAATACGCACAGGGAAGTCGCTGGCATCGAAGGCGGTGATATAACCCGCCCCAGAGACTCCATTGACCAGGTTATTCCAGAAGGTGGGTACGTCATTACCAATGGGCGTGATGGCACCCAGGCCAGTGACAAAAACTCGAGTCACACGCAAACCTCCTGATCGGGAGAATAGTCATACAAGTGGATGGCAGTATATTCACAACTTAATAATATGGCAAGTTGTGGAAGAGGTTTCAGATCGAGGGAAGGCCTATACGGAATGAATTACGGGCTCGCGACGAAGCTTTCGGTGGCGCCGCGCCTGCCACACCATACGTAAAAAGCGGAGCACATGGGATAGAGCATGGATATGGCTTGGCTGACCAGCGTAAATGGTGCGCACCGGTATCCACTCCAAGTGATAGTCGTTGCGCACCGCAGTGATGATCATGTCCACCTCGAATTCGAAGCCATACTCTGGACTGGCCAACATCGCTTGCATTATGCGAGAGCTCACCAGGCGATAGCCGGACTGATTGTCGGC
>JASFBB010000300.1:0-5685 GCA_036172345.1 Anaerolineae bacterium
GCGCTACCTGCAACTCCTTTCCGCGCTGATATGCTTCCACAAACAGACGACTGGCAAGCAAGGCAGCGTTGTGGATGGCACGCACCCAAGAGCTCATATAGCCTAGACGACTGTCCTGCGCGACATACATCGTATTGGCACTCTCCAGAAGCACAAAAATGGAGCGGTAAGTCACTGTCATAATATCAATTAGCATGGGGGGTATGTGCCAGCGACGTAGCAGCTCGATGATATCCACCAGCGGTGTGGTCAATGCGAGAAAGTTCATCGCAGCCGCACAGCCGAGCGCTCGCGCAACCAGGGCAACGCCATGCCAGAGCGCAGCCAGAGATGTCGAGATCCATAAGGGCCCCAGCTGCCACGACCACGCGGCAGGATCAGATGGCGCGCTGGGGCCCACACTCACCAGGATGCCCGGGATGGTCATCAACATGAAACCACTCTCAACCAAGAGCACACGCCCAAAAGTGCGCGCCGGCACCCCGGCAACGGGCACGACCAACAAGAACATCCAGGCGATACATGCGATGCTCACTGAAGGCTTGTCAAGGGCCAGACAGAGCAGCAACACCAGGATCGCTATAGCCGCCTTATGATCCGGCTGCACCTCACGTAGCCGGTTATTATATGCATATCGCTCGATCAGGTGCATGAGAGCATCACCCTGGTGTCCCCAAAACTTATCAGCCGACTGTCCTTCTTGACAGTGTAAGTCGTGCCACAGGATATCATTGCGATGCGTGCTGCGACTGTTCAACCGCTCGCTTCTGGCCGCGCTTGTAGCCGAAAAAGTAACCGATCAGCAATCCTCCGGCGGCAGCTTGTAGAGCGAACAACATGCTCTCTGTCTCACCACTAGGAGGCTCCCAGATGCTCTGGATCCACGTGGAATCGTAGTCCGGCGCGATGCTGGCAACGGCTGCGGAACCGGCCTCATCGGCCCCAGCAAACTCTCCTCCCGATGCGACCACAAATGGCAGAATGGTCAACACCACAATCGCAACAATGCCGAAGAGATACAAAGCGAGCGAGGAATTCTGAGATCGAGCGTTCCTATGTTTCATCGGAAACTACACTCCCTTCAGACCAAGCTCTTGGAATTCGACCTCTGCAGAAGTGCGTAGGAGATTGAACACCAAAGCGGCCAAGACACCTTCGCTGATAGCAAGCGGAACTTGGGTGACGGCGAAGATGGCGATGAATTTGAGCCACGAACCAGCGATGCCACCGAGCGGGTCGGGGAACGCCAGTGCCAATTGGGTTGCTGTGACGACATAAGTGAACAGGTCTGCTATCATAGCGGTCAGGAAGACGCTCAGCCAGGCAGACGTTCGATTGCGCAGTACGTGCCAAACTCCTGCTGCCAGCAAAGGACCAGCGACCCCCATACTGAGCACATTGGCACCCAGCGTCGAAATGCCCCCATGGGCCAGCAACAACGCTTGGAAAATCAGGGCAATAGTGCTCAGAATGGTCACCACAAAGGGACCAAACAGGACAGTGCCCAGACCAGTGCCGGTAGGATGGCTGCTCGAACCGGTCACGCTGGGCAGCTTCAATGCACTGAGAACGAAGATGAACCCACCAGCTAACCCAAGCAGCAGACGCACTTCCGGTCGTGTGGCGACAATCTGACGGACCTTACGAAAGCCCAACACCCAGAATGGAATCGCCACCACCCACCAGAAAACTGCCCACGGCAAGGGTAAGAAGCCTTCCATAATGTGCATACGGTGTGGAGCGGCCAAGGCTGTAGAGACGCTTAATAGTAGAATTGCCAGAATTAAACAAAGCAAACGAGTAGGACATATGCGAAATCTGAACATTGAGACACCTCCTGAAGTTTTAGATTATGAATCCAATGCTGACAACGGTGAACTGGTGGCTCCACGAGAGATTTCCAGCGCGCTATGGGGGAGCTCAAAATTGGGACAAACACCCCCCTTGTCTTGGGGACATCTGGTTGAAAAGGTAAACAAAAATACCCACCTTGCGGTGGGTTTGACCTCACATGATTGACCATGCTCGCTTTCCCTTTCCGCGAAGGTAAACTGCGAGTCGGGATGAGGGCGGGAATTCGGGCTTTGTCCTTCAGGACACTACCGTTGCGGGACAGCGCCGGACTGAACCCCCTAAGAGGTGTAACCGGTCTTTCCCCCTTTGGCACCGCACATCCGGGTGCTGGTGCACCCCCATCACAACCGTGCTGTTCGATTTGCTAAAGCACATTTTAGCACGCGCGCTCAAAAAAGTCAAATCTCGCCATTGCGCACTCGGAGCTCGGGTGTCATCCGGATTCTATGAAACGGCCTAAGCAATATCGCGTACCTCGAATCAGAGGATTATGCTACGTGCACACGTGACTTCTAGCCAGAAGTCCGATGAATCTGGCCTCCTTATGTGATACTATGTAAATGCAATGTGGAGGTTATGATACGGAGACCATTGCAGGAAGGTGAGGGAAAGATGACCGTCAAGGGAATGCAACTGGCTATTCGGTTTGTTCTGTTCGTTTTGATCTTGATTGCCGGCACCGCGAGTGCGCTGGTGGTCGGCGAGACCACTGGAACGGCGATGGCAAAACTGTCAGACGTTTCAGTGCAGGCGATGACACGTGCAGCGGCGGACAATGTGCTATATGTGGCGTTGACGGGTGGCAGCCAGCCTACCGGGATTTACCGTTCGATCGACAATGGTACGACCTGGCAGCTGGTCAGCTCCGGACCTGGTGCCTTGATCAATGCCCTGGCTGTACATCCTTCGCAGCCCGAACGGATCTATGCGGGCACGGCTGGGGGAGCTCTTGAGGTCGCTTCTAGCCTCTGGTACAGCGACGATGGAGGGGTGACTTGGCGACGATTTGCGATAGGACTGCCGGCGAGCCCATATGGCATAGTGCCTGCTGTGACAGCGCTAGCAGTGGATCGTGCGCGTCCTGAGATCCTCTATGTAGGCACCGATGGGCAGGGAGTCTATCGCTTTAACGTGGAACGCAACCATTACGAGCTGGTGGGTGGATTGTCGCTCTACAATGCCCACGTGCGCAATTTGATGATCGCACCGGATAGCAGGATCTACGCGGTGACCAACGAGGGCGCATTTGTCAGCAGTGGCGAGGCCTGGCACCGTTTGGACACCCTTCCAGAAATGCCGGTGAGCTTGGCCGTGGCGCCCGGAAACCCGCAGATCCTTTATGCGGGCGGGAGCTCAATGGGAATTAGTCGGAGCACAGACAGTGGGCAAAGCTGGCAAACAGTGAACAATGGAATCCTGATTGTGCCAGGTGCTGCGCTACGTGTCACCGCGTTGGAGGTGGATGAGAACGACGCCAACCACGTTATCGCAGCGACAGCATGGGGCTTGGGTGGACGCCTTGTAGGCAGCACCTTATATGAGAGCCGCAGTGGAGGTCTCGACTGGGTCAAGGTTGCCGACGTCCAAGGTATCGTCACTCGGATCACCCTCAATCAAGGGGTTCTATACGCGGCCACGGCAAACGGACTGGTGCGTCTCGGAGAAACGGGCCAACCCGGGCAAATGCCCTTGCTGTCCGACTGGACAAAGCTGCGCAATCCGAGCGGGATCCAGATTCTGGTTTTGATCCTGACCCTCGTATTGGCCGGTCTGGCGTTAGCTTGGCGCAAAGAGTGGTTCGTGCAACGCGAGCATTGCTCGGCATGCTGAGAACAAGCACCTCTTAGATTAAGCAAGAAAACTTGTCTGAAACGTAATCGAAAAGCTGAGTAGAAACTCTCCGTGTCTCCGGGGGGTTTCTGCTTTATCTCAGCATTATGAACAAAAGAGATTGAAAAACTTCTTCCGTCATTACCCACTTTATCGCTTGCAAGTGACCAGGTTCCATGTTATAATAAGCGTATTGATTCACTTCTTGAACCCATCACTCATTTAGGGACACCAAGAGCAACATCCAGTAAGGGGGACGCAATGGCGTGGTGTCGGCCGCTGAAGACGGCAACTTATGTGAGCATAGCTTCCCTACCCCCGCAGAAAGATAGCCGAACTTCGTTGTGTCATAGAAGATGTTTTTTGTTCCTGGAATTTGAGACCTCCCCTCAGTCCACCTGGTATTTCAAAAGGCACTTCTTGTGCTACAAACCTAATAAGGTGCAGTTTATCTATCCCAACTCCAACCTGTGGTGAGCTTAGAAGCTTGGAAAGGAGGTGAGCAAAGGTCCGCTCCAGCTCGATACGCAGTACAAGAATATCCAGTAAGAATATCTCCATTCCTCTAATAATTGAGCGCGTCAGATCTGTCGTACCTTCATCAGGAGAAACTCAGCGGTTATGGCGTATTACCACTTGAGTATGGGGTCTTTTACCAAAGGAGGAAAGCAAAATGAAAAGTCGATTTAACCCAATACGATTGTTCCTTGCTCTTGGATTGGTACTGGGACTAAGCGCGTTTGCTACTCCGTCGCTTTCTGCTCCTCCAGAGCAAACCCCTGTTGCTCCGGCACCTCTTGATGTCGTCAAGTGGGAGTATCCACCCAGCTTCGGCGGTGTGACGATTAATCTAGTTGGCGATGCTGGTCACAACCTGAAGCCATACGAATTCTGGAAGGGCGACTTCGAGAAAGCTGGCATCTCCATTTTGGTTACAGAGGTCCCGTTTGAGGGTGTTTACGAGAAGCTCAAGACCGAGTTTGTTGCCGGCACCGGCGCGTTCGATGTGGTCACATTCTATCCCGCTTATATTGGTGACTTTGCCGGAAACGGCTATCTGGAGCCGTTGGATGAGTACATGGCCAAGGAACCCGCGGCAGTGTGGGATCCTAATCCCGCCGACGTGCTGGCACCTTTCTGGGAACTGTACTGCAAGTTTGGCGGCAAGGTCTATGCACTCCCAATTGACGGCGATGTGCATATGCTGATGTATCGCAAAGACCTGTTCGAACATCCAGATGAGCAAGCGGCTTTCAAAGCGAAGTATGGTAAGGACTTGGCACCGCCGGAAACCTGGGAAGACTGGCTGCAGATCGGTGAGTTCTTCACCCGTAAGAAAGGTGAGACCCTCGCTGGCCAAGTCCTGGATCGTGATTTCTACGGTTCAGCCGAGTTTGCCAAGCGCGGGTTCAGCTTTGCATGGTTTGTGGACCGCTGGGCTGCGTTCGGCGAGCCTTACTTTGACGAGCAGATGAACCCGCTGGTCAATTCGCCCAACGCGGTGAAAGCGCTGCAAAACTTCGTGGATAGCTTGAAGAATGCGCCACCTGATGTGCTGGGCTACGGCTACGATGAGCTGCGTGATGCGTTTCTTAAGGGTACGGTGGCCATGGTGGTGCAATGGACGGATGTCCCCAAGAAGGGCGCCGATCCTAACCAGTCCGTAATTGTGGGGAAAATCGGCGTAGGCCGCGTGCCCGGTTGGAAGATAGGCGATCAGGTCGTGCATCGCGCCATGATGCCTGTGGGCCGCGTTGTCGCAGTCGCCGCCGATTCGCAAAACAAGGAGGCTGCATATTGGGTCACCAAACACATTAGCTACGACCGCAGTCTAGAAGACGTTTCCACACCGCTGACCGGCTTGGACCCCTATCGCAAGACACACTTCACCAACCCTCAGGCATACACCATGTTCGCCAGCTTAGAGGAAGCCCAAGCGTACTTGAACGGCGTCGAGGCCGCGATGGCCGATGGTTACCCGGAGATCTTCATCCCCGGCGC
>JASFBB010000301.1:0-8317 GCA_036172345.1 Anaerolineae bacterium
ATAAAACAGCACCATGGAACGTCCTGGCCCTCTCTGATCTCCTTTAGGTGCGTAAGCTGAGGCGGCCACCCCTTTTTCTTCGAGCGTCTTGAGCATATCGTAAGCGGAAAAACGGTTGACGCCTAGCCGCTCTGCCACCACGGAGTAGTGCACCGGCTGTTCGAACTCGCGATAGAGGTCAAACAGTTTGTCCAAAAATGCCTGCTGTCGTCGTGTCAGTTTGATTTTCATATGTTAGCTGCTCAGGTTCGATGCCATTTTATCCCGGGCTTCGATATCCCTTGACAACATATTACGGTTAGACTAGACTGGTGCACACTCTATGAGGACCGTTGTGGGCCGGCAGTGAAGTTCCGTTCAACACTACCAAGATACTCTTAGCAATACACGAGTCACATTGTATACCATTACACCATGTTGTCAATAGGCAGGTAAAGCTTCTATGACGAACACTCTCTCCTCGAACAGTAGAAGACGCGTGGTCATAACCGGAATGGGAGCTATCACACCATTAGGCTTGGACGTCCCCAGTACATGGCAGGCACTCGTTGAGGGAAAGTCGGGGGTCACACGTGTTACCCAGTGGGATGTCAGTCAATATCCCACCCAGATGGCGGCATTTGTCAAGGGATTTGATGCGACACAGTACGTTCATCCTCGCGATGCGCGCCGACTATCTCCCTTCATTCTGTATGGGTTAGCGGCTGCCAAGCAGGCGATTGCACAGGCTAAGGTTGACTTTTCCCAGGAAGATGTGACGCGTGTCGGGGTTGAAATCGGCAGCTCGATGGGGGGCTCCAGCATCGTGGAGGAGCAGCGTTTGGTCCTAGATACAAAAGGGGTGCGTCAGATTAATCCCACATTGATCCCTGCTATCCTCATTAACACGGTAGCATGTGCGGTGGCAATAGAGTTGGGGATCAAAGGGCCGGTCAACTCAGTGAGCGGAGCGTGTGCCACAGGCTTAATTTCCCTGGGAGAAGCGATGCGCAAGCTCAGTTGGGGTGATGCCGACGTTATGATCGCCGGTGGTTCGGAGGCGGTGTTGTCTCCTCTCTCGGTGGCGGGGTTTGCTCGTTTAGGGGCTACCTCGGTCAAGAATGACCAACCGGAAAGGGCATGCGCTCCTTTTGACCTGAACCGTGACGGCACCGTTGTGGGCGAAGGCGCTGCCGTGGTCGTGTTGGAAACCCTCGAACATGCACAGCAACGTGGCGCTCCCATATTAGCAGAGGTGTTGGGCTATTCGCTCACGTGTGATGCTTACCATGTGGTGGCGCCTGATCCATCCGGTGAGGGGGCGGCCCGTGCAATGCGCGCTGCGTTGCAAGAAGCGAATGTCTCCCCTTCTGAGCTCGATTGGATTGTCGCTCATGGCACGGCTACTAAGATGAATGACGCCATCGAGACAAGGGCGATTAAGATGGCGCTGGGCAACGAGGTTGCTTATCGGATGCCGGTCAGCTCTAATAAAGGTGCGCTGGGCCATATGATCGGTGCTGCTGGAGCCATCTCTGCCGTGGCTGCGGTGCAGGCGATGCTTACCAGCACCATTGCTCCCACCATTAATTATGAGACACCTGACCCGGAATGCGATTTGGATTATGTGCCCAATGTGGGACGTCCGGCCACTGTTAAAACGGTGATGGTCAATTGTTTTGGCTTTGGGGGGCAGAACGGTTGTCTGGTATTGCGTAAGTGGGAGGGTTGACATTTGCGCGCCATTTATATTGAGAAAGACATTCCTCGAGCTTTTCTCGTCAAAGCGCTTAAATTTGTGTGGCCAGGCGTTGCATATAGCGCGCTCTCTCACGCACACTGGGTCGATATACCTGACCCGAAATTGCCCGGGCCACGTTGGGTGCGCGTGCGCAATCGTCAGTGCGGTATCTGCGGCAGTGATCTGAGCCTGCTGTTTGCGGAAGCGGACATTGACATTGCACCATTTGCCCTGCCCTCTACTCAACGCTTCTATCTCGGTCACGAGATTGTCGGCTATGTGGTAGAAGTGGGCCCTGGCGTGACTCGCTTCAAGGTGGGCGATCGAGTGATTATGGATTCGCGTTTCACTAATCCCACGTGTCTGAGCCAAGAGATTGACCCACCGTGTCCTCATTGCGCGGTGGGCAATTACACGCGCTGCGAGAACGCTTCGGTTGGATTAGGTGTACAAGGGGCGGGAGGCGGCTGGGGGGATAGCTTCATTGCCCACGAAACTGAACTTTATGCTGTGCCTGATGATCTCACCGACGATCAGGCGATGATGGTCGAACCAATGAGCACGCCAGTGCGTGCTGTGCTTCGTTGTTTGCCGCAACCGGGTCAGCAGGTGTTGATCTTAGGCGGTGGCGTGATCGGGCTCAGCACCTTGCAATGTGTGCGTGCTCTGGCACCTGATTGCCATGTCACCATTGTGACACGCCATCCCCATCAAGCTGAAATGGCACGCCATCTAGGCGCGCACGAGGTGGTGCGGGGTGAGGATGGCTACCAGATGACCGCGCGCATCACACATGCCAAGCTGTATCGGGGTCTCTTCAACAATCGTATGTTGCTGGGTGGCTTCGATGTGATCTACGACTGTGTCGGCTCTGCCCAATCGGTTCAGGATTGTCTGCGTTGGGCGCGTGCCGGCGGGTGTGTGGTGTTGCTCGGCGTCAAAATGGCGCGCTTCCACGTGGATTTAACTCCTATATGGCACCAAGAGGTCGAGCTGACCGGCGTACTGGCGCACGGTACCGAGAATTGGCAAGGCAAAACGTGTCATACCTATGAGGTGGTCATCGAGCTGATTCGCCGCGGAAAACTGCACGTGGAGCCGCTAATTACCCATCGTTTCCCCTTATCCGAGTGGAAACGTGCCGTTGACACGGCACGCAATAAACGTAAGGGCTCCGTAAAAGTCGTGATCACCGTCGAAAGCTGATGCATGCACTTGTCATCGGGGCAACAGGGTTCATAGGGGGAGCCATTGCGCGTGCAGCGGTGGAGCATAGCTGGCAGGTTCGTGGCACCCGCCGTGATGTTCACAGTCAAGGTGCCATTGCCGATCTGGCTGCACAGGGACGATTCTCGTGGTGTTACGCCGATTTGAACGATCCTGACTCGCTCGCGGAAGCGATGTCGGGTTGTCAGGTGGTTTTCCACGCAGCTGGTTACTACCCGCGTTCGAGTCGCAATGCCTCTGCCCAGATCGCGCTTGCGCGCATTCAAATGGAAAACGTGCTTCAAGCGTTTCGTCGTGCCAGGCCCGATCTATTGATCTACACCAGCTCGTTGAGCACGATCGGCCGACCGAGCGAGTCCGGCCGGTTGGCCGATGAGCGCGATGTCTATCGACTGAACAGCTTGCCCATCTGTTACTTCAACGTCAAAATTGTTATGGAACAGATCGCCTTGTCCTCTGGTCTGCCAGTGGTGACGCTGTGTCCGACAGCTGTGTTTGGGCCGGGCGATGTAAAGCCTACCAGTGGAAGGTTATTTCTGATGGTGGCCAGAGGATGGATCTTCTTCTACATAGACGGTGTCCAAGACGTGGTGGATGTACGGGATATGGCAGCATCCCACGTGCGCGCCGTCGAAAGAGGACAGATGGGGGAACGATACATCCTGGGTGGCGAGACTATGAGCCACCGGAGGATGCTCACCGTTATGGCTCGTGTGGCAGGGCGTCGTCCACCTTGGTTATGCCTGCCCTCTCCCATTGTGGTGTTGATGGGACGTATGGCTGGATGGCTGGGCATCTTCGGTGGTGATATGTTACAAGCGGTACCCTACTGGCGGCCGCTGGATACCTCACGGGCACGTCGCGATCTGGGACACATATCGCGTCCGTTCGCCATCACGGTGCAGGACACGTTCAGCTGGTTCCGTCAACACGGATACTTGTGAATCCGAGGATCTATGGCAGAGGACATTGATCGCGATCAGATCGCTTATATCACTATTGTCGAGGGACCACCGCCCCGATTCAAGCTCGCGGATCAGCCTTGGACCGCTTCGTTGGCAGAGGGACCTGTATCAACTGTGATTGCCTCATGTGATATGCGCACGTTCAATGGACCAGGGCTAGTGGAGCGTTGTCGGCGCGCCTGGGTGGAGAGACGGCCAGCACGCTTGGACTATCCGGTGCGCAGTGCGCCCTATGCGCCGTCCAGCACTCGGGCTGAGGTCGAGATCGTAGCGGCACGTTGGAGCCAGGTCCAAGAAGGTCAAATCCTTACGCTGTGGGTGCGTACGGAGCATCCAGAGCAACTCATCATAGACGAGGATGAAGCTGAAGAATGAGTAATGACCTTGCAGATTTTGTGGAGCAGTTTGTCGTTCATGTCGAGAAGGTGGAAACTCAGGCCAATCTGGCGTACTGGTATTTCACCACCACGGGTCGAGCTGACCATCAGCAAGAATATGTGCGGTTGCAGATTGCGTTGCGTCGTTTATATGCCGATCGAGCCACTTTTGAGCGCTTCAGTAATCTCTGTGAAGAACATCCCCCGGCGGATGAAGTGCTCGCGCGTCAGGTGACCCTGCTGCGTTATCAGTTTCTGGGCAATCAGATGGACGAGGAGACCATCCGGGAGCTCAGCCAGCGGGAAGCGGACCTCGAGAATGAGTTTAACACGTTCCGTGCCGTTTTGAATGGCAGGATGGTTAGTGACAATGAGATCAAAGAGATTCTGCGTGAATCGACGGACAACGTGTTGCGACAGCAAGCCTGGGAGGCAAGCAAGCAAATTGGCGCTCGTGTGGCCCCTCGACTGCTTGAACTGGTCGATTTGCGCAATCGGGTTGCGCGCGACATCGGCTTTGACAACTATTATACGATGCGCCTGACACTGCAGGAGCTGGACGAGGCGCAGCTGTTCACCCTGTGGGATGAGCTGGACCGCCAGGTCCGTCCCATTTATCAGGCGTATAAGTCTGACCTGGATGAGCGATTGGGAGCTCGCTTTGGGGTGTCTCCACAAGCATTGCGTCCCTGGCATTATAGCGACCCCTTCTTTCAAGAAGCGCCAATGGCAGATCCCGCAGTGCACCAATTTTTGACGAAGACTTACGCCGCTCAGGACCTGATAGCATTAGGACGACGCTTCTATCACGCACTGGGGTTGCAGGTGGACGATATCCTGGCGCGCAGCGACCTCTACGAGCGTGCCAACAAGCAACAGCATGCCTATTGTATCCACATCGACCGCAGAGGAGATGTGCGTATGCTGTGCAACCTGCGACCTAACCAACACTGGATGTCCACTTTGTTGCACGAGTTGGGCCATGCCGTCTATGACAAGTATCTGGATATGAGCTTGCCCTATATATTGCGCCAACCGGCACATATCCTGATCACTGAGGCGGTTGCCTTATTCATGGGACGGCTGGCAAGTGATGTCACTTGGATCAGCACATACATTCCAGAGCAAGCTGAGGAGGCACGTCAGATGGAATCCGCTATGCGTCAGTATGCGACGGCTGAATTGCTCATTATGAGTCGCTGGGTGCCGGTGATGAGTCATTTCGAGCGTGCGCTGTATCGTGATCCACGACAGGATCTCAACAAGCTGTGGTGGGATCTGGTAGAACACTTCCAGGGTGTGACGCGCCCGGATGGACGTGACGCGCCGGACTGGGCGGCTAAAATACATCTGAGCACGGCCCCTGTGTATTACCACAACTACTTGTTGGGCGAGCTAATCGCTTCCCAGCTGCGCGCCGCGATTGAGCGAAACGTATTAGGAGGACGGGCAGATGCAGGCCAACGTCTCGTGAGTGACCCTGTGGTAGGCAGTTATTTGCGAGAGCGTGTCTTCCAGCCTGGTGCATTGCGTCACTGGCAGGAGGCATTAGCCTATGCCACCGGAGAGCGCCTGCAGCTATACCATTTTGTGCAGCAAGTGGGCGCGGCTCAGCTGGAGCGGCACTAGATGCAATCACCGCGTCCAGGTCTCGACCGAATCTTAGCAAAACTTTTTGTCTTGCTAAGTATATGTCTGGCTGTGTCGGGGGGTTGTGCACCTAAGGCGGACATGAGAAATGACAATAGAAGTGACAATGCTGCCCGTATGTCACTTGCGACCTCGAGGTTGTCACCTTCATCTCCTTTGTTTTCACCCTCTGTCGTGCCTTCAGCCACTTCCGTTGCCGCCTCGTTGCACGGATCTCCCTCACCCCGTCCAACTTTTCCGGGTTCTCCGTCGCACGCTCCATCCCAGACTGCTACAGCTATGGCGATTATGGCGATGTCGCCGATCGTCTATGAAACCGACCTCTCTCTGATGACCTATGATTATCAATCGGCGCTGCTGCCGACTACGCCTGAGGACCCAGTGTATCCTTATCCACGGCTGGATCACAACAGGGTGGGGCCACCGTCGCTGCGTACGTATCGCGCCATCGTGCTGGAGAATCGCTACGTCCAGCTCACTGTTCTTCCTGAGCTGGGTGGGCGTCTGTATCGTTGGGTTGATAAGACGAGCGGTCGTAACCTTTTTTATGAGAATCCGGTGATCAAACCAACCCGTTGGGGCATCCGAGGATGGTGGTTGGCAGCGGGGGGCATGGAATGGGCGTTGCCCATAGATGAGCACGGACTGAGCGAGGCGACGCCGTGGGACTACACGATCGAGCGCCACCCAGACTATGTCAGCGTTTCGGTGCGCGATGTGGAGGAGCATTCCGGGCTTGTCTGTACCGTCACAGTGCAGTTGGATGATCAGCACTCCTATTTCAAGCTGGTGCCACAAATCACAAATCCAACAGACAATCCGGTACACTACAAGTTTTGGATCAATGGTATGTTTAGCTTGGGTAGCCGGCAGGCCGAGGCAGGGCTTCAATTTATCCTGCCGGTCGATCGGGTGATGCTCCACTCAAGTGGTGACAAGACTCTGCCTAGTCCTGGAGAGCTGATGAGCTGGCCGGAGTTCAGAGGGCGCGATATGAGTCGAGCCAACAATTGGCAAAAGTATCTTGGCGTCTTCGCTTACCCTGCTACCGCTGCCGATTTTATGGGTGCGTACAACCATCAGGCGCATTTAGGGGTGGTGCGCGTTTTTCCACACTCGATAGTGCGCGGCGCCAAGATCTTCAGCCCAGGTGATATCCCTGCGTCGGTCTGGACGGACGATGACAGCCGCTACTTTGAGCTGTGGGCCGGGTTGGCGCCCACCTTCTGGGACGAAGTCACATTAGCGCCTGGTCAGAGTGTGGGCTGGCAGGAGTATTGGTATCCGGTGAACGACACAGATGGCTTCGGGTATGCGAATGAACGGGCAGCACTCAATTTAATAATATCCCCCTTTGCAGTGGAAGTAACAGCTGCGGTGACATCTGCCCTGGAAGGCCGTATACGATTATGGCGCGACACTCAGATGATCGTTTCCCGGAATGTTTCGCTGTGGCCGGGACAGGCGTTCCGTGAAATTCTTGAGCTCAGACCCACCCAGCTCGCTGGGGAGTGGAAGATGGAGCTGCTCGATGGGCAAAATGGGCAAGTTGCTGTAATATTGCGAGAGATGGGCCGTGTTACCGAGCGAGATTTCAGATAGAGTCGCTCGGCCTCACCACTGCCATGCTTCCTATTTGTGCTCATATCCCAGGAAGACCCTTATGTATGAAATGGATCGTTGTGCAGGATAGGGGCATAGGCTGGGAGCTACGAACCCACACCATATACGGCCAGCACCACCTGCGGGGTAATCTCCACTTCAAGTACAGCGGCAAGGAACAACAAGGGAAGCACTAGCAATAAGAACACTTTGAGGAAATCCGCCAGTACCAGAAGAAGGCCTTGACCTACGTCCAGGTCAGAAGGCGGTGATACCAGCGCGGCGCCGAGGCGGAGCGCAAATCCAGTCGCAATGATCGCAGCGGGCAGCTCAATCACTCCGTGTGGCAGGATAAATGTCGCCACAAATACCAGTGGATTATAACCCAATGCCGCCACCTGGGCAGCGAAGAAGCCCACCAAAGCCAGCGGTGCCATCAGCAGCACCAACGGCATCACCCCGAAAGAGAAGATGGCCAGTATGCTGGCCAGCACCAGAGCGCGTAGATTGTTGAAGAACACCCCCGTGACACTGAAACGCGGCAGAAAACCTAATTGAGGCGCCTGCTCGAAAGTGTCCTGGGGCAATGCATCCAGGCGGATAGCTCCGCGTGGTAGTGGCCATTGCGCCGCCGAAGACACGCCTAGAGCAACAGCCCCCACCAAGGTGAGCAGCACCACCACAAGGGGCTGCCAGTGCGCGCGCAACAAGTAGGGGATGTCGTGGCGTAGCATGCGCTTCAAATCGAGCGGAGGGTACATTCCGCATTGTAGCGC
>JASFBB010000302.1:0-16205 GCA_036172345.1 Anaerolineae bacterium
CTGAAACGCTGGCGCATCTGGCTGGGCATTTGTATCAGCCTTCTTTTCCTTTATCTGGCACTGCGTAATCTCCATCTGGCAGATGTCTGGGAAGTGGCACGTACTGCGCGGTATGGCTGGATTATCCCCGGTGTAGCGGTCTATTTCGTGGGTGTCTGGGCGCGTACTTGGCGTTGGGATTACCTCCTACGTCCTCTTAAACGCATACCGTTGCGTCAGCTGTTTCCCATCGTGGTCATCGGTTATATGGGCAACAATGTGTATCCAGCGCGCGCGGGCGAGTTGATCCGCGCCTATGTGCTGCGCCGACGCGAAGGGGTCAGCATCAGCGCTTCTCTTGCTACCGTGATCATTGAACGTGTCTTCGATGGGTTGGTGATGCTGATGTTTGTCTTCATTGGGTTGCCTTTCACCCCTATGCCGACCTGGTTGCAATGGATGGTAATCGCAGCTTCAGCACTCTTCTTCGGCGCGTTGATCACCTTTATCTGGCTTGCAATCGATGTGCGCCGCACCGGAGCGCTCTATACCTGGTTGATCGAACACATAGTTCCGGCTCGTTTTCGCACCAGTGTGCTCGGTTTTGCAGAGCGTTTCGTTACCGGCCTGCGCATTCTGCGCAGCGGCCGTGGCGTCTTGATGCTCTTTGTCACTTCTATCGTGATCTGGCTGGCGGAGACGGTGAAGTATTGGTTTGTCATGCATGCGTTTGACTTTGCGGTGCCTTTCTACGTGCTTATGCTGATGAATGGTGTGGTCAACCTGGCGACCACTATCCCCTCTTCGCCAGGCTACGTGGGCACATTTGACGCACCGGGCATTGAGATCCTGAGCATCTGGGGGGTATTGCGCAGCGTGGCTGCTGGCTACACCCTGGTATTACATGCAGCTCTGTGGTTACCGATCACCCTGCTGGGGTTCTATTATATGGCGCGCGAGAGCATCAGCTGGCGCGACTTTCGTCAAGCTGTGGAGGCCAGAGGGGACAACCGGGGGGAATAAAGTGAAGATAGCGATCATTGGGGCCGGTGTGGCCGGATTGACTGCTGCGTATCATCTCAGCGCGCTGGAACATCAGGTGGTGCTATATGAAGCATCCGGGCAGACAGGTGGACTGGCGTCGGGCTTTCGTGACGCAAATTGGGAATGGTCATTGGAACGCTTCTATCACCATTGGTTCACTTCTGATGATGCGATCATTGACCTCATTCGCCAGCTGGATCAGGAAGACAAGTTATTCTTTCCTCGTCCCATCACTTCCATCTGGTACAAGGGGAGCATCTACCCCTTTGATAGCTATGTGCGCGCGATGTTCTTTCCCCATCTGTCCCTGATCGACAAGTTGCGGGCAGCCCCGGTGGCGATTTACTTGCGCCTGCTGCGTGATTGGCCACGCCTAGAGCGCTATACAGCGCATGAATGGCTGACACGCTGGATGGGACGGCGCGGCTACCAGATTTTGTGGGAGCCATTGCTGGTAGGCAAGTTTGGTGAATACTACCAAGAGGTCAATATGGCATGGTTCTGGGCGCGCATCCACAAGCGCTCGCCGCGCCTGGGTTATTTTGTGGGGGGATTTCAAGCGCTTTTGGACATCTTGACGGAGCGGGTGCGCAAACAGGGCAGTGAGATCCGCCTTCATGCACCTGTAGAACGCATCGAAACAACAACATTATCCACAGCCCCTGGAGAGGTGACCGGCCGTCTGGTGGTGTATTCACAAGGGCAAGCAGAGGCGTATGATCGGGTCATTGTCACGCTGTCACCCGGCCTGTTGGCACGCATGGTACCCGAGCTCCCTGAAAACTATTTAGCCGGCTTGCGGCAGCTAAAATCGCTGGGCGCAGTGGTGCTGATCCTGGCGCTCAGGCGGCGCCTGACCGAAGGCCACTATTGGATCAATCTCCCTAAAGGTGAAGGCTTCCCGTTCCTAGCGCTGGTCGAGCATACCAATTTCATCGATCGGAAGCACTATGGTGGTGACCATTTGGTCTATTGTGGCGATTACCTCAAGCCGGATCATGAATATTTCAGCCTGTCGCACGAAGAAATGCTGGCGCGCTTCTTGCCCACTTTGAAGCGCTTTAATCCTGACTTCACGCCGGACTGGGTGCGGGCCAGCTGGCTCTTCCGCGAGAAATATGCTCAGCCGGTGCCAGGTTTAAATCACTCGTGTAATATCCCCGACTTGGCAACGCCAATCAAAGGCCTCTTCTGGGCGAGCATGAGCCAGGTATATCCCTGGGATCGCGGTACCAACTATGCCGTCGAGATAGGCCGTGAGGTGGCACGTCGGGCGCTGGCGATATAGATTTCACTTCCCATCTGGATCGCAGGCAGGTTGGGAATACCCCACCACTTGTGACGGGAGTGACCTACTCTGCCTATCTGCGGGGTGCATTGCATTTTAGGGGAGAGGTAGGTTAAAGCCGAGCCGTGCGCGCAGGTTCCGGATGGTCGCGGCTCGGACAGCTGGCGCAATCCCAGGCCGCTGCTTCTATTCACCCTCAAATTGAAATGCACCCTATCTACGAGCAAGATTGTCGTGACATTGTCTCGTGAGTATAATTGGAATACATTTTGAATGAGGAGCGGTGTCTTATGCATAGTATCACGGTCATCGGTGCGGGTTACGTGGGTTTGGTGACTGGGACATGTTTTGCCGATTTGGGGAACAAGGTTTGCATCTTGGACGTGGATGCGCAGAAGATCGCGCTCTTGCGCTCGGGGGGCATTCCCATCTATGAACCCGGGCTGCAGGAGATGGTCAAGCGCAACGTGGACGCAGGGCGCTTGTCTTTCACCACGGACTATGCGGAGGCGATAGCGGAGGCCGAGTTCATCTTCATCGCCGTTGGCACCCCTGAGGGGGTGGACGGCGATGCGGATCTGCGCTACGTCCAGGCGGCTGCGGAGTCGATTGCGCGCCATATGAAGCATCCGCTCATCATTGTTAACAAGAGCACAGTGCCGGTGGGCACAGGCGACTGGGTGGCAGACATCGTACGTGCGCATCAGCCGGAACCGATCGAATTCGCGGTGGTCTCCAACCCCGAGTTTCTGCGCGAGGGGAATGCCATTGCCGACTTCATGAACCCGGATCGTGTCGTGCTCGGTTCCCTGAACCGTGAAGCAGCGGAGAAGGTCGCGCGCCTCTATCTCAGTCTGCGCACGCCCATCATCATCACCGATCTACGTACCGCTGAGATGATCAAATACGCCTCGAATGCTTTCCTGGCGACGCGCATCTCCTTCATCAATGAGATTGCCAACATCTGTGAGCATCTGGGTGCCAATGTGAAGGAGGTGGCCATTGGGATGGGCTACGACAAACGCATTGGCCACCACTTCTTAGATGCCGGGATCGGCTATGGTGGCAGCTGCTTCCCTAAGGATGTGAAGGCGCTGGCACACATGGCCGCTACACACGGCACCCATCCTCAACTGCTCAAGTCTGTTATGGACATTAATCAACATCAGCGCCTTCAGGTAATCATCAAGCTGCGTGAAGTGTTGGGCAGCCAATTGCGCGGCAAGGTGATCGGGCTATTGGGTTTGGCTTTCAAACCCAATACGGATGACATTCGTGACGCGCCCGCCGTTGAAATTGCGCGCTTACTGTTGAACCAGGGCGCACACGTCAAAGGATATGATCCGGTGGCGATGCACAACGCCAGCGAAGCGTTGCCCAGCTTACGGCTGGCCAAGGACCCCTACGATCTGGTTGCTGGTTGTCACGCCATCGTGGTGTGCACCGAGTGGAACGAGTTCAAACATCTGGATATGGCGCGCATCCGTGACCTGATGGCGTATCCTTTCATCGTGGACGGTCGCAACTTGTACGACCCTGAAGAAATGCGTCGTCTGGGTTTCACCTACCGGGGAATGGGACAGGGTTACGGCGCAGATGCGGAAGCGTATCGTTAGCCACCCCGACGAAGTCGTGTAGGAACCTGTGAACAAGGTCTTCCCCTCTCTGTTCGTCCTGTTGTTGGTTCTGCCAGCATGTCAATCGGCCTCTGTTGCCCCGCCTCCTGCACTGCCACCCTTGCCCGGTTCCTTGATGACTGCCGTTATCCCGATTCCTAAAGATCCACCCGGGTTCAATGCCTATCTCAGCGATACCGGCTATGAAGAGCTGCTCGGCGAGCTGATATATGAGGGGCTTGCTGAACAAGCACCCGATGGCACTTTCTACCCTAAGCTGGCAAAGGAATTACCTACATATGAGAACAGTGGTATCTCCCCAGATGGCCTCACTGTTACATGGAAGTTGCGCGAGCATATTGTGTGGTCTGATGGGCGTCCTTTCACCAGCCGTGATGTCTTATTCACTTATGAAGCGCTACACCATCCCAACAACCGATTGGCGCACGTCACCGGCATCGACTTGATCGACAGTGTTGAGACCCCTGATGATTTCACTGTGATCCTACACTATCGGGAGCCTTCTCCCAACATCTGGGGGCAATTTGGCGGACGCGGTACGGGCATCTTTCCCTGGCATGCGTGTGGTGACCTTGGTTGGATGCTCGGTTGGGAGTGTAACACCCAGCCGGTGGGGACGGGGCCTTTTGTGTTGCAAAGCTGGGAAAGGGGAAAACATCTCATCTTAGAGCGCAACCCACATTATTGGCAGACGGAACGCCCTTTTCTGGACCGCATTGTCTTTCCAATTGTTTCGGATGGTTTGGTGCGCAGTGACATGTTGGCCGACGGCGATGCACACATGGCTCTGTGGCTGACCCCAGAACAGCTCAAGTTTCTGTCGAACACTCCTGATTTACAGTTCATTTCGTTACCATCCCGTTGGTTGCTGCGCATTGCTTTCAACCTGGCTGCACCATCGCCGGCGCCTGTTGGCACTCCTACTCCGGCCGGTCGTCGCCGTGCGACGCCGACACCTGTCCCACCTGGCCCCAATCCAGCTCTGGCTGACCCGTTAGTGCGCCAAGCGTTGGATCTGGCCATCGATCGCCAGCGACTGGCCGATGAAGTCTTCGGCGGGCGTGCTCAGCCGGCCGGAAGTGAGTTCTTCCGTGGCTGGACCATTTGTCCAGAGCTTGCCGCTCCGGCCTATGACCCTGATGCAGCACGAATGTTGCTGGCCCAGGCAGGCTGGGTCGATCTAGATGGCAACGGCGTCGTGGAAGCCCACGGAGTTGCCAACGTGCCTGATGATACCCCATTGACTGTGCGTTTCACCGCGCCGGACAGCTGGGATACCCTGATCAAGGCCCAGAAGCTGATCGCACAAATGTGGAAGGAGATCGGCGTCAGGGTCCAGAGCGAGATTGTCGGCCCGCGCGATCTGCAGGGCGGTTGGGAAGAGAAAGGGATGGAAGTTATGGGGCAATTCCAGCTGGATTTGTGGGATGATGGTTATCCCGGTAATGACCCTACAGACTATCTGATCTGGCGCTATGCCTCCTGGTCGGTGCCGAACAAGGCCAACAATGGCCAGGGGGGCAATGTGATGCGTTTTGCCGATCCTGAGGTGGATCATCTGTTGTTGCAGGCGCTTACCCAAGTAGATCCGCGTGAGCGGCGCGATACATTGTGTCAGATCGGACGTCTGTTGGCGGAGCGACGTCCGATGCTCTACCTGGTCTATTTCACCGACACCCATGCCATCTCATCCAAGATGCAAAATCTGGTGATCAACCCCAACGATGTACTGACCTGGGATGCGCTCAACTGGCGCGTGCTGAAATGAGGAGAGTGGGCCATTCATTATTTGCTTAAATTGGTCAACAAAGCTACCATATGTTGGATGAATTGGCGTATCGTCAGAGCTGTGTATCCTAAGAGAGCTTAGATCTTGTTTGCGGTCTTTGTCGTGGGAGGTTGTGGCTTTAGCGAGCGAAGCGGTGCTTACATAGTGAGCATATGGGGGCAAAGCTCGTAGTACTGGCGTTGCTTCTCCTGGCGCTTAGCACTCTGCCTGTTACGGGTGTGATGGCGCAGGATGTGCATCACCTGGTCATCCAGACGATGAGCGGTGGGGCAATTTATGTCGTGGATGTGGACATCTCGGGCGACAATCCGCGCAATCTGCGTTATCTCACAGATGGTATAGATGCCGCCCTCTCGCCGGACGGGACACAGGTGGCCTTCACTCGTTGGGACCATCCCTCTCTGGGTGCGTTGGGCAGCTTGTGGGTTATCGGTGTGGATGGCACCGGCGAGCGGTTGGTCGCGGATCAGCTGCGACAGCCAAAGGCGCCGATCTGGTCGCCCGACGGCAGCCGCATCGCTCTCAATATTCAGACAGGGGATCGACTCAAGCCGGAAAGCAAATGCAGCAGTGAGTTGCCTAATGAACCTCTCCAGGCGGATGAGGATGGGAATTACATCCGGGTGGTGGTGAAGGTTGGAAAAGGCGGGGACGTGAAGGTGAAATATTGTTACACCTTACTACCACGCCCTTACTGGGGGTTGAGCATCGTTGATGTAAATAATGGAAGTTTCACCAGCCTTCCCCACAGCCTCTTCTCTTATATGGGTGACTGGGATCCAAAGAATCCATGGCATCTGGTCTATCGGGGCGAACGCGGGCTAGTGAATCTGGATATCCAGCGGGAAGCCTCCTGGCCGCTCACAGATGATGTCGCAGACCGCACTCCTGTCTTCTCATCAGATGGCGCCTCTATCGCTGTCACTTACTGGCAGCACGATCATTGGGAAGTGCACAGGATGAATGCCGATGGCAGCGGGCGTGTGCGCCTGACCGAGACCTCGTTGCGTGAACTGGCCGATCAGCGCCTCAGCGGCCAGGAGCCGCGTTCCTGGAACAACGCCGCGCCGGCCTGGTCACCGGATGGCAAGCGTATCGCCTTCATAACCGATCGCACCGGGCGATGGGAAGTCTGGGTGATGAACGCGGATGGCAGCGATCAGCGCCCTCTTCTGCCACCGGAGATGCAAGCCCAACTCGACATCCACTATTTTGGCGTGGACGAGCGCGTGCTCAGCTGGCGATAGCGTCATAATGCTATTATAGAGTCACCTGAACGGGATTGGGGGTGCCGGTTCTACCACGGGTGAGCCGCGTTGAGCGCTGACACCGCCAATGTGTTCGGGTCATTCGGCAAGCTTCACTTACGCACCGTCTCGGCAATCTGAGCCAGACGTTCGAAGAGTGCGCCCTCGATGGAAATATGCAGCACCTGGGCGATAACCTGTGTCCAGCCGTGTAGGAAGTACAACCAGCCGTCCTCCACGCGCACATTACGACTCTCCTGTTGGGCCAGTGCCTGGTGCATGAAATCGAGCGCGCCGCGGTAGTTCAGCTCCCAGGCGATCCCGTTGCGTGGGAAGAGTCCGGCATCCGTAATCGGAGAGCCTGGCCGATCCTTGCCCATACCGGTGGCGTTGATCACAAGGCTGCCTTCTGGCATGGTGGCCATGATGGCGTCATTTACACGGGGGTCTTCGTTGTGCACGTACTCGAAGGCGATATCGGTGTCCAGCTTGGCCACCATCTCGTGCATATGGTCCAGGCGCGGGGTGGAACGATTGACGACCACGAATCGCTTGGGTCGATCGCCCGCCCCTTTCTTGTTGATGAAATGCAGTGCAATGGCGACGGCCGATCCACCCGCACCAAAGCACACCACTGCGCCGCCGGTGCGGGCAAAATAGTTTTTGCCCAGCATTGCATCCAAGCTCATCCCGGCGGTGATAGGGTCTTTGGCGTGTCCTTCTAGCGAGCCATCGCGCTTGGAAATGCACGAGACCTCACCGCATATCTGTGCATAGGGGTCGAGGTAGTCGAACATGTCGCGCGTCGCGTTGAGCAAGTCGATCTTATGGGTGGTGACCAGGGCACCTAAGGAGAGCGGATCATATTTGATCTGCGCCACCGCCTGACGATACGCCTCGCGTGTATCGTGAATCTGCAAGTCAACCCCTTCGATGACGATCTCTGGACGACCCAATTCCTTCATCCAGAGGGGAAAAACTTTTATGATAGAAGACTGTTTCGTAGTGACGCCGATGAAATAGAATGTGGGCACCTGCTTGGTGATCACTTGATAGCGGGTCGGGGCTTCCTGTTCCATCTCGTGTATCTCCTGGGGATTCTTATGTCTCCATACGGAAGAAGTGCAGCAGCTGCTTGAACATGATACGCGGACTACGCCGGAAGGGATGGATGCGCCGGGCGATCACGTAGCCCTTGAAGAACTTGTAGATCAGCCGATAGAGGGTATCGCTGATCGGATTATGCGGCACTTTGATGAGCAGACGGATCAAGGGCTCCAGCCATGGGAACTCGACGCCCAGCGCGAACCAGCGTTGCAAGTTTTCCATCTGGAGGCGTTCGAATGGATCGCGCTTGATGAGCGAACGGTCCCAGGCAATGGCGCTGATATCTTCCAAATTGCCGTCCATCAAGTCATATTCTTGGACGAAGCCACCTAGCTCAGTGCCCGGATAGGGTTGAAAGAGAAACGCATGGGCATATTTGATCTTAGCCTCGCGGTTGAGCTGCATGGTGGCGAAGTCGTCCTCCAGCGTGGCGGTGGGCAGAGCGAGCATATTGGTGGAGCTGGCTGCGATGCCGGCTTCGTGCAGCAGTTGCCCTGCTTCCACGATAGCGTGGCGTGACATACGTCGGCGCAGCAACTCATTGCGCAAGCGATCATTGCCGGTTTCAATCCCCATGCTGACCGAAGTGGCGCCTGCTTTTTTCAGGAGGGCTACTTTTTCATGCGTCACCAGATTGGCGCGCACATTGCAGAAAAATGCCACTCCCACTGCACGCGGCCATTTGTCGGCAAATTCTTCCAACCAGTCTTCGAACATAATGAACAGGTCATCCACAAAGATAATCTGTTCCAGGGGATAACGCGCCTTGACCCACAAGGCCTCTTCGATGACGGCATCCACTGGACGCATGTAGCCGCGTTTCTCACGCGGATAGTAGTTCTTGTACCAGGCGTGGTTGAAGCAATAGGTGCAACGGTAAGGGCATCCTCTGCCGGCGATGAATGCCTTAACCGGTCTTAAGCGTGTGACTTCGTCCTTGTCGTAGATAAGCGCACGATCGGGCATAGGGAGAGCACCTAGGTCGCGAATCAGGGGGCGCACCGGGTTCCGGATGATCTCACCGTTAAGCTTGAACCACCAATTGGGGATGTGGGGATCGAATCCCGGACCGTCCAGTGCATTCGCCAGATCCACGATGGCACCCTCTCCCTCGCCGATGCAGATGCCATCAAGCCCCTCTTCCTCCAGCACCTCTGGGAAAAACGTAGCATGAGGTCCTCCAAAGACCGAGAGAGGCTCGCGAGCGCCCAAGGCACGCTTGATGCGCCGGTTTAGCTCCAGGTAATAGCGTTGCGAGCCGGTCAACACCGTGTAGGCTAAAATATCCGGCCGGAAGGCTTGGGCAGCCTTGACAACATCCTCGCGGGTGGTGATAGTTAATGCTACCTCGTGGCCGGCCTGCTTGAGCACTGCCGCCAGGGACATTATGCCTTGCGGCTCGTAATCGATCTGTTTTTCCACCCACAAAATGCGTGCCATACAGCACCTTGGCTTTATTGGTGGGGACGATTCTAGTGCGGATGGGGCGGGGTTGTCAATGTGTGTGAATACTCGTTCGGGAATCGTATACGCTGGGGCATTTCGCGCGCTTGAGCATGGACTATCGTGGAGGAGTGTGAAACATGATATACTTGTGTCCACCTGGTTATCTTATAGGCACGATGGTATGCCCACCTCGATTTACGTGGTCTCAGGAGGGACAGGCGCCAGCGGGGAGCAGCTGGTGCGCACGGTGCTGGCTCAATTTCCTGAGGCTCCCGTGTCGGTCGTGACGGTCAGCCATGTGCGTCACCTAGCGCAGATCCGCCACGTGGTGGCACAGGCGGCACGCTGCGGCAGCATTGTGGTGCACACTCTGGTAGATGCACGCCTCCGCGCCGAGATGGTCAGGCTAGCGCGCGAGCAAGGCGTGGTGGCGATCGACCTGATGGGCGAGCTGCTTGACCAACTAAGTGAGCGGTTGCACGTAGCTCCGTTGGGCCAACCTGGGTTGTACCGCCAGATGCAACGGGTGCATTTCGACCGCATGGCTGCCATCGAGTTTGCCATTGTCCATGACGATGGCAAGCGTCCCGAGGATTGGCCGCTGGCTGAGATCGTGCTGGTGGGAGTCTCCCGTGTGGGCAAGACACCGCTCAGTATGTACCTGTCTGTGATGGGCTGGCGCGTGGCAAACGTGCCGTTGGTGATGGGATTGGAACCGCCGGCGGGTCTGTTCGAGCTTGACCGCAATCGCGTGGTCGGCCTGACCATTGCGCCAGCACAGCTGCGCTTGTTTCGCCTGCAACGTCAGCGGCGATTGGGCGTCTATGGGCATGCCAGCTACACCGACGCGTCTGCCATCTACGAGGAACTGGAAATGGCGCGGCGTGTCTTTGAACGGGGAGGCTTTGCCGTACTGGATGTCACCGACAAACCTATTGAAACCACCGCCGACGAGATCGTCGCGCTTATCACGCGACGGGTCGGCGCGGAAAATGAAACGGGCTCGATCCGTACCATTATTTGAACACGATCTGGAGCTCCTTGAACGCTTCCACTTGTCCACGGATCGCGCGTTCGGGGGGCAACCGCTCAATGCTCGAGGCGCCGAAAAACCCCACCACGCCTGGCATTCTGCGCAACGCTCTGCCCACGTTCTCCGGCTCGTCGAAAGGCCCACCGTGGCAGATGACCATCAAGTCCTTGCGCACCGACCAACCTGCCTCTGCCATTGCCATGACCGCATCCACCGCCTCATCCAGCGAGAGAGCCACTGTCGCACCAATGGTGCCCGAGACGGTGGTGCCGACGTGGGCTACCAGCAAGTCACAACCGGCTTGCGTCATAGCGCGTGCCTCGTCCGGTGTGAAGACATAGGGTGCAGTGAACATATCCAAAGCGTGTGCCTCGGCGATCATGGCCACTTCTTTGTCGTATCCCATGCCGGTAGCTTCCAAGTTGGCACGGAAGTTGCCCTCGAAGAGCCCCACCGTAGGGAAGTTCTGCACGCCGGAAAATCCCATCTCCTTGAGCTGGCGCAGGAAGATGGGCATAATGCGGAAGGGATCGGTGCCGCCAATAACGATCGTTTTGGACATATACTGTTTAGAGAATCTCGCTTACTCGAGGTTAAGGTTAAGTATGCAACAGCTGCCGATATGCGTCCAGTGTCGCGGAAGCGGTACGTTGCCATGTGAAGGTGGCAGCGCGTGCCAACCCTCGGCAGCGCAGCTCCTCACGCAACGACTCATCTACGCACAGCGCAATAATGGCGGCTCCCATACTGCGTGTGTCACCCGGAGACACTTGGAAGGCGGCATCCCCAACCAGCTCAGGAAGTGAGGTGGTATTGCTGGTGACCACAGGTGTGCCGCACGCCATCGCTTCCAGGACAGGCAGACCGAACCCTTCATAGCGCGAGGGATAGACAAATGCGGTTGCAGCGCTGTACACCGCCGGCTTGTCTTCCTCCGCGATGAAACCGGGATAGAGCACGATAGTAGCGATACCCAATTCTACGGCAATGCGACGTGGGTCAGGGAAAAGGGGGGTGTCCCTTGCTGGCACATTGCCTGCCATTACTAGAGGATAGGCATCACCCAAGGCATGCGCCACCCAAGTATAGGCATGGAGCAACGCGGCTGCATTCTTGCGCACATCAAAACTGGAGAGCCACAGTACGAAACGTTCCGGCAGCCGATATTTTTGATGAACGGAGTGCAAGGCAGCGGTGTCGCTCACCGGACGATAATAGGGCGCCGCCGCCAAGTAGACGACGCGCACCCGATTGTCCGGTACGTGCAGGTGTTTGCGTATGTCTTGACGGCTAGCCTGCGAGTCAGTCAGGATGAAGTGTGCACGACGTGCCGCTGTTGTGACCAGTGCAGTATACAGACGTACCAGCGGTCCGCCGCGGTATGCCGGCAACACTAATGGGATCAAATCGTGGATAGTGACCAAAGTTCGCTGTATGGGTTGCAGAGGTGGTGCGAAATAGGGTATATGGACGAGGTCGACTCCCAGTTGAGCGCACCAGCGAGGGAAGGTAAATTGTTCGAACCAGACCTTGCCGATGTGGCTGCGGTGGCACGGTATCGCTACCACCTGCACACGGGACGGTGGTGGTGTGGCCTGGTCTGCTGCCCAACGCGGCAATACCAGCACGATTTCCAGCGACTCATCCACCTCGAGCAGCGCAGGCAGTAAATGACGTACCATCTGGCCACTGCCGGTGGTCGGTTGATCCCAGAACCAGCCGTTTATGGCAACACGCATAGCAGGTATTCTAGACTTGCACGGATCTCTCGGAAACTATGGTCATTTCTATCTTAACACTTCCACTTTGGCGTGGTCAAGGGAGTTGACGCCGAATCGAAATGGTGCTATAATAAAAGTGGTACTTACCCCAGAAATTGGATCTCTGCATATCGTCACTGAATTTTCTCTAGACCCATCGTCCCGAAAAACCCTGGCTCGAGAAGCTGTATATTGAGTGACGGTAAATAAGTCTTGTGTTTTGGCGCGATTCGCAACGATCATCAGAAATGACTATTTCGCCGCGATGTGAGTTTTGCCGCAATTCCCTAAACCTCGTGATAAGGCTCAACGTGGGACTATAACAAGCACACTGGAGTGGTTGTCTGGATTATCCAGGTCTTTGGTGCGCTATCTCCATATGTTGATTGGGCATCTTTTAGGAGAGAAAAGTGAACATATCAGAACTTGAGTCAAAAACCCTTGAGGAACTTAGAGAAATTGCACGAAACAAGGAAATCTCCGGGTACAGCCGCCTGAAGAAGGATGAGCTTATTTTGCGTCTCCTCAAAGCTTATGCGGAAGAACAGGGGCTCATTTTCGGCGGCGGTGTGCTGGAGATCGTGCAAGACGGCATTGGCTTCTTGCGTTCGGACCATTTGTTGCCCGGCGCGGACGATGTTTACGTATCCCAGTCCCAAATACGCCGCTTTGGCTTGCGCACTGGCGATATGGTGATCGGCCATGTGCGCCCACCTAAGGACACTGAGAAGTACTACGGCCTGCTGCGCGTCGAGGCGGTCAACGGCATGGACCCGGAGGTGGCGAAGAAGCGCCCCGAATTCGAGAAGCTGACCCCCATCTTCCCCAATCGGCAACTGAAACTGGAGACGGACCGTTATAATCTCACGACACGCCTGATCGATCTGCTCGCGCCCATCGGTCGTGGCCAACGCGGCTTGATCGTCTCGCCACCCAAAGCGGGCAAGACCACGGTGCTCAAGCAGATTGCCAACGGCATCACGGCAAACTACCGCGACATTCATCTGATGGTGGTGCTGATCGGCGAGCGCCCGGAGGAGGTGACCGATATGGACCGCTCGGTGAGCGCGGAGGTGATCAGCTCCACCTTTGATGAGCCGGTCACGAACCACACGCGGGTGGCGGAAATGGCACTCGAGCGTGCCAAGCGATTGGTCGAGTGTGGGCGCGATGTGGTCATCCTCTTGGACTCGATCACCCGTCTCACGCGTGCCTACAACCTGGTGGTGCCGCCCAGTGGTCGCACGCTGTCAGGCGGCATCGATCCGGCGGCGCTCTACCCGCCCAAGCGTTTCTTCGGAGCGGCGCGCAACATCGAGGAAGGCGGCAGCTTGACCATCATTGCCACGTGCCTGGTGGATACCGGCAGCCGTATGGATGACGTTATCTATGAGGAGTTCAAGGGCACCGGCAACATGGAATTGCACCTCAACCGCAAGCTGGCCGAGCGCCGCATCTTCCCCGCCTTTGACATCGAGCGGTCCGGCACCCGCCGCGAGGAGCTGATGCTGGATGAGAAGACACTCAATCGCATCTGGACGCTGCGGCATATGATCCAGGCGGTCGGTGGCAGCAACGAGGCGCTGGAGCTCATCCTGGAGCGGCTGCGCAGAACCGCTACCAACGAAGAGTTTCTCAACACATTGCATCAGCAGGTGGACTAAGACTAAAAAGTATCGAAAAGCGTTTCGCCGCATCGCAATGCTCACACGCGAATCGGGCAAGTTACCCATCAACGTTGGTTATGGGTTGATCATCACTTTGTTGTGCTCCAGTGTGTCCATAACCGCCAGCGCGTCGTGGATCTGCGTTAACGGAAAGCGACAGGATTGATCACCCCTTCTGTGCCACTGACAACGTGCAGTGAGGGCAGAGACATCAAATCTTTCGCCTTGGACTTTGCTCAATCACTACCCCATATATATGTGCTCATTCAACCCATTCGGAAGGAGCTATGCCGTCCTTTTTCAGCATCGCGACCAACATCATCGTGCCTGTATTCATCATCGCGGGCCTGGCGGCGCTGATCGACCGCCATTTTCGACTCGATGCACGTGCTCTCTGGCCTCGCTGTCTACCTCCTTACCCCCAGTCTCGTGCTGGATAACGTAGCCCATTCAACCTTGTAGGCAGAGGAGCTTTTTAGTAATTCTCTGCATGCTTGGCGTGCTCTCCGGTAGGATCCCAGCTGCTTGCTGACGCGCGCGGCTCGGTTTGAAACCCACGCCACCCCAAAAATGAAGTGCACCCGCGAGGTCCACGAGATTGTGACATCCTCACTGCCGTGCTACTATAGAGGGTAACAAGTGCTGAGCAGATCTTTATGGGAACATTCTATGCGTGCATCGTTCCGCTTCCGACTAATGCCCTACGCGATGGTTCTGCTTTTCTCGGTGTTCATTTGGCTGCCATTGCTGTCGCCCGCCTATTTTTTCAACGCCCACGACGCGCCGCATAGCGTCTTCTTCCTCGTCGAGTTCGACCAGACGTTGCGCGACGGCTACCTATGGCCACGCTGGTCACCCGATTTCGCCTTCGGTTATGGCTATCCCCTCTTCAACCTCTACGCTCCGCTGGCTTTTTACGCCGCGGAGCTGTTGCACTTGATGGGGCTGAGTTTCGTGGAAGCCGTCAAGGCCGTGTATATACTTGCCACCATTGGGGGGGGAGGGGCTATGTACGGATTCCTGTCCCGACTGATGGGACGGTCGGCAGGAGTCTTGGGAGCTGTTCTCTATATGTGGGCGCCCTTTCACCTGCTGGAGATCTACGTGCGCAGCGCATTCCCCGAATACGTTGCGCTGGCTCTGCTCCCCGTGGTGATGTGGGCGTTCACCAGTCTGGTGCAGCATCCCAGCGGGACGCGCCTGGCGTGGGCTGGGCTTGCTTACGGGTTGTTGGCGTTGATCCACCACACCTCCTTGCTCACCTTTACCCCGTTTCTTGGGGGTTACGTTCTCTTCTTGTTAGCAATAAGGTGGCGGACGGGACGTAGCGCCCGTAGTGGATATAGGTGTCGTTTCAGTCACTCGTTTCTTCGACCATTGGGCAGTGTATTGGGTGCTGCACTGTTGGGGCTGGGGTTGGCAGCCATTTATTTGTTGCCTTTAGCAGCTGAGCTGCATTACGTGAAAGTAGAGCAATGGACGACATACAGTTATGACTATCGTCAGCACTTTGTGTATCCGGCGCAGCTGTTGTCACCGGCGTGGGGGTATGGCTACTCCGGTCCCGGTCTTCAGGATGGGATGTCGTTTCAGATGGGTGTTGCGTTGGTGGCATTGGCCCTCATAGGCGGTTGGCTGACGGTGGGTGACCTCATACGTGGCCGCTCTGACCATACAGATGCGCCCCCTCAGCCAGGGTCGGATGATCAGCAGCTCATATGGCTGCGGAGTATTTCTTTGTTTATGTTGGTCTCGGTGGCGCCAATCATATGGTTGATGTCCCCAGCCTCAGAGGTGATGTGGGGGGCGTTGCCTCTCGCCAGCCTGGTGCAGTTTCCGTGGCGTCTGTTAGGGTTGTTGATCTTTGCGCTCTCAATCGCGGCGGCTAGGGTGGGATATTTCTTAGTCGTCTATCGCACTCGACAGGAGCATGTCGATAGGGGCGCAGTGAAGAGCAGGGAACGAACCATCGCACAAGTACCGTTCGAGGTGTATGTCTTGTGCTGGGTGATTGTGCTGGCGTCTTTTGCCTATGCTTTGCCCCAATATACGGAGGTGGAGGACTGGCGTGAGACATCTCAGGCAGTCATTCGCTGGGATCGTCTCTCGCCCGCTGACCGCGTTGCGATGGTGACCTACACAGAGCAACAACCCCTCACAGGTCCGATGGAAGCACAATATATGGCCGGCGCACCACTCCAGGTAGCG
>JASFBB010000303.1:0-5523 GCA_036172345.1 Anaerolineae bacterium
GCGAGCAAATCCGCCGGAACATAAGTAAGAAGGTAGCAGCTGCGTCGCCGTAGTTGGCTGGCATAAAGTTGTCCTTGGTCACCACGTACAGGTCGATATCGCTATCCTCCGTCGGGTTGCCGCGGGCGTAACTGCCAAAGAGGATGACCCGCTCCGGATCCAGCGGCCAGAGTTGCTCCAGGATCTCCCGTTTCAGCTCCTCAATGTCCACCATTTCTCCCTCCTTGGCGCTCGGATTAAGGAGTCCCAGTGCGCCGACGTGGCTAGCGCTGATGTAAAGGCCATCTAAGTCGGCAGCTATATCACAGTTCAATTCTGTGTCAAGGACTTTTGCCCCGTGCGCCACCTGCGGGGATGACGCTATCCTGTCCGCCGTCGCGGATGGGTAGCCAGAGGCCTTATGGGAGCGATTTTAATCGCTCCTTTTGACAATGATCCCGATAGCGCCTATCATATGGGCTTGTTTGTATCATACGAGGTCAGCAGAATGTTGGGCGGGGGCTGCTCAGACGTGGCATGCCCCCAACGATTCGGAAAGGATGGTTGCATGGCAACACGCCAATTGATTATGCCGGTCTTATGTTCAGCATGCGGGGCACGCTTTACCGCCCCGGTTGAGGGGATCGTCGATGTGGGCAGCAATCCGGCGCTCAAGTCGCGCTTTCTCAGCGGCCGTTTCAACATGACCCGCTGTCCGCGTTGCGGCAATGAGGCAGTGTTGAACTCCCCTCTCCTTTACCACGATCCGCAGCACGAGCTGGCGCTGGTCTTGATGCCGGTCGAGCTCAACCTCAACCACACCGATCAACAGCGCATCATCGGCGATCTCACCAACGCGCTGATCAACAGCCTGCCGCCGGAAAAGCGCAAGGGCTACCTGCTTACCCCGCAGGTCTTCTTCTCGCTGCAGAGTATGATGGAGCGGGTGCTGCAGGCAGAGGGTGTCACCCCCGAAATGATCGCGCGGCAACGCGCCAAGGCGCAGCTCATCGAGACTTTCTTGCGCGCGCGCGATGAGGAGACGCTGCGCACGCTGGTCAAGCAACACGAAGCGGAGCTGGATTACGAGTTCTTCCAGGTGCTGACCGCCTCTGCCCAGGCCATGCAGGCGGAAGGCCGTCCCGAAATGGCGCGGACGCTATTGGGACTGCGCGCTTTGCTGGCCGAGATGAGCATTGCGGCGCGCAAGGCAGCGGCTGAGGCCGATGCGGCGATGGGCCTCGGGGAGATGATCACCCGTGAAGAGCTGCTGAAGCGCCTGCAAGAAGCGTCTTCGGATGAGGAGTTTGAGGAATTGGTGGCGGTGGGGCGACCGCTGCTGGACTATGCTTTCTTCCAAGGCCTTACCGCTCAGATCGAAGCGGCCGAATCCCAGCAGGACACCGAGGCGGCGGCCCGTCTGCGCGCGCTACGCTCACGCATCCTGGACACCGCAGCGCGCCAGGATGAAGAATTGCGCAAGGCAGTCCAGGATGCTGCCGAGCTGCTGAAGAGCATTCTAGCAGCGGAAGACCCGCGCGTGATCATGCAACAGCACAAAGAGCGCATCGATGACCTGTTCCTGAGCATCTTATCGGCCAACCTGCAACAAGCGCAGGCGGATGGACGTTCCGACCTTGCAGCACGCCTGCAGACCATCGGTGACATCGCGGCGGATATCTTGGAGGAGCGTCTGCCCCCTGAGATTCGCTTGATCCAGCAGCTGATGCGCGCAGCCTATCCCGAGGAGACAGGGGAGCTACTGACGCAGAATCGGGCACTCGTAACCGAGCAGCTGCTCACCATCATAGAGAGCATCCTCAAGCAGTTGGAAGCGGCGCGTCAAACACGCGCTGCCGAACACCTCAGGCGGGTGCTGGAGCAGGCACGCGCGATCAGTCAAATTGCGGTGCAAACGCGCTGAGCTCAGGCACGGCATGCTGCAACCGGTAGCCGTGCCCGCGCACGGTGATCACATACTCGTGGTCGGGGTCGATCGTAGCGATGCGCTCGCGCAACCGACGTGTCAAGGCGTCAATGGCTTGCTCGGTGACACCTTCCACAGCGCCCTCGCCCCAGACGGCGTGCACCACTTCCTCACGGCTGACCACCTGCCCGGCGCGTTCACACAAGAGCGCGAGCAGGCGGTATTGGGCAGGGGAAAGCGGGGGATGAAGCTCTTGGCCTGCCACCCACACGCTCCGCGAAGCGGGGTCAATGCGAATCTGCGGCTGACGCGGCGCCTCAAGCGTCAGCGGCACCGTGGCACCGGCATCAACAAATCGCAGGCGGGCAGCAAACGCGATGCCGATCTCATCGCCGTCCACCAAACGGGCCGGCTTGGTCAGGCGCTGTCCGTTCAGATAAGTGCCGTTCTTGCTGCCCAGGTCTTCGAGGATATAACCCTCTTTCGTGCAGGAGATGCGTGCATGATGGCGCGATGCCTGACGGTCGTTGACAATGATCTGACAATCCGAACTGCGTCCGATGAGCACCTCCGGCGCATCCAACAGCCACTGGCGCTGGAGACTGTTCCCTTCCTGCAAGATCATCATAGCCGCACATTGCTCATTCATACGTAATCAACCCTAATCGTCTACATCAAGCCTGGCAATCCCACGCATCCTATCATATACCATTGGTTTGGGAGCAACACGGCGACGCAGCTGCTACCTTCTTACTTATGTTCCGGCGGATTTGCTCGCCTCAGCCGCGACCTCAACCGTATGCACAGCCTCGCTTTTTCGGTGGCCGGCGGAACGTTCCAGCTTGTGGATGCCGTTGCGCACCGTGGTGATGAGTCGCAGCAGCTCTTCTTCCAAATTGCTGAGCACTTCCACCACATAAGCGTCTGCATCTGCCCGGATCAGTTCGGCCGAGCGATTGGCCTCAGCGAGCAGAGCTTGTGCCTTTTGCTCCGCCTGCCGCACCACTTCCTGCTGGTCAATCAGCGCGTTGATCTGATCTTGCGCCTGGGCGATGATCCGGTCGGCCTCACGTTGTGCTTGTTCGATCAGACGCTCTCGTTCGGCGCCCAACTGTCTGGCCCTTTTCACCTCGTCTGGGATCGATATGCGCATCTGATCGATAATCTCCAGGAACGTTTCTTCCTGTATCACCACATTGGAGGTAAATGGGATGCGCCAGCTTTTGTGGACCAAAGTTTCCAGTCGATCTACCAGGTGGAGGATATCCATGGCGCCCACCCCCTTTTCTTACGTTATGTCATGATTATATTATGAGAAGCTGATTCTGTCAACGGTTGCAGAATATCTATAACCATGGTATCCTATTTCTTCTGTAAATGCGAGAAGAAAGCACCATGAGCACTATTTTAGCCATTGAAACCTCGTGTGATGAAACGGCGGCGGCAGTGGTCGCGGATGGCCAGGTGATCCGTTCCAATGTGGTCGCCTCGCAGATTGAGATCCATCGCCGCTATGGGGGCGTCTTTCCTGAAGTGGCTTCGCGCCAGCATATCCTGGCGATCGGCCCGGTGATCCAGGATGCTATGACCCAGGCACGCGTCGCCTGGAACGACCTGGACGCCATCGCTGTGACCTACGGGCCGGGCCTGGCCGGCAGTCTGCTGGTCGGCGTAAACGCGGCCAAGGGGATCGCCTTGGCATTGGGGCGGCCGTTGATCGGCGTCAATCACCTGGAAGGGCATCTGTATTCCAACTGGCTGATCACCGACGGCGAGCCACCGTTGCCGCGTTTTCCGGCATTGTGCCTGATCGCTTCGGGCGGCCATACCGAGCTGGTGCTGGTGCGCGATCACCTGGGTTATGAAGTGCTAGGGCGCACCCAGGACGACGCCGCAGGAGAGGTGTTCGACAAGGTGGCGCGTCTGCTGGACCTGGGGTATCCGGGCGGCCCGGCCATCGAAAAGGCCGCCGAACGCGGTGATGCCACCGCCTTTGACTTGCCCCGCGCGCGGCTACGCGGCACATGGGACTTCAGCTTTTCAGGGTTGAAGACCGCCGTGCTGCGCATTGTGCAGCGCTACACGGGTGAGATCCACAAGCCGGCGGATGCTCTGGATGCATCGCGCTCCGTGTTTGCGCTGCCGGTTGCCGATCTGGCCGCCAGCTTCCAAATGGCTGTGGTGGACATCTTGGTTGAGAAAACCTGCCAGGCAGCAGAACGTTACAATGTGGCAGAAATTCTGTTGGCCGGCGGGGTGAGCGCCAACAACCGCCTGCGGCACGAGATGGCCCTGCGCGCCCAGCGTCCGGTACGCGTTCCTCCTTTGTGGCTGTGCACCGATAATGCGGCGATGATCGGTGCTGCAGCCCATTATCACTTGGTGGCCGGTCGTGTGGATGGCTTAGATCTGGATATTCTCCCCAATTTACGGTTATGAAGGCGCTTATGAAGACGCGATACCCAACGGACACCTCCATTATGGTGCCGCGGGTGCGCCGTGCTCGACCGCGCACGACGGCACAGATCCGCCTGCCGGATGGACGCCTGTACGAAGCACCGGTCGGCACATCGCTGGAGACATACTTTAAGGCCATCGATCATGCTGCCAAGCACACGCCGCCCATCGTCGCGGCGCTGGTCAACGGGGAGCTGCGCGAGCTCACCTATCCCATCGAACGGGATGCCGATGTGGTCCCCATCACACTCGCCGATAGCGACGGCCAGCGCATTTACGTGCGCTCGCTCACTTTCCTCATGGTCACAGCGGTTGAAGAGCTTTATCCCGAAGCGGAGATCATCGTGGACTACGCCCTCTATTCGGGTGGACTGTATTGCGTGGTCGAGGGGCGCGCACCGTTCACCGCTACAGAACTCCAACGCATCGAAGCGCGCATGCGCGAAATGGTGGATGCCGACATGCCCATCGGCAAAGAGCATGTGCCCCTCGAGGAAGCATTGCGTCACTTCGAGGCCAAAGGCTACACCGATAAGGTCACGCTGCTCAAGAATCGCAAAAAGGATTATCTGACGCTCTATACCCTGGGCACGACGCGCGATTACTTCCATGGCTATATGGTGCCTTCTACGGGTTACCTGCGGCAATTTGCGTTGCGCCCCTACGGCAGCGGCTTTGCACTGGTGTATCCGCGCCATGAGCAGCCCGATATGGTGCAGGAGCTCAAGGAATCGCCCGGCCTGGTCGCCGTTTTCAACGAGTACGGCGAATGGATGCACCTGATGGGCATTTCCAACGTGGGTGCGTTGAACGAGGCGCAGGAAGCCGGACGCATGCGCGAGATCATCCTGGTGTCGGAGGCGCTGCACGAGCAACGCATCGCTCGCATTGCCTCCGCCATCGCCCAGCGTCAGCCGCGGGTGCGCCTGGTGCTGATCGCCGGACCATCGTCTTCGGGCAAGACCACCTTCTCCAAACGCCTCTCCATCCAACTGCTGGCCAACGGCATCCGCCCCGTCCCGATCGCGCTGGATGACTTCTTCGTCGACCGTGAGGAGAGTCCACGCGATGAGAACGGCGAGTATGACTTCGAGTCGCTCTATGTGTTGGACTTGGCGCTGTTCAACCGCACGCTCAACCGCTTGATCGCTGGCGAAGAG
>JASFBB010000304.1:0-7155 GCA_036172345.1 Anaerolineae bacterium
CCGCGAAATGGAACGCGTGACGCAAGCGGCGGAATGGCAACGCGGCCTTGCGGAACGTGCTCAAATCAAGCGGGCTGAATTGGTCCAGCTCGTAGAGCAGGTTATGGTAGAAATTGGACAGCTAAAGGAAGAAGAGGTCAATCTCCAGTCGGAATCCGAGAGGCTGGCCAGTGAAGCTGCCATGTTGAGCCAGGAGACATTGCTGGCAGAAATGTCTCAAGTGCAAGCAGCTCTGACAGCTGCTCAAGGACAGGTGGAACGGCAACGCGCTATATTAGAGGGAAATGTTGCCGCGCTGAACGAGGTGGAGAGTCGTCTGGCGAGCCGATGCGCTCGGGTCGAGGAGCTGACACGTGAAATCACATCCTTGATGGCTCGGGTGAACGGACAACGCGAACGCCTGGTGCATCTTGCGGAGCAGATCAACTCCGTGGATAACTTGATCACGCCGGCAGAGAAAGAACTTGAGGATCTGGCCAAACGTCAATCCGCGCTTGAAGAAGAAGAACGAGGTCAACGGGAACGATTGCGCCATATGGAGAACGAGCATACACGTTCCGTTTTGGAGCTGACACGTTGCCAGGACGAACTGCGCTCGCTGCAACGTCAGATCGAAAACGAGCTGGGCCTGGTAGATATCTCCATAAGCGAGGACATAAATGGCCAACCTCCTCTTCCGCTCCATCCGTTGGTTTCAATACTTCCAGTTGTGGATGATCTTCCTGAGGATCTGGAGGCAGAGATTCGCGGGCTCCGCGTGCAATTGAGTCAATTGGGAACTGTCAACCCGAATGCCCCTGAAGAATATGAGGCGGTGCGCACGCGATATGAGTTTTTGACCGGGCAGATTAACGATTTAGAACAAGCGGCTGCCGACTTGCGTCGAGTTATCGCCGAGCTGGATCAGCTGATGGAACACAAATTCCTCGCCACGTTTTATGCGGTTTCCAGAGAATTCAAGGCATACTTCAAACGTCTTTTTAATGGGGGTGATGCCGATCTTGTGCTGACCGATCCCGAGAATATCTCTCAGACCGGGATCGATATTGTGGCACGTCCTCCCGGCAAGCGTGCGCGCACCCTTGCGATGCTGTCTGGGGGTGAACGGGCGTTAACGGCGGTCTCGCTGATATTTGCCTTGCTCAAGGTCAGACCAACACCTTTCTGCACCTTGGACGAGGTGGACGCTATGCTTGACGAAGCGAATGTAGGCCGTTTTCGCCAGGTGTTGGAAGAGCTTTCTCAACAGACTCAGTTCATCGTGATCACCCATAATCGTCACACCGTTGAGGCAGCCAGAACTATCTATGGCATCTCGATGGGAAAAGATACGGTGTCTCAGGTGATCTCATTGCGACTAGAAGAGGCAGGATGTCAATAATATGTGGGTTGCGTATTCCTCCGTCACCACTGCGGCCGTGTTGTGGGGCACCAGTTTTCTGCTTACGCGGGTGGCGATGACTCAAATGGGTCCTTTGGCGGTTGCAGCATTGCGTTGGTGGATCACCAGTGCCATATTGGTTATCATAGTAAGTACCTCAAGAGATGCGCGCCGCTCCTTTCGCCAGAGCTGGCGTGAGTGGCCCCTATTGCTCGCTTTAGGGATCATCGGTGAGGGGGTGGCTTATGTGTTCCAGAACTTGGCACTCATATACACCACCACTGTGGATGTAGGGCTTATTATGAACGCCTATCCTATTCTCAGTGCCGTGCTCGGGGTGTGGGTGTTAAAAGAACGTATGAGCTGGCGCGCGGCTGGTGGGTTGACGATGGGATTGTTAGGGGTCACCTTTATCACCCTGGGAGGGGTATGGGCTGGCGAGGTGGAGATGTATGCACGGGTGCTGGGGAATGGATTGGCCTTGTTGGCAACGCTGGCAGGTGCCTTTTATATCGTCGCGGGTAAGCGGCTGGTGCTCGCGTGTGGTCCGTTGCCGGTGACGGCGCTTGCCGGCTTGATCGGCGCACTGGCAATGACACCGCTTGCCGTTGTAGAGGGTATAACGCTGCATTGGTCGGCTGAAGTGTGGGGAGCGCTGTTGGGGCTTGCCATTGGCTGCGGAGCGGCTGCCTATCTGCTGTGGTGGCATGCGGCGAAGCAGCTGCCCATCTCCCAAGCGGGTGTTTTTCTGTACTTGACTCCCGTCGTATCCACGCTATTGGGTGTTTGGATGCTGGGCGAGCCTTTAACCATTGCCACTGCTGCCGGTGCCGGGCTGGTGTTGGGTGGTATGACATTGGCACAGGTGTGATACAGAGCACTGCCCAGCTCCTAAGGGCGATTGTGTGCTCGACCGGTTGAGTTGCATAACGGCACGCGCTTCACCTGCACTATGGGGCATCGTGGAGCGGTGTCAGATGCGAGCGGGGGTTTAATGGCATAACCGAAACGAGCATTTCACCCTTGTTGGCACATCTTTGCCATCACGCTCAGACAAATTAGCCATGTGCGCATAGCTTCTTTTGCCTCTTGTTCGTCAGTGAGGGGGACTTCGACGTGAGCGACGCGCGTGTTACGGAACTCGTTGACGCGCTGCAAGATTTGATAGAGTGCATCAAAGTCTCGTGTCGAGAATTGACACCTGACCGCTTTCCATATGCCAGAACTGCCGTCTTCAGCTTGCCGGGCATAGTCCAAGCAAAAGAGCAATGTCCCTAAGCGCTGGATGAAACGCCCAAAGACCAGATTGTCGCGCAAATAGCGTTGGTGTCTCTCCAGCGAGGCCCGCTCGTGAGAATCCAAATGGCTCAGGTTTGGAGTGAAGAAGGCAATCGAGGCCTCTTTTTCCGATGGAATGGCAGGCTTGAGGTATCTCTCCAGAATGCGCAGCGCATAGTCGTCCAGCGGACCCAACAGCGGCTGAAAGGCGGGGGCCAACGTTGGATGTCTGGATCGGATGGCATGATCCAACAGGAGCACGGCTTGGCGCATAAAATCGGCCACTTCTGCCGGCGGCTGTGCGATGCCCGCTTCTTGCAGAACCTGATTGAAGAGCGCCTCGGCTTGGGATTGAGCCGTTGCTTCTTCTAACGGCAAAGCCAGTTGTTTGTTTTTCCACTCTTTCAACAGCTCTTTCAAGGCCGGCTCGCAGGCGCGGGCGAGTTCGGCAACTATGGCGGCTGCCCCCTGCTGGAACAGGTGATACGGCACATAGAGATAGTGCCAGCGTGTTTCCTTGCTGGAAGCAGCCTTGCACCATTCTACCGCGGCGCTGGCTTTCAGCGCCACCAGTTCATCCTGCCGGCCTTTGAGTTCCACCAGGTAGTAATCGCCCTCGTATGTGCGCACAAAAAAGTCGGGAACGTAGAAGGCGCGCTGGCCATCCGGCCGGAGGTAGTCAATCATCAACTTCTGCGGCCCGGCGTTCTTGGCAAAGGCGGCGACATCCTGGGCGGTTTCGAGAAAGTCGGTGAACTCCTGCTCGAACTCGTTGTCGCAGGGCACGAGGTTGAACATCGTGCGTTGCGCCTGAACCGCCAGGCGCTTATCGTGGCTGGTGGCCTGATAGGGCCTCCAGGTGGAAAGCCGTTGCCCGCGACTGATGCGCCGGCGCTTTTCTTGCCGCACTGTCTTTGCCAGAATCAACGGCGTGAAGGTGGCGCGGATGTGCTCCATGACGTCTAAGTCGCGCATACGATGGTCCACTTCGCCGCTGTAGAGATCCACGGGACGCTCAAAGAGCACCTCGCAGATAAAGCGCTCCACGAGCGGCGCCAGCACCTGATGGGGATTGCTGATGCGACAGGCGCGGCCCAGCATCTGGGCAAAGTAGGACGGCGCCGACCAGGCGTTGTTCAACAGCCCGGCATCCAGTTGCATGGTCGTCACAATCTCGTCGGTGAACAGGTGCCGCTCCTGGTACGCGATGGTCCCTTCTCGCTTCTTCCCGATGGGTAGAGGCTTGAACCTGGCCTGAAAAGCCTCGCGCACCTCGTCAAACGTCAGTCCCTGCAATTCCTGCGTGGTCTCAACCGCGTCGGAAACCATCGGGATTTCGATTTCAAGGGCTTCTACATCTTTGTGCTCATGGTCCACGAAGATGGTGACCGTTTGCTTGAAGACCTCGCGCACGGGCAGGACGGCGATATCCAGCCCTTCCTGCGCCAGCTCGTCCTCGTAGAGTTTGCGGAACGCCGGATGTTCAATGACGGTCACCAGTTCCGGCGTATCGCCGAGGGGGAACATGCGGCGCAGGCCGCGCCCCAGGGTTTGCTCCGGCAGAATGCCCGATTTGGCCGAATAGGGGCGCAGCGGCACGATGGTGGTTACGTTGCGTACGTCCCACCCCTCGCGCAGCATCATGACCGACACCACGCAGCGAAACTTGCTATCGGGGCTGTCCAGTTCGCGGGACATCTCGCGCAGCGCGCGCAGGTCTTCCGGCTTCATGGCGGTTTCGTTTTCCACAAACTCCTTGAAGGTCCTGCCCCCGCGCGTGACCGTTTTGATCTTGCCCTTCAGGCGAGTGTGGATGTTGAGCACGCGCCCCTTGAGCAGCAGAAAGGCGTCGCTATCCAGATAATTGGCAATCTCGTTCGCGGACTGGGCGTCTTCGGTCATCACAAACAGGATGGGCTTGCGCACCTGATGGAGCTCCTCGTAGGTCTTTTCATAACGTTGATAGCCCAGTTGTAAATGCATTCTAAAGCGTTCGTGGGCAGGGGTCTTTCTATCTCCGTGCATCACCAGTTCATCCGATTCACCTAAGACGGGCACTTTGACGATGCCTGCGTCCACCGCCTCGCCGAGTGGAAAGTCCACCACGATGTGGCGAAAGAGCGAGCCGTCGTTGTGCTTCGGTGTGGCGGTGAAGTCCAGTTGTGCGCAGATTCCCCTCTGCCCCCGCTTCAGGCTCTCCTTATGCAAGGCATCAATGGCGCGGTTCCAAGCCAGGTCGGGATCGTGCAGGTGATGGGCTTCGTCGTTGAGCACTATCAGGCGCGGGTGAGCAGTGATGCGCTGGCGCAGGCTTTCGCCGGTATCCAGCGCCCGGCCGCGCACGACCGGCGGGCCGAAGATGGACATCCCCTCTGCTTCAACCGACCCATTGTTGTCGCGGCTGGGGTAGAGCCGGTGAATGTTGGTCAGATAGATGGCGCCGGTTGTGGTTGCCCCGCCGGGTTCATCCTGTAGCACGACCTGCATCTGAAAGTCGCCCCGCCACTCCTCAGGGATAAGGGGGTCTTGATAGAAGATCGCGCAGTTTTCGAAGTCGTCTTTCAGTCGCTCGTAAACGGTCAGGTTGGGTGCGATAATCACAAAATGGCGCGCCAAGCAGGAGTTCGACTCATAGAGGCTGTGGAAGTAACTCCATACGATGGCCAGGCTCATGATTTTGGTCTTGCCGGCGCCGGTGGCGATTTTGGCGCAGTATTTGGCCCAGCGATCCTGTTCCGGCGGGATGCCCAAGGCCAGGTCGGCCAGTTGGTTATCCCCAAACTCGAAGAGCAGTTCGGCGACGTTGCGCACCCGGCGCAGTTCGTACAGGTAGATGAAGGTCTCGATGGCCTCCCGCTGTGCCCAGTGATAGCGGAACGGCACGAGTTCGCCGCGCTCATTTTTCACCAGATGCTCATTTTCAAACCAGTGCTGAAGCAGCGTGCGCGAGGTCTCGCTGACGCCGGCATACCCGCCGCGTCGCCAGGCGTCCACTTCGGCGCGGATGGCGCGCACCAGGGGCACCTTGCTGGGGCGCCGCCCCGGAGCGATGATCGCCGGCGCGCCCGGCGTCGGGTTGGGCAGGCGATGCATGGTCGGTTCTTCCCACGGTTTGAAAAGCGGTTCGAGGGCCGAGGCGTTTTGCTGGGTCACTTTAAAGGGCATGGCTGTCCTCCAAAAAACAGTCAACGAATGAGAAAACGAATAAACGAATGAATAACGAATGGGGAACCATTACCAGCGCCGGCGACGGTGTTCCAGGATTTTCTTGGGCGGAAAGAGTCGCTTCCATTCAAGCCGTCTCCTGCCGAAGTTGAATAAAAGGCAAACCGAACAATCCGAAGCGGCGAGGTAGTCTATGCACTGGGCAGCGTCATCGTTCGTCAGAGGAAACGAATGCGCCTTGTACTCCACCAGCAACACCTGCTCAACACGATGGTCGGGCCGGTAGAAGTTCACCTGATTGCCATTTTCGTCCACGATGGGGAGTTCTGGCTCCCTCTCAACAGCTAGGCTGGCGTCCAAAAGACGTTGGTGCATAGCATTATGGTAGGTGGATTCGCGATGGCCAGGCCCGAGGTCATTGTGGACTGCCATAGCCAGGCCGATAACCTTGTAGGTGAGCCCGTTGAGCCGATCATCTACCAATCCAGGGGCTGTTTTTGGCGATGCCATTGTCGACTCCTTTGTGAATGAATGATGTCAACGACTCCGCAACGAATAAACCGATGGCTCGTTCCGCCATTCATTTATTCGTCCCCTATTAGCTGACCGTTTTTCTCGCGCCAGCGAATAGACAACGACTGAGCGCACAGTCCTTCCACTCATCATTCGTTTATTCGTTCCCTATTCGCTGACAATATTCGTTTCCAGCACAATCGTCGTATCCACGCCGAAGACATCAATCACCTTGACAGCAATGTGGTGCTTGCCCGGCGTTTCATACTTCCAGCCGAGGTCGGTGCGGGTCTTCAGCGAGCGGTCTTTGCGGGTGCGAAAGTCCTGCCAGTGATGTTCAAAAGGCTTGTCGGGCGAGTAGTCAAAGTCCACTGCCCAAAAGTCGATAAAGTCAAAGGGGGAGCTCACTGCCCGTTCGCGCAGGGCGGCGAGTTCCGCTTCGGGCGCCTCAGCCAGCGCAGGGGTGAAGCGCACTAACTCCACATCCACTCCGCCGTCCTTGACGATAGGCTTTGCCTCCAGCGCGCCCGCCTCAAAGAACTGCACCTCGGTGCGGTTCGGCTCCATGATCTCGCGCGGGATGTACTTGAGGCGGATGGCGACGCCAGTTTCAGCCTCCAGCGCTTCTTTCTTGCGGGAAAGCTCCATCTCGAACTCCCAGGCCAGGCAGTGCACCTCGCGCCCGCCCACCTGCCGGACGGCCTCAGCCACGGCGCACAGTTCGTCGTAGGTGAAGATGCTGTCGATCTGATCTACGTGGACGTAAGCCCCGCCCTTCTTGCCGTGCAACAGGGGATGGGGCGGGTTCTCCAGTTCGG
>JASFBB010000305.1:0-4114 GCA_036172345.1 Anaerolineae bacterium
CACAATCAGAGCACTTTGCCAGTTATGCGCCTGTGCCAGATCGGTACGCGCAAAGTGAGGATCGAGGCGCACATCCTCGGCGATGACGGGACGGCTGGTCAGCACCGCCTGACCGGTCAAGCTGTTGCGCAATGGGAGTGTGTCTCGACCCAACGTGCGGGGAGAAGGCGTACTGGTAGCATATAGCACCAACTGTTCCCCTGAAACGATCCAAATGGCGCTGGTGGCGGCGTTTAACAGATCGCACGCTTGCTCGGTCAGGCGTTCCAGCACCTGCTGCGTCGGCATAAGGAGCAACCACTCCGCTGCTTGGCGCAACGCATCCAACAGGCGAGCTTCCTGGATGGCGATGACGGCCAGCACTGCCAGAGACTGAAGAAGGTGACTCTCCTCTTGACTGAAGGCGTTCACAGCCGGACTCTCCAGGTTAAGCACCCCTTCCAGGCGATTGCCAGCGCCTAGCAAGGGTACTGCGATCTCGGAGCGCATTTGTAAGGCTGGGTCAAGCGGGTAGTACAGCTCGGCCCAGGGTGGTTGACTCAGGTCTGGGATGACTACCGGTTGCCGGTGTCTTGCCACCCAGCTCATGATGCTGGCCGTGTCAAGGGACAACGCTTCGGTCAGCGGCTGGCGCAGTCCCTTGCCTGCTACCGCACGCGTAATGAGCTGTTTACCCTCTCGATCCACCAGTCGGATGATGCCGTACTGGGCGTTGATCACTTCCAATGCCATCTGTAGAATGGCTTGGAGCGTCTCATCTAATCCCAGGCGCGAAGAGATAAGCAAACCGGCGCGACGCAATCGATCCACCTCATCTTCGCGGCGTGTCAGCTGGGCAGTATGGTATTCCACTTGACGCGCGTGGTAGATCGCCATCGCTGCCTGGTTGACGAAATTTTCTAACATCAGGAGTTCTAGCGGTGTGAAGTGCTGTTCGCGCCGACGGTAGACGTAGAGTGCGCCCAGCGGTTGTTCTGCCACTATCAAAGGGAAGCAAGCGGCCACCTTTGCCCCGAGGCGTGCCTTAGTGGGGTGCAAAGTCAGGTTGTACTCTTCATAAGAGAGGACAGGACGCCGCTGGAGCAATGCGCGCATGCCCAACCCGTCCGGGCGCGGCACGTCATCATCTATTGGAGGGCATTCTCCAGCCGAGACGCGTGAAGCCGGGTCAAAGGCGACCTGGTGTGGATAGCACGTATAAATGACCGCCGAGGTGCCGGGCACAACTTTGATGGCGCTCTCGGCGATCAGGCGCAACGGGGTTGCCCCATCAGCTGCCACATCGTGCGCACCGATGCGGTTGACAGTGGCACCGATGCGATTCAGACTGGACAGCGCTTTCAACAGACGCGGATCATTGTCATACCCCATATCGATACACGCTCAGCCGCCACACTCCACCACTGCTGTTGTCCTCGCAGAGAGGGGAGACGTACCCACTATACATCATAGTATAACACAAATTCGTGCGGATGGGGGCGCATGCGCACCGGATCGACCTCGAAACGTCGCTTGTAATCAATATACGCCTCCAAGGCATCTTCGGTGAACACATCGCCACGCAGCAGGAATTCATGATCCGCTTCCAGTGCGTCCAGCACCTTATCCAGCGAGCCGGGCACCTGTTTGAGGTGACGCGCTTCTTCCGGCGGCAAGTCGTAGAGATCCTTGTCCATCGGCGCGCCAGGGTCGATCCGGCTCTGGATGCCATCCAGACCGGCCATCAGCAGGGCTGCGAAGCAGAGATACGGGTTGCAGCTGGGATCCGGGGCGCGAAACTCGATGCGCTTGGCACGCGGACTGCGTGAGTACATAGGGATGCGGCAGATGGCCGACCGATTGCGCTGCGAGTAGGCCAGGTTGACCGGTGCCTCGAAACCGGGCACCAGGCGGCGATAGGAGTTCGTGGTCGGCGCTGCCAGGGCGAGCAGGGCCGGCGCGTGGTGGAGCAACCCCCCGATGAAGAAGCGCGCGGTGTCGGAGAGCTGGGCATAACCTGCCTCGTCGAAGAAGATGTTGCGCTCCCCTTTCCAGAGGCTGATGTGGACGTGCATGCCGCTGCCGTTGTCCTCAAACAAGGGCTTGGGCATGAAAGTGGCGGTCATATTGTGCTGACGCGCCACATTTTTGACAATATACTTGTAAATCATAAGCTGATCGGCCATGCGCAGCAGCGGCGCGAAACGCATATCGATCTCCGCCTGACCGGCGGTGGCCACTTCGTGATGATGGACCTCGACGGCGACTCCGACGCGTTCTAGCGCCGTCACCATCTTGCTGCGCAAGTCCTGCAGTGTGTCGGCAGGTGGCACCGGAAAATAACCGCGCTTGGGCGGTATCTGGCCACCCAAGTTGGGCTTCAGCTCCTTACCGCTGTTCCACCAACCTTCTTGGCTGTCTATGTAATAGAAGCCCTGGTTGGTGCCACCGCCATAGCGTACATCATTGAAAATGAAAAATTCTGCTTCGGGACCCCAGTAGCTCACGTCGGCCAAGCCGGTCTGCTGCAGATAGGCTTCTGCCTTGCGCGCCACGAAGCGCGGATCGCGTGTGTAGGGCTGGCGCGTGAGCGGATCATATACGTCGCAGATCAACACCAGCGTGGAAACCTGGAGCACCGGGTCGATAAAGGCGCTCTCCACATCGGGTATCAACAACATGTCCGATTCGTGGATCTCGCGGAAGCCACGGATGGAAGAGCCGTCAAAGCCAATGCCATCTTCGAAGAGCTCTTCGGTCAATTCATGGGCCGGGATGCTGAAATGTTGCCAGGTGCCCGGCAGATCGGTGAAACGCAGGTCCACCATCTCGACCTGTTTGGCCATTGCAAGCACATCCGCTATGGTTTTGGACATGGTCATTTTTTCCTTTTTTCCCCTGATAATATGGATGGTATAAACGCTTTCATTATAGAAAGATGCAGGATATGCGTAAAGTACCCATTTGGGGCATTTCTCGGAGGTCTACACGCAGGATGAGGTCATAGCAGCTGGAGTAGCCGGCTTGTGACCTGTCCGGACAAGCACAGGGTGATCAGTTGCGCTGCTGGCGCACCCACGGCCCCGGAGGACGCCAGCTGGCGATCTGGGGCAGCCGTCGCACTGCAGACCATAAGTTGCGGGAACGCTCGGCTGGCGTGCCAGCTTCGGGTGCTTCCGTGCTCGAGGGCATCACCGGCAACAACTCTGCTTGAGGCATCCCCATCTCGTCTGGGGACAGCACCACCATTTCTTCTTCCGAACGCACTACCAGAGGAGGCGCGATCTCTTCCATTACGGTGGCAGACTTGGCGATGCGGTAGAAATCCAGATAAATCTCGACAGTGGTGACCAGGAAGATCATAATGATGGGGCCATAAACCAGGCCCATAAAGCCGAACAGCTTGAGTCCGCCGAACACACTGAGCAGCACCAATGCCGGATTGAGCTTGGCCTCGCGCGACACCAGGCGCGGGGTCAGGTAATATTGAATGCCGCTCACTGCCACCGCATAACCGGCTAAGATAAACAGACCTTGCCACAGGTTGCCCAGCATCATATGCACAATGCCGACCGGCACGGCGACGACACCACATCCTAATGGTAACATCGCCATAAAGATGGAAAGCAGCGTCCAGAAAGAGGCGTATTTCACCCCGGCGAGCCAGAAGAACAGGCCCATCACCAGTCCTTGGGTCACGGCCAGCACAAACATTCCACGCACCATTGATTTGGTGATGACGGTGATGCGGTGGATGTACCGCTCGTCCATCTCATCGCTGAGAGGGCTCATCTTGCGCAGCATGTCGATCAGACGCGGATAATTGGGGAACAGCGCCGCCAGCAGCGATACATACAGCACCAATCCGATGATCAAATCCAGCGAGGCACCGCTCAGTGAGATGGCCGTCTCGGCCAAAAAGGCGGTCACCGTGCGCGCTGCGCTTACCGCCGTTTGATAAACCCCCTGAGGAGTCAGTTGGAAGCCCTGGGCGAAGGGCAAACCGGCGACCAGCGAGTTGATACGGGTCAGCAGGTCGGCCAGCGAAGGATATTCGACGATGCTGGCTACCAGGCCGGAGACGTCCGCGCTGAATTCTAATGTCTGCTGCACGGCCAAGCTCACCATGCCGGCC
>JASFBB010000306.1:0-3543 GCA_036172345.1 Anaerolineae bacterium
TCTCTGATCGAATTAGTCGCAGGGGTGGTGGAAGTGCGCGCCAGCCATGGTGACACCTGGCTGGGTGGCGATGACTTTGATCTGCGACTGGCAGAACATATTACCCGCATATTCGCCAACCGGCACGGCGTTGACCTTAGACGCGATCACCACGCTATGGCGCGCCTGACGCGCGCCGCGGAACGCGCTAAAATTGAGCTTTCTGAACATCCTTTCGCCTGGATACGCGAGGAATTCTTGGCCGAATCCGGCGGGAAGCCACTCCATCTGGAATATGAGATCTCCCGCCGCGAATTTGAAGAACTCATCCGCGATCTATTACAGCGCACACTGGATTCGGTGGATCGCGTGCTACAAGACGCCGTGCCGGTTGGCGAATATGCGGGTAATATGTTCTGCCAGTCGCAGATCAAAGTCATCGCCACCCAGCCAGGTGTCACCATGGCTGGCGCGCACTTCCACCACCCCTGCGACTAATTCGATCAGAGAGCAATCAAAGGTGCCACCCCCCAGATCGTACACCAGGACCAGCTGATCCTCTGTGCGGTTCAGGCCATAGGCCAGCGCAGCGGCGGTCGGTTCGTTGATTATGCGCACGACCTCTAGCCCGGCAATTTCGCCTGCGTTACGAGTCGCATGGCGCTGCGCGTCGGAGAAATAGGCTGGCACTGTGATCACAGCTCGACGTACTGAGCATCTCAGATTGGCCTCGGCGATGGATTTGATCTCGTGCAAAATGAAAGCGGAGATCTGTGGCGGGGTGAGGGTATAGTGCCCTAGTGTTATGCGCTCAGCAGAACCCATCATGCGCTTGATGGAGCGTACAGTGTTTTCCGGCGCAAATACAAATTGATTGCGGGCAGGGGTCCCCACCAACCATTTACCTTGCGGCGACAGTCCTACCACCGAAGGCAACAAGCGCTCTCCATCGCGCGTCAGCAGACGCGGCTGACCATCTTCCACGATGGCCGCTGCTGAGTATGTGGTGCCCAGATCAATCCCGATGATCGGATCGTCCATACGCCGGTATTCCTCTCTCCTAACTATTCCGGTATCCTGTCCGCGGTGACAACTGTTCCGCGCACTCTTTCTTTCTCCGAGACAGTTGGTGGCTGCGATGAGAATGGCACAGAGCGCGATACGATCACATCGGCATAGCGCAGGATGCTGTTGCGCATACGATATCCGCGTCGCTCCTCTGCCACGATCACACCTTCCGGGGCACGACCGCTGCGGTCGATCCCGACTGCAATGTGCAGATGGGGATCAAAAGGTTGGCCCACTGCTGGAATCGGTACCACGTCAACCTGAGCGAGCACATCCATCAGGCGCTGATATACTAACCACAAACCTTCCACCCAAGCGGAAAGCATCCGCCGCGCTTCGCTCCCTTCCGCGAGGTGGCCCAGTTGCTGGTTAGCATTGTGGAGTGTTGCCTCTAGCCCATCGAGAACCGGCAAAATGGCCAAGACCAGGTCGTGGCGTGCCAGCTCGATATCCTTGTGGTGGTTGCGTTGCAGCATCGAGATGGTTTCCTCCTGGCGCGCAGTGGTCTCCCGTAGGGCAGTGATCGCTTCGCGTTGCCGTTCTAGCGTCGCTTCTTGCAGGGCATTCGCTTTGAATTGCACCCGTGCCAGACGGCCTAAATGCTCAGCAATTCGGGCAATTTCCGGCGTCTCCGCAGCACTGTCGCGGGCCAGCTGCACTGCTAGTTGGCTTATTTCCTCCCAGATGAGGCGTTTGTGGCTCATAAATCCACCTCGCGCAAGTCACTGTTAAAATCCTCGCGTCCTAGATCGCTCCACGCGCGTAGCGCAACCATGACATCCTCACGGTGAAAGCGGGTGTCTACCCTTATTTCCGCACAGATCTGCTCGGGTGACCACGTTTCGGGTTCGCGCAGCTGAAACAGAGGGTCTGACGTTTCCGCGGAACGGCTGAGCTGCTCGTACGCGGCGCGGATTGCCTTGAATGCCTCCGGGTCGCGTTCCGGCGGGTGAGCGCGCACCTTCTGGAAATATGCCCGTCGCACTTCTTCGGGCGAGGCGCCGGGCTCAAGACCCAGCACCTGATAAGGATCGGAAACGCTCATATCTCCCCTCTGGCTGTGACAGCGTACTGAGCGCCCAACGTGCCTGCGCCGCTATTGCAGCGCTTCGCTCTTGATGCGCTAGACGCTCCGCCTGTAACAAGTGCTCTTTAGCCTTTGGTTTTGCTTCCGCCTGAGACAGAAGGTGCATGCCCAATAGCAAGTGTGCCTCGGCCATCTCGGGTGCCAAAGCGGTGGCCCGTTCCAGACACTCGGTCACACGCTGGGGTTCTCCTATCGCGAAGAACACTTGCGCCAGATCCAGCAATTCCTGAGCATCGATCGAGGGATGTTGCTGCGCTATCTCCGCGAATCGATTTGCCCAGTGGTTGTATCCGTTTTTAGCGCAATCGATCCCAAGCGTGATATAGAAGCTGAGCGGAGGAGGCGGTTGCAATGCTTCGGCACGACGAAGATATTCTTGGACAGTGTCCTCCTTGCCCAATCTCATCCACGTCATGATAAGCCAATAATACACTTCCAGATCATCCGGGCGTTCGCTCAAAAGCTGTTCCGTATCCTCATGAGCCTTTTCTAGATCGCCCAGCACACCGTAAAAGCGGATCAACGAGGTGCGCAGACGTGCGTCCTTTGGCGCTACTTCAAGACCTTCACGGTACATGATCAGCGCGTGACGCAGATCGTCCTTTTCCAGGTAATCGTCACCCAATTGGCAGCTCAGGTGGGCGATATGTTGGCGTGCCGCGGGGTGATCCGGATCAAGCTTCAGCACGCGCTGCCAGGAATCCAATGCAGCATATGGATGGCTCATTTGTTCCAAGAGATGCGCCTTCCACGCCAGCGCTTCTTTGTGTTCAGGATCTTGTATCAAGAGATCGCTGATGGCAGAATAGGCGGCTATATATCGCCCATCCTGAGCCAGGGCCGCGATTCGTTCCAGCTGCAGGTTTACATCCTGAGGCGCATACCGCAGAGCGTTCTGATATGCGCGCGCCGCCTCTTTGTAGCTGCCTGCGCGACCGAGGCATTGCGCTGCCCGCTGCCATACACGTGCTACCTGTTCGTTGGATATAAACCTATCCGCGATGACTTTGCGCGGTCGGGAGCGTATGAGCTGCTGCCAGAACGAGGCCGCTTGTGCATACTGCCCCAGTGCTTCGGCTGTGAGCGCGAGGTTGAGCAGCAGGGCGTGTCCTCGCTGGCCTGCTTGATAAGCGACCCAGAGATGCTTGCGCGCTGTTTCCCAATCGCCTTTCTGTGCGGCGCGATAGCCTAAGTGTTGGCGCGCGTAATTGGCGATCAGACGCAGCGCCGGGTTGTCCGGTGCGTAACGCAGCCCTTGTTCTGCTAGGCTTAACGCTTCAGACAAAGCTGCGCCACTTCCATTTGAGGTGGACGAATGACAGTGCCTACCTGTGCCCAGCAATTTGATGGCAGATTGTCCGTATGCCGATGCCAGGTTGCCAGATAGCCATGGCGTTTGCATGCCGGCC
>JASFBB010000307.1:0-5919 GCA_036172345.1 Anaerolineae bacterium
GCTTCCAATTCGGCCGGTTCGAATGGTTTGACCATATAATCGTCTGAACCTGCTTCGTAACCGGCAATTTTGCTCTCCAGGGTGTCGGTGGCGGTCAACATCATGATAGGGATGTTTGCCGTGCTCGGCCTGCTGCGCAACCGCCGGCAGACTTCATAGCCATCCATCTCCGGCATCATCACATCCAGGATGATGAGGTCAGGCCGGATGCTATCCACGCGCATCAGGGCTTCCCCCCCATTGCGGGCGGTCAACACTTCATAACCGGCACGTGTCAGGGTGGCCGCCACCATTTTGAGCATGAGCGGGTCATCATCCACTACTAAGATGCGCATGGTTTATGGAAGCCTCTCTCCAAAGTTTTCTACCTTCTATCTTGACCCTTATCGCCATTCCAAGCGACCATACCCCCCCTCACGCGCCGAGGATGGCATCACAATCTCCCCGATATCCACTGTGGTGTTTGCCCAAACGGTGACAAAGTGCTCACGCGCCATGTACATATAGCCGATTAACAACACACGACGTCCAGCCGGCACATTGGTAAGGCGAAAACGACCGTCAGGGTCCGCATGTGCTTGAATATTACCAACGTCCACCAGAATCTCTGCCCGGACGGGATTTCCCGCCGCATCCACCACCCTGCCCACCACCTCGCCAAAGCCGGCCTCCGAATTTGGCACATTGCCCATTCGCAGGATATTCCAGGCTGCCAAAGCCAATGCGATCATAGTCAGCGCGGCGATGGCCAACCACCAGCCCAAGCGCTTGGTACGTCGCGGCGGTTCCCCGATACTGCGAGGTTTCTCAGGCAATGGTGGAATGCCTTGCCTGTATTCTGCCAACGAAGGTGACTCTTCAAGGGGCATTGTGTTCATCCTCCTCAGGGGCAACCGAGCGAAGTAACCGAAACGTTACTTACGGTCGCGCGGGAACCGTAGTTGACCGCCATCCCCACATATCCTTGCGCGTAGGTAGTATCGCGCACGCGCAGCACCTCTTGACCATTGATGAAAGCAGTAAATGTGTCACCCTGGACGATGACGCGCATTTGTTGTACCTTATTCCAATCAAAGTTGGCCGGCACGGCCACACTGGCGAGCGGTGGAAAGACCTGGAATCCGCGCACCCATTTGCTGAAGTACATCAACCCTGGATCGGCCGCATTTTTCTTTTCAAACTCGAACATATAACCTTCCAGATCATTCGCAAGGGCTCTAGCACGGAAGATCAAAGCAAAACCCTGGTACGAATCGCGGATCTTCGTCAATCCGACCGATTCAGCGGTGAGGACATAGTCATCTCGGTTGACAGACTTAAGAAGCGCAGCCGCCAGCGGGTCTCCGACCATTTTGCCGGCTATGTTGCGCCATCTGCCCCTCCAAAGCCCCCCTTTGAGCTGGTACCACTCATTGATGCCTCGATCGAACTGGCTCTGATAGAACACTTCACAAAGTGGTGGCTGCTCCCCACCTAAGGCACCGAGCGCAGAAACCACCTCGCCCAAAACGTTTTGAAGCGAGACACCCATCGCGCTCAGGGCCAGCACAGCCACCACTGCCAGCAATGCCAATAGAAGAACGTATTCGATGACACCCTGCCCTGCGCAATGTCTTTTTACCTGCTGTTCCATCCTATAGCTTCTCCTATGACCCGGTGATAAGCTGTGCTGAAGATTCTGCAGTTGCCCCGTTTTCGTCACCAGCCTCGCGTCCAATGTCTCGTCGTGTCTGTCGCTCAAGCGCGGCCAGCAGCGCCTCACGCCGTACCGGTTTGCTGATGTAATCATCCATCCCGGCTTCCAGCAATCGCTCACGATCTCCTTTCATCGCATGCGCTGTCATCGCAATGATGGGGATGCCTGCCCATTTCGGATTGGCCCGGATTGCAGCGGTGGCTTCAATGCCATCCATCCCTGGCATTTGCACATCCATGAGGATAACATCGAAGGTATCCTGCTTCAGCTTGTCCAACACCTCCTGTCCATCTCGGGCACAAGTGACCTGGTGACCTGCTTTCTCCAACAGCACGACCGTCAAGCGCCGATTGATCTCATTATCCTCGGCCAGCAGGACGCGCAATGAATTGACCGAAGTAGGAGAAGGCGCAGCAGGCTCGACCGCCTTTGGCGAGACGGCTTCCGGCAACTGGTACCGACCCACAACATCCATCAGGGTGTCCAACAGGGTGGATTGCTTGATCGGTTTGGTGATATAGGCCGACCAGCCCTGCTGATTTTGTTGTGTCATGGAGCTACCCATCGAGGTGAGCAAAATGACCGGCAACGTTTCTGCGCCGGGCATCCCACTACTGCGGATCGCCCGCAGGATATCCAACCCTTCCATGCCTGGCATGTGGGCGTCCAACAAGACGAGCTCAAAAGGTACACCGGCGTTGGCTGCTCGCTTGAAAATAACCAGAGCTTCCTCCCCAGACTCAGCACCGGAGGGTACACACCCAAAGGTGCGCAACATTTCCTGCAAAATGCGCCGGTTCGTGGCGTTGTCATCCACCACCAACACGCGCAATCCTTCCAACATTGGCTTGGCAGATGCACAAGACTCCGCGGGAGTCCCTCGTGCGTGTTGCAGACGCACAGTGAAGCGGAAGGTGCTGCCTTCGCCGGGGACGCCCTTGCTTTCGGCCCAGATGCGCCCGCCCATCATATGGACCAGCTGGCGGCAGATCGCCAGGCCGAGCCCGCTGCCACCATAGCGGCGTGTGGTGCCCGTGTCCGCCTGGACGAAGCTGTCGAAAATGGCTTCCAGCTTTTCGGGCGGGATACCGATGCCGGTGTCCGACACCGAACACAATAGTTCCACCCACTCGGCATCCTGTCCAGCCCGCGTGACCTCAATAAAGATCTCCCCGCGTTCGGTAAATTTGACGCTATTGCCTGCCAAGTTGACCAATATCTGGCGCAGCCGCAGAGGGTCACCGCGCACGTAGGGAGGTATAGCAGGATCCACCCGATAGGTCAGTTCCAGACCTCGCTGCGCGGCACGCGGGGCAATGATGTCGACGACCTGCTCCATAAGCTGACGCAAGTCAAAATCAACCTCGTCCAGCTCCAGCTTGCCGGCTTCGATCTTGGACAGGTCAAGGATGTCGTTCAAGAGCGCCAGCAGTATGTCGGCAGACGCTTGGGCCATTGTCAAGTACTCGCGCTGGACCGGGGTCAGATCCGTCTGCAGTGCCAGCTCGATCATCCCCATGATTCCATTCATAGGGGTGCGGATCTCGTGGCTCATATTGGCCAGGAACTCCGACTTGGCTCGGCTAGCCGCTTCGGCCACCATCGCCATCTGATTGGCACGCACCACAGCAGCTTGGAGCTTCGCATGGGCTGTCGCCAGACGTTCTTCAGCCTCCTTGCGCTCAGTGATATCCTCTGAGACCCCGATCAGATATAATGGGTTCCCGTTCTCGTCCCACACAGCCGATTTCGAGGTGCGCAGGATGCGCCGTCCCAACACGGGACTGTCCACTGGCTCCTCCGGGATGATCAAGACAGAACGCCGGGCAAAGACTTCCAGGTCCTTTTCGCGAAACCAATCCGCCTGTTCTTTGGGGAAGAAATCGTAATCCGTCTTGCCAAGTACCTGTTCGCGCGTTAATCCGAAGAGCTGCTCACACTTCCGGTTCCATATCACAAAGCGACCATCCGGATCTTTGCAGAAGATCGCAACCGGCAGCTCTTCCAGCAGCGTCTCCAATATGTCGCGATGGCGTCTGGCTTCCTCGCTCGCCTCCCGCAGACGTTTGTTGGTTGTGTCGACTGTCTCGAGCAGATGATTGATCGAGGCAGCCAGGCGCGCGATCTCGTCTCTCCCCTGCGCCTCCACCCGCCGCGAAAATATGCCGTTGGCAGCAATGCTCTCTAAGGTAGCGCCCAACTCCAACACGCGTCGCAAGACCCACCGGTCCAGCCCGAAGAGTCCGAGCGCGGACAGGCTGATGGCTACCAACAGAACAGCTGCCGCGAAATAGCGCGCGGTGGCCAAACCTTGTGTATAAATATCGCGCGCTTGCTCCACACGCACCATATAGCTAGGCCGACCGAAAATGTCCGATATTCGTCCATAGCCGACAGTGGTCTCTTGGCTTAGCACCCGGACTATCACTGCGTCACCTTGCACACTGTCTGCCGCTTCCGCAACGTCAGAAGGCAGATCGACATCTTCGAGATGATGCACGGTGAAAGGCAGATGTAACGTATCGCTTAGGCGTTGGATCAGAGCAGCGTTCAGCGTCCGCCCCATGATCAATGCACCACGCGGTGGCCCAAGGGCATCACTAGTGAGGATCGGGCGCGCAGCCAGCAGCATAGGTCCTTCGGTCAGAGGAAGGATGCCACGCTGATAGCTCTCCGGGTCGGCCAGCGGCAGCAGCGGGGTGATCTGCTCCATCAGCTCTTTCGGCAGGGGAGTTTCGACCTCTTGATCCAGGTCAAAAGCCTTGCCATATACCAATTGCCCAGCCGTGTCTGTGAGCAGAATGACACTCAAGCGATTGTTCAGGAACGTCTGGTCGACAAAGTTAGAGGCGACATAGAGGGGGTCGTGTGAGACCACATAGGCATAGGTGTCGTCCCAGAAAGCATAGTCACTCGCTGTGCTGTCCAGACCGGCGAGCTCATCGGCTAGTGCTTCGCGAGCGCGCTCGACATCCCGGGTGGCATATTGGGTCTCCAGCTGGTTGAAACCCTGAACGACAATGACGAACGAGAGGTGGAACAACAATGCCACCAACGCAACCAGCATTGCGCCGATGGCTACCAACACCTTGACACGCAGACTCACGGATATCACTCCCTCTGCGTAAGCCGGTACCTATGCCAGGATCTCTCGTGCGATGAACACGCATTGTAAAGTGGAACAAATATACACTTTATAATAAGGGTAGCAAATGCAGGTGTCAAGTTATTGTCAAAATAAGGAACATTTCTGGGGCGGAGCTTAACGCCATGAGAGCATGCGCTCGTCCATGCCATAGTACTGGAGATTGAGCTGTTCCTGCACCTCCGGCGGGAACAGGGGGTGTTGATTGCTACCGTCGGCGTTCATCACCCACACTTCCCAGCGGCCGTTGCGGTCTGTCACAAAGGCGATCCGTGAGCCGTCTGGAGACCAGCACGGTGCCGCATTATTCCAGGAGCGCGGGAGCTCCTTACTCTGGATCATCTGCTCGATCGCTGCACGCGCGGAGGTCTCGGTCAAACGGACGCGCCCACTGCCGTCCGCGTTGAGCACGTGGATTTCCCAATGGTCATGTTGCCAGTAACTTACAGCGATCTTGCTGCCGTCCGGTGAAAAGGCGGGCGAATGGTCGTTCCCATCGTCCGTCAGCGGCCAGGCAACACCACGGTTGAGATCAACGTTCTCCAACCCCCTTTCTCCCCGGTGGACCAAATGCCACGGGTTGGCCGGATCCCAGCTCGCCGAATTGGAGAAGAGGTTAGCAGGTAGATCTTCAAAGCTGCCGGTTGCGATATCTACGGCACGTAACCCCCAGAACGTATGGGCTGGCAATGTGTAACAGAAACGCACTTTGGGATCTCCGCTCTAATCTCGCTCAAACTTGAGCTCCACATCATAGGCTTCGCGGGGCGGCCTCTCGCTGCTACACTTGCGTTCGGGCTGGAGACGACCACCTTTCAACATGGCGACGACGATTCGTGAGCCATCAGGTGACCAGACAGGGGACTTAGGCTGTGGGATGTCTCCCAAGAGAGCACGGGCCTCACTGCCATCCACCTTGATGATCCACAAGCTCCCCGTCGCCCCGTTCTGAACGTCATCCCAACGCGTAAACGCGACCCATTGCCCATCCGGCGAGAGCGCCGGATCTATGCCATCGGTCAGATAGCGCAACCCGCTGCCGTCCTCATTGACCACATAGATCGCGCCCCCGCTGACC
>JASFBB010000308.1:0-7081 GCA_036172345.1 Anaerolineae bacterium
CCGCGGTTATTACACCGACTGGCAGCAGATGATCCGCGACCCGGACATCCATATCCTGGACAACTGCACGCCAGACAACCTGCACCATGCGCCATCCATTGCCGCAGTGCGGGCGGGCAAGCACGTCATCTGTGAGAAGCCGCTGGCGATGACGGTACGCGATGCGGCGGAGATGCTCGAAGCGGCGACCCAGGCGGGTGTCAAGCATATGACCTGCTTCAACTACCGCTTCATCCCGGCGGTGCGCCTGGCGCGCCAGCTGCTGGAGCGCGGCGTCATCGGTCAGGTGTACCAGTTCCGCGGGCGCTATCTGCAGGAGCCGGGCCACGATCCAGCGGCGCCCCTGGAGGAGGTGTGGTATGCCAGCGGCACGCGCTCCGGCATCCTGTTGGGCATCGGGTCGCACATCATCGACATGGCGCGCTTCCTGGTGGGCGAGATCGTCGCGGTGAGCGGCCTGTTGCGCACGTGGAACACCACGCGGCGCAACCGCGCCGGCGCGGCGGAGACGGTCGCTGCCGACGAGGCGAACGTCGCCGTGGTGGAGTTCGCCAATGGCGCGGTCGGCACGCTCGAATCGTCTGGCGTGGCGACGGGGCACAAGAACCAGCACACCTGGGAGATCAACGGCTCCAAGGGGAGCATGTGCTGGGATCTGGAAGACCCCAACCACCTGTACGTGTACAGCGACGATGTGCCGGCGGAGCTGCGCGGCTTTGCCGCGGTGTCGGTGACGACGGGGGCGCATCCCTTGCAGGTGCTCTACCTGCCGCCGGGCCACAACGCCGGCTGGGAATATGGCCACCTGCACGCGCTGCACCACTTCCTGGACTGCGTCGCCAACGATAAGTCGGTGGCGCCCTACGGCGCGACCTTCGAGGATGGCTACCGCGTCCAGGTCATCATGGACGCGCTGATGCGTTCCTCGCAGGATGGACGCCGCATTATGCTGACCTACTGACGGGATATCGCCATGGGCGACGCCACGTGTGTGTTGCAAGTGCGGGGCATCCGCAAGAGCTTCTCCGGGGTTGAGGTGCTGCACGGCGTGGACTTCGACCTGGCAGCGGGCCAGGTGCATGCCCTGGTGGGTGAGAACGGCGCCGGCAAGTCCACCCTGATCAAGATCATCTCGGGCGTCTATCGCGCCGACGGGGGCAGCATCTGGGTGGACGGCCAACCAGTGGAGAACCTGACGCCGCAGCGCGCCCACGCCATGGGCATTGTGACCATCTACCAGGAGCGCAATCTGATCCCTTACCTGAGTGTGGGAGAGAACATCCTGCTGGGTGCCGTGCCGACCAACCGATTCGGCCTGGTGCGTTGGAACCAGTTGTATGAGCAAGCGCAGCAGGTGTTGCGGAGCCTGAACCTCGACCTCGACCCGCGGGCGCTGGTGGCCGAGCTGAGTGCAGCGCAGCAACAGGCGGTGGAGATCGCCAAGGCGCTGTCGCCGCACGCCGTCGCCGGCGCCGGAGCCCAGCGCGCACGGGTGGTCATTATGGACGAGCCGACCGCCAGCCTCTCGGGCGCGGAGATCGACAACCTCTTCCGCCTGATCTGCCAGCTGCGCCGTGAGGGGGTGGCGGTGGTGTACATCTCGCATCGCCTCGACGAGGTGTTTGAGATCGCCGACCTGGTCACCGTGTTGCGTGACGGCCATCGGGTGCTCTGCCGCCCCATCGGCGAGCTGAACAAGGAGCAGCTGGTCAAGGCGATGGTGGGCGAGGAGCTGCGCTTTACCCACATCCTCGGCGGGGCGGAGGGGGAGTGTCTGCTGGAGGCGCGCGGCATCAGCGCACCGGGCAAGTTCGAGGACATCTCGCTGCGCCTAAACCGCGGCATGATCATCGGCCTGGCGGGCACGGTCGGCTGTGGGCGCACGAATGTGTTGCAAGCGCTGGCCGGACTGGAGCCGATCACGTCGGGCAGCATCCGCTTCAAGGGTGAGGAGCTGCAGGGCCGGCCGTTGACCGACTTCATCCGGCGCGGCATCTGCTTCGTGCCCGCCGAGCGCGATCATGCCGGATTAATCCTGGGCATGAGCGTGGCGGGCAACACCTCGCTCGCCAACCTGCGCGCCGTGTGCCGCGGGCCGCTGATGGACCTGGCGCGCGAGCGCGAGCTGGCGGTGCGCTACGTGCGCCAGCTGGACATCCAGGCGAAGGGCGTCGAGCAGGAGGTGCAATACCTCAGCGGGGGCAACCGCCAGAAGGTCATGCTCGCCAAATGGCTGTCGCTCAACCCCGAGGTGCTCCTGCTGGACGAACCCACCCAAGGGGTGGATGTCGGAGCGCGCGAAGAGATCCATCGCATCATGAAGAAGCTGGTGGAGGAGGGCAAAGCCATCCTCATGGTCACATCGGACCTGGATGAGCTGATGAACATGAGCCACATCATTGTGGTGATGAGCCAGGGGCGCATTGTGGCGCAGCTGGATGCTCAGAGGAGCAATCGTGCGGAGGTGATGGCATATGCGCTTGGCCAGAGAAGCCCGCAGCCCTGTGCCGCGTAGCTGGGCGCGCGTGTTGCGCGTGTTCAACGTGCAACGCTGGGGGATCGTCTCGGTGTTGATCGTGTTGGTGGCAATCCTGGGGGTGGTCTCGCCAGTCTTTCTGTCGGCCGGCAACCTGCGCAACATCCTGCAGCAGGTGTCCACCATTGGCATCCTGGCGACGGGTGCCACCGTGCTGATGATCGCCGGCGGCATTGACCTGTCGATCGGGTCGATCATCTCGGTGGCGGCGGTGGTGATGGGCACGCTGATCAAGGCGGGCACGCCGGCGGAGCTGGCCATCCTGGTGGGCTTGTCGATCGGCTGCGGCATCGGGTTCATCAACGGGCTGTTGGCCGCCTATACGCGCGCGCATCCCTTCATCCTGACGCTGGGCACGATGACCATGTTCCAAGGGGTGGCGATCATCATCACCGAAGGCTTTCCCATCACCGACCTGGGGCGACGTTTTGAGTGGATCGGCAGCGCGCGCATCTGGGAAGTGCCGGTGAGCGTCATCATCCTCTTGTTGGTGATGCTGATCTGCTATTTTCTGCTGCGCTACACGCGCGTGGGGCGCATTGCCTATGCCATCGGCGGCAATGAATACACCACCTTCCTGGCCGGCATCCCGGTGCGGCGCTATAAGATTTTGTTCTACGTCATCGGCGGGTTTTTCGCCGGCCTGGCGAGCGTCGTGCTGGCGTCGCGCATCAGCTCGGCGATCCCCACCATGGGGGCGGACTACACGTTGCAGGCGATCGGCGCGGTGGTGATCGGTGGCGTGCCACTGACGGGTGGGCGTGGCAGCGTGTGGGGCACCTTCACCGGCGTGCTGCTGTTGGGTATCATCGCCAACGGGCTGAACCTGCTGCATGTGGAAGCCAGCTGGCAGTATGTGTTGACCGGGTTTGTCATCCTGGTGGCGGTGATTTTGCACGAGCAGCGCACAGGTCGCTAGGCAGACGTGCAGCAGGCCCTCACCCCCTGGCCCCCTCTCCCCGGCGCTGCGGGCGAGGGGGTGGGTGGGGCAAACCGCGCCACGCGCATGGCGGCGCCATCCGCAACACGAACGCTGCGGATTTCGTGCCTTTCGCGATCCAAAATTCCCCGCGTGAACACCCAGCTTACCACACGCGGCGCAATTGCGCCCATGCGCGGAGTCGTGTAGACTGAGCAACGCAGGATGCCTCGTGCGCGATGTGCAGGATATGCGAACCGACGCTCAAGGATTCATTCCCTGAAGCTTGTCATGGAGGTGCTCTATGGAATTCTCCCAATTGATCCAAGCGCGTTACAGTGTACGTTCGTACAAGCCCGACCCGGTGCCGGAAGAGGCGCTCCAGCAAGTCCTGGAGGCAGCGCGGCTGGCGCCCAGCGCGGCCAACCGCCAGCCCTTCCGCCTGATCGTGGTACACACCCGCGGACGCGAGCAGGAGCTGCAACGCATCTATCCGCGCCAGTGGTTCACCCAGGCGCCCCTGGTCATCTGCCTCTGCCTGGTGCCCAAGGAAGCCTGGGTGCGCGAGGACCGGCGCAGCTATTGCGACGTGGATGGTGCCATCGCCTTCGACCACCTGGTGCTGGCTGCCGCCAACCTGGGGCTGGGCACATGCTGGATCGCCCACTTCGATGTACGCGCGGCGCGCGAGATTCTGCGCGTGCCTCCCGACATGGAGCCCTTCCTCCTCACCCCGCTGGGCTATCCCGCCGACCAGCCCACCCCCAAGAAGCGCCGGCCGCTGAGCGACCTGGTGCACTATGAACACTGGTGACCACACCCATCCATTGGACGGAGGTTGGAAACGCGATGCAACGGTTTGACCTCGAGCGCTTAGACCATCAGTTTGGCGACTTGCACCTCTCGGAGACGCTCGCCGAGATGGCAGCCCAGCGGATCGTCGCGCGCATCTGGGCACATGATCATACCGTGTGGAAGCCCGAGGACCGTGAGATCAGCAACCGGCTGGGCTGGCTCCACAGCCCGGATGAGATGGCGCCCCACTGCGACGAGCTGCAGCGCTTCGCCCAACAGCTGCGCCAAGGGGGTTTCACCGCTGCCGTGCTGTTGGGCATGGGCGGTTCCAGCCTGGCGCCGGAGATGTTCCGCAAGGTGTTCGGCGTGCGCGCGGGGTTTCTCGAGCTGATGGTGCTCGACAGCACCGATCCCGGCGCCGTGCTAGCCGTCGAACATGCGGTGCATCTGGGGCGCACCCTCTTCGTGGTGTCCACCAAATCGGGCAGCACGGTGGAGACCCTCTCGGCGTTCAAATATTTTTACAACCGGATTGCGGCGATCAGCGGGGATGGCGCGGCGCCGGGGCGCCACTTCGTCGCCATCACCGATCCGGGTTCGCCCCTGGCGGAACTGGCGGCGCGCTATCAGTTCCGCGCCACGTTTCTCAACAATCCGGACATTGGGGGGCGTTACTCCGCCCTTTCCTACTTCGGCCTGCTGCCGGCGGCGCTGATCGGCTTGGATCTTCCGCTGCTGCTGGCGCGCGGCAAGGAGATGGCCACGGCGTGTGGCCCGCAGGTGGCGCCGGCGGAGAACCCCGGCGCGCAGCTGGGTGCCATCATCGGGCGCGCCGCGCGGGTGGGGCGCGATAAGCTGACCTTCGTCCTCTCACCCTCTCTGGCCAGCTTTGGCGACTGGGTGGAGCAGTTGATCGCCGAGAGCACCGGCAAGGAAGGCAAGGGCATTCTGCCCGTGGTGGGGGAGCCGCTGGGAGATGCCCCCCTGTACGCCCCCAACGACCGCCTGTTCGTCCAGATCGCGCTGACAGGCGAACCCGCCGAGGACGCGGCGCTGGCGCAGCTCGAGCGCGCCGGCCAGCCGGTGGTGCGCATCGTGCTGCGCGATCGCTATGACATCGGAGCGCAATGCTTCCTCTGGGAGATGGCGACCGCTGTGGCCGGGCACTTGCTGGGCGTCAACCCGTTCGACCAGCCCAACGTGGAAGCGGCCAAGGCACTGGCGCGCAAGGTGGTGGCCGAGTACACGGCGCGGGGCACGCTCGTCTCCGACCCGCCCACCCTGGTCGAGGATGGCGTCGCCCTCTACGCACCTGGCGCGCAGTGGATCGGCACGGCGCCGCACTTGGCCGGTGCGTTGGCGGCGTTTTTCGCTCAGGCACGCCCCAGGGATTACCTGGCGTTGCAGGCATACCTGCACCCGACACCCGCAGCGCACGCCCAGCTGCAAGCGCTGCGCCTCAAGCTGCGCGATCGCCTGCGCCTGGCCACTACACTGGGCTACGGGCCGCGCTTCCTGCATTCCACCGGCCAGCTGCACAAAGGCGACGCCGGCAATGGGCTGTTCATCCAGCTCACCGCCGACAGCGCCACCGATGTGCCGATCCCGGACGAAGCCGGCCGCCCCGAAGCGAGCCTCCGCTTCGGGGTGCTCAAGCTGGCGCAAGCGTTGGGGGATTACCAGGCGCTGCGCGACGCCGGCCGGCGGGTGATCCGCCTGCATCTTCAGGATGTCTCCGCGGGGTTGGAGCACCTGGCGCGTTGCCTATAGGCAGTCGCCCTGATGAACGTCCCGGAAAAGGCGGCGGAGCGCGGTGTCCCCTCGTTGGTATGGCGTGCCGGGCAGGAGCGCCGCCTCGCTATGATCCGTGCCGCCGCGGGGGAGCGCCTGAATGACGGCGCCGTCCTCGACGTGGGCTGTGGCGTCGGCGTGTATCTGTCCGCCCTGCGCGCCTATACCTCCCACGTGTTCGGCGTCGAAGCGGAGGGGGAGTATGCGCGCCAGGCGGCGACCATGGGCTACGTGGTACAGGCGCTGGGCGAGCGTCCGCCGTTCGCGGATGACTGTTTCGACCTGGTGCTCTCGCACGAGGTCATCGAGCACGTCGCCGACGATCGCGCGTGTGTGCGGGAGATGGTGCGCATGCTCAAGCCGGGCGGCCGGCTGATCTTGTTCTGCCCCAACCGCTGGTATCCCTTCGAGACCCATGGCCACTACTGGCGAGGGGTGTATCACTTCGGCAACACGCCGCTGGTCAACTATCTCCCCGACCCGCTGCGCAACCGGCTGGTGCCGCATGCGCGTGCCTACACCGTGGCCGGGTTGCGCCGCCTGTTCCGCGGGCTGCCGGTGCGCGTCCTGGTGCATACGCAGATATACCCCGGCTATGACAACCTGGTCGCGCGCCGGCCGACCTTGGGGCGCGTCGTGCGCTGGCTAAGTTACCGGCTGGAACGTACCCCGCTGCGCCGGTGGGGGCTTTCCCACTTCCTGGTGGTGGAAAAGATGCCCGGATAGGTCACACCGCGCCGCGCGCGTCGGCAAGCGGCCAGGATACCGCTCCCTGACGGTCGCGGCGCGGATGGATTAAACCGAGCCGCGCACGTAAGTAAGCGGCCCAAACCGCGCCGCGCGCGTCGGCAAGCGGCACGCCAAACCGCTCCCTCACGGTCGCGGCTCGGATGGATTAAACCGAGCCGCGCACGTAAGTAAGCGGCCTAAACCGCGCCGCGCGCGTCGGCAAGCGGCACACCAACCGCTCCCTCACGGTCGCGGCTCGGATCCATTGAACCGAGCCGCGCACGTAAGTAAGCGGCCCAAACCGCGCCGCG
>JASFBB010000309.1:0-2651 GCA_036172345.1 Anaerolineae bacterium
ACCGCTCCCTGACGGTCGCGGCTCGGACAAGGTCGCGGCTCGGATACATTGAACCGAGCCGCGCACGTAAGTAAGCGGCCAAACCGCGCCGCGCACGTCAGCCAGCGGCCGGGATACCGCTCCCTCACGGTCGCGGCTCGGTTATATGCGTACAGCGCGGATGGAACCGAACCCTGTTCTGTCACCGCTTCGCTGCCACTGCCTCGCGCGCTGCGGCGGCGATGTGCTCGGCGGTCAGGCCATACTTGCGCAGCAGGTCCTCAGGATCGCCGGACTCGGTGTAGGTATCCGCCAGTCCCACAAAACGCATCGGCACCGGATGGGTGGAAGTGACGATGCGCGCGATGTTGCTGCCCATGCCGCCCGTGAGCAGGTGTTCCTCGGCGGTGACGATGGCGCCGGTCTCGCGCGCGGCCGCCACAATCGTCTCCTGGTCCAGCGGGCGCAGGGTGTGCATGTCCACCACGCGCGCCTGGATGCCCTCCTCGGCCAGGATGGCGGCGGCGTCCAACGCCATCGCCACCATAATGCCGCAGCCGATGATGGTCACATCGTTTCCCTGACGCACCACGTTGGCCTTGCCGATGGTGAACGGGCAGTTGTCCTCGGGATAGATGTGGGGCATCGCCACGCGGCTGGAGCGCAACCACACCGGCCCGACGTGATCCACCGCCGCCTGCACCGCCTGGTGCATCGAGGCCGGATCGCTGGGCACCAGCATCACGAAAGTGGGCATGCCGCCTACGAGCGCCAGATCCTCGATGCCCATCTGGGTAGGGCCATCCTTGCCCAGGGTGATGCCCCCGTGGCTGCCCAAGACCTTGGCATTGATGTTCGACAGGGCAACCGCCAACCGCAGCTGGTCATAGGCGTTGCACAGCAGGAAAGAAGAGAAGCTGGTGATGAAAGGGATAAACCCACAGGCGGCCAGTCCGGCGCCCACGCACACTAGGTTGCTCTCGGCAATGCCCAGGTTGAAAAACCGTTCGGGAAAGGCGTGGCGCACCGTTTCCGCCTTGGTGGAGTTGCCCAGATCCCCGTCGAGCACCACCACGCGCGGGTTGTGCCGACACACCTCGAGCAAGGCATCGCCAAAGACATCGCGCATCGGTTTCGCCGGTTTGAGCCCGGCTCTCTCTCCCAGTCTCATCGCAACAACTCCTCTCGTGCACGCGCCGCCTGCTCTGGAGTGAGCGCGCGGCCGTGGAATGTGTAATCCGCTTCAACGAACGAGACACCCTTGCCCTTGACCGTGTGGGCGATGATCACCGAAGGTTGTCCCCGCACTTGTTGCACTGCCCGCAGCACCTCGATCAATGCCGCGATATCGTGACCGTCCACTTCTTCAACGTGCCAGCCAAAACCCTGCCACTTCTCGATAAAGGGCTCCAACGCCATCTCGCGGCTGATGGGGCCGGTTTCCTGGTACTTGTTGTAGTCCACGATGGCGTGCAGGTTGTCCACCTTGAAGTGGGCAGCGGCCATCGCGGCTTCCCAAATCTGGCCCGCCTGGCATTCGCCGTCGCCCAACAGCACGTACACGCGATAGGTGAGACGGTTGAGACGTCCGCCCAGCACGTGACCCAGGCCGAGCGAGAGCCCCTGGCCCAGCGAGCCGGTGGTCGCCTCGACGCCGGGCAGTAGGCCCTGGATGGGATGTCCTTGCACCGGGCTGTCTACCTGGCGCAGCGTCCACAGCAGATCGCGGCTGAAGTAACCAGCCGCCGCCAACACGGCATATAGCGCCGGGGCGGCGTGCCCCTTGCTCATGATGAAGCGGTCGCGCTCAGGCCACCAGGGATCATCCGGACGGTAGCGCAGGATGCCCCCGAAGTAGAGCGCGGTCAGGATCTCCACACATGACCAGCTGCTGGAGGGATGGCCGGAAGCCGCCCGGGTGGTCATGTCCAGGATGTCCAGCCGCAAGCTGCGCGCCCGTTCTTTGAGTGTGTGAATGTCCACGGATTGAGTTGTCACAGTCATACTCGCTACTTCCTTTTTTCGTTGCATAATATGAAGCTAGCAGTGCTCGAAATCGCCCCTATTGAGTCTGCGGCCGCCCGCCCACGTGGACAAAGTCAAACCGCGCCGCGCGCGTGAGCAAGCGGCCATAAAGTTTCCTTCTCGCACCTACGACGGCACCGGCTACATCACCCGGCTGAGAAACTCCTCCACCTGTGCGGCGCTGGGCAGGGCGGGGATGACGCCCACTTTGGTCGCGGTCAGGGCGCCGACCGCATTGGCGTAACGCAGGATGGCGCGCAGGCGCTCCACCGTGAGCTGCGCACGCCAATCTCCGGCGGCGATGAGCTGCCACAGCAGGCCGGCGATAAAGGCATCGCCGCACCCGGTCGCGTCTACCGCCTCTACCTGGAAGGGGGGCACGTACTCGCCCCCTTCGGCGGTCGCGAAGTAGCTGCCCAGCGGCCCCAGGGTGACCACGACCAGGCACGGGCCCAGCGCGAGCAGGCGCCGGCTGGCCGAAGTTTCCTGGCTGCCGGTCAGCAGCTCCAGCTCGATCTCGTTCAGCTTCACCAGATCCACGTGGGGGATCATCGCGCGAACCTGCTCCAGCGCCTGTTGGGGGCTCTCCCAGAGAGAGGGGCGATAGTTGACATCGAAGGAGATGAGCGCACCCCCCTGGCGTGCCA
>JASFBB010000310.1:0-3630 GCA_036172345.1 Anaerolineae bacterium
ACGTGTTCCTGGCGCAACTGCAACTCAGCCGCATTTTCAATCGTGATAATGCGCTCATCCCCCGGGATGAAGCCGGACAGGATATTTAGGAATGTGGTCTTACCGGAACCGGTACCGCCCGACACGATGATGTTCAAACGGGCGATCACACATGCTTTCAGAAACTCAATCGCCTCTGGCGTGATACTACCAAAACGGATCAAATCCTCCACGGTGAGCGGCTTGCGGGCGAATTTGCGGATGGTGAGCGTCGGACCGTTGAGCGCTAGGGGTGGAATAATCGCATTGACACGCGAGCCATCGGGCAAACGTGCATCCACCATTGGCGAGCTCTCGTCAATGCGCCGGCCTAACGGTGAGACAATGCGATCAATAATGCGCATAAGATGCTCTTCGCTTTCAAAGACAAGGTTGACAGGCTCGATCTTGCCGTTGCGCTCGATGAAGATCTTATTAGGTCCGTTCACCATAATTTCGGTGATGGTGTCGTCCCGAAGCAGAGGCTCAAGCGGGCCATATCCCAGTATCTCGGCAACGATCTGCTCAAAGAGCCGCTGACGCTCAGCGCGACTCAAAACCAGACCTTCCTGCACCAGATACTGATCATACATTGTCTCAATCGTGCGGCGCACCTCTTCGGTGCGCGAAAGGTCCATAGAAGGATCGAGCTCGGAGATCAGCCTATCTTGAATACGCTCTTTGAGTTCTGTGAAAGTATCACGCTGCGTGGGAAACATCGCTCGGCGTACGCGCAATTCCTGCAAACGCGCCGGGGCTTCATTCACTGGCCGCCCTTTCTCAATACGATTCAAGAGCGACATATCCTATCACCTCCTTGACCCGATCTAACTCACCACTTAATGAAACCAACCTATTCTCACAAAGACAAGCGACCCGTGCCTAATCTGACTGGCGCAGCAACAGCGGCTTCTTCCTTCTCCGCAAACACATTTACGATGTACTGGGCCAGCAACACGGTGGCTTGTGCCAATCTAGTAGTGCGTGTGTTGCCAAGCACATAGGGCACCCCATGGTTTGCCGCCAATGTAGCCGTGCGCTCATCCAGTGGCAGCTGTGCGGCAATCGGATGTTTGATACTTGCCTGAATGTCCTCGGCGCGGATACCACCGTGTGGATCGCTCTTGTTTAGCACGAGTATTGTCTTGTTGGACGGATATTCCAAGGCATCTGCGACCTCGAAGAAAAGCTTGGCGTTCTTGATGGAAGGGATATCTGGCGTTGTCACCAATACAATGCGATCTGCTACGTCCAGTGTCGTCAATGTGATGTCATTGATAATGCTGCTGGTATCCACCACCACATAAGACATCAAATTACGCAAGCCCGTCAGCGCTTTTTCAACCAGAGAGGGAGTTACCTGATCAGCTAGCTCGGGACGAGGTGGTGCGAGCAACGCCTTCACCCCTGAGCCATGCGTCACCAAAACTGTCTCCAGCATCTCTCCATCCAGCTCATCGATATGCGGCGCCAAATCTACAATGCTGCGGGTGACTTGTAGGTTGAGCAGCACGGCCACATCACCAAACTGGAGAGAGGCGTCTACCAATGCCACTTTACTACCTTGCTTCTGCTGGGCTAAGGCAACGGCCAAGTTGATCGCCAGCGTGCTGCAACCGGCACCTCCTTTCGGACTAAATACGGTGAGAATACGCCCCACGGATGCGCCAGTACCATCTCTGCCCGTCGGGGATGACGCAGATGACCCTTGCTCGATGGGCACCTTGGGTCGGCGCATAAGGCCAAGCTGATGAATGCGCCGAATGGCTGCCACCAAGTCCTCACTGGTGAAGGGCTTGATGAGAAACTCTCGCGCTCCTGCCTGCATCGAGCGGCGCAGGTAATCAGTCTCCCCCTGCACAGACATCATGATAACCTGCACGGAGGGCATTTGCTGCGTGATCATCTCGGTCGCCGTGATACCGTCGATGCCCGGCATGTTGATATCCATCAGCACAACATCGGGCTTGAGCTGTGCCGCCAGCGTGATGCTCTCCTCACCACTGGTCGCAGCTCCCACAACTTCGATGTCCGGTTCGAAGAAGAGAAGTTTCCGCAGATTCTCCCGTGTCTCGGGAATATCGTCCACAATGAGCACGCGGATCTTTTCAGGCTTACCCATTACTTCAGTCATCTGTCCTCTACCCGCCCATCAATCCCTTTCACGAGATCTCCATCCAGAAAATACTAAATGTCCACCTCACATCACAGAATCATCTAATTCCAATATCTTACTGCCCCATAGGCTGAGGTGTGGCGACCGGCTGAAGGGGCTGTATATATGCCTCGCGCTCGAATCCATACTCTAACTTAGGTGGCACCGAGATTTGGAAACGTGCCAGCATATACTGAAGGGTGACTGCCTCCGGTTGATACCGTGCGTTCTCATCGCCCGATGCCCGCAACGCCAGTTCCATATGCATTTCGGACTTGCGCGCCCAAAGCAACACCAACGCATCCTGTGGATCAACCGCCAACGTGATGATTCGGGGCGGAGGAGGTGGCTGCGGCTGTGCACCTTCACCTTCCGCACCACTTGGCGCGGTCGGTTTTGGCGTCTCGATCTTGGACCAACGCGGAGCACCTTCGCCGCCTGCACCGTCAGCTGAGCAACACGGCGCGGGCGTTGCTCTTCGCGCGGATAGACGATGGCGCCAGAAATCTCAGGCGGTAACCCCGGCGGACGCTCAAAACGTCCTTCCTCTGTCCGATCCATTAAGTTAAAGGAGGTTTCGCCTGTTTCCTTGTCCGTCCGAGAGGTGAAAAACTGAACGTAATTGGGACGCTTGGTCTGAAACTCTGGATCTAAGTCGATGAAAGACGCCATAATGAGCACATCGACGTAGTCGCCTGGCTGAATAGCATAAGCAACGCTAGATTGCTCATCGATCGGGAACGCCACTGCTACCCGACCAGGGGGCACCTGCAGAGCAGCTTGGCCGGCAGCCCCTTTTTCGGCCAACATACTGCGCAGGATGGGCATTCCTTGCACAATGTCAATGGCCGCTACGCGTCCGATTGTTTCAGCGGCATCACCGATGACATCCGGCGGCACATTGGTGGTCGGCCAATCGCGCAACCCCAACGTGCCCTCAACGAACTCACCACCGCGCCGGATCGGCTGTAAGGCAACCCACACTTTTTGTGTCGGTACACCGGTCGGTTGCGCCTCCGGCACACCAGGCGGTGGTTGGGGTGGTGGGGGCTGCTGTTGCATCATGGTCATCAAAATGATGGCCGCCGCACCGATGGCTAAGACCAAACCGAGGACAATCAAGAGACCACCGCGTCGCATGGGACTACCTCCCTCCATTGCAAAGAGAACTGATGGCCGCTAAGTTTACCATAATGATATCACAGTACGGCGAAAAAATCAAGGGTTCTCTTCGCCCAAGCATTGCGCGTCGGCCTCGTCCTGGTTAAGCTACATCCATCTGTCAATCCCAACGTCCTACCCGGCTCTCATTTGATCAGCCGCACATAGATGTTGGCCAGAATCTGATCAAAAATGTTGTCCAGATCCTTGGGCGAGGGCGCAAAATAGTAAGTGCCCTGGGTCTCCTCGGCCACTGCCTGGAGCAGCTCAGGGATGACACCATTACCCAAACCGAT
>JASFBB010000311.1:0-4422 GCA_036172345.1 Anaerolineae bacterium
CTGGCGCCAGCTCGCCCGGCACGACATAGCCCTCGATGACGAACTCGGCATGGGCAGGCACTTCGAGCGGCTGGGTGATGCAGGGCACCAGTTCCACCGGCCTGCCGCGCAGCCAGCCAGCCAGCAGGAACTCATCGATGCCAGGGGGCAGCGGCGCCGAGCCGCACCAGATGACCGCCGGATCGCCCCCCAGGCTGACCGCCACCGGGATGCGCTCCGTGCCCACTTCCTGCGCGGTGCGCGCGTGCTCCGCGCCGCCTTTGTGCAGCTGCCAATGCATGCCAAGCGTGCGCCGGTCGTGTACCTGCAGGCGGTACATGCCGACGTTGCGCGCGCCGCTGAGCGGGTCGCGCGTGATCACCGTGGGCAGGGTGATGAAGCGCCCGCCGTCCTCCGGCCAGCACTTGAGGATGGGCAGCGCGGTCAGGTCGACGGCGTCGCCGGTATGCACCACCTCCTGGACGGGCGCCTTTTTGACGAGGGTGGGCTTCCAGCCGACGGCGCGGAACGCCTGCAGCAGCTGGCCGGCGCGCGCTAACGTATCGCCCAGGCCCTGGGGCAGGCGCATGTCCAGCAGGGCGGCGAGCTTGTCGGTGAGGTCTTCGAGGCGTTCCACGCCCAGCGCCCACGCCATGCGCTGCGGGTGCCCGAAGATGTTGATCAGCACCGGAAATTCTGCGCCGGTGACGCGTTCGAACATCAGAGCGACGTTGTGTTCGCGTGGCCCCTTGACGACGCGCTCGACGAACGCGGTGATCTCCAGCTCGGGGCTGACCTCGAAGGGGATGCGCCGCAAGTGGCCGCGCTGTTCGAGATAGGCGACGAACTCCGCCAGGTTGGTGTAGGCCATTCGGATTTGCCTCGTGTGAGCTGCGCTGTGACGAGGTTGATTCTATGCGCGGCAGTGGAGGATGCAAGCCGACATAGGGGGCGACAGGCCGGCCGCCCCGCCCCAGCCCATCCTGCAGGCAGGGGGCAATCCCACCCCCGTTTTTGACATCCTTCACCTTCCTAATATATAATCGCCCCGATCTAACGCATAGGCGAGGTATGGCAACAGGATTCTGGACACGCGAGCGAACGACAACGCGCGCTTCCGGAGTGAACCGGTGTGTCGCCATTCGGGTAATGGTTCGATGGAGCCGACGGGGGGTCGGCTCTTTTTTTGTGCTCACGGGGAGGAACGCCTGATGACGACCATTCGTCTGCCCGGCTTGATCGACCCGCACGTGCACCTGCGCGAGCCCGGCACCACCTACAAAGAGGATTTCGACACAGGCAGCGCCGCGGCGCTGGCGGGGGGCTTCACCTGCATCCTTGACATGCCCAACAACCAGCCGCCCATCACCGACGCCACCACGCTGCAGGCCAAACAGGCCGCCGCGCGCGCCAAGGCACGCTGCGATTACGGCCTCTACCTCGGCGCCGGCGTCGAGAACCTCCCCACTGCCGCGACGCTGGCCGATCACGTGGTCGGGCTGAAGTGCTACCTCGACCAGACCTTCGGCCCGCTGCGCCTCGACACGCTCGAGGCACTCATCCAGCACGCCGAGCGCTGGCCGCGCGAACGCCCTCTGCTTGTCCACGCCGAGGGCAGGAGCATGGCGGCTGCCATCCTGGTGGCGCAGCTGACCGGCGCGCGTCTGCACATCTGCCACGTCAGCCGCGCCGAAGAGATCGACCTGATCCGCCGCGCGCGCGACAAGGGGCTGGCGATCACCTGCGAGGCGACGCCGCATCATCTCTTCCTCACTGCCGCCGACGCGGCCACCATCGGCGCGGGACGCAGCGAGGTGCGCCCCCGCCTGGCGGATGCGCGCGATCGCGCCGCTCTGCGCGCCCACTTGGCGGTCATCGATTGCTTTGCCACCGACCACGCACCCCACACCGTGGCGGAGAAGGACGGCGCCAACCCGCCGCCCGGCTTCCCCGGCCTGGAGACTGCCCTGCCGCTCTACCTGGCGCTGGTGCACGAAGGGCTGCTCACCCTCGACGAGCTGCTCGCGCGCACGGTGCACAACCCACGGCGCATCTTCAACCTGCCGGAACAACCTGACACTTGGATCGAGGTGGACCCCGAGGCGGAATGGGTGGTGCGCGGTGTGGCGCTGCACACCCGCGCGCGCTGGAGCCCCTTCGAGGGGCGACGCCTGCGCGGGCGCGTCACCCGCGTCGTCCTGCGCGGGCAGCTCGCCTATGAGGATGGAAGCGTGCTCGCCCCGCCCGGCAGCGGCCGGGATGTGCGGGCATTGGCAAACACAAAATCAAACGCATCCGGAGAGGAGTATAGCGAGAGATGAACAGATACCCTTTTAACCGGCGACGTGCCACGGCAGCCCATCTCCCTTTGGGAGAGCGACGCGATGCCCGTTTCTATGGCAAACATATCCTATCGGTCTCCCAGTTTGCGCGCACCGACCTGGAGTACATCTTCGCCGTCGCTGACGAAATGCGCACCATGGTCGAGCGTGTCGGCACCTTCGACCTGCTCAAGGGCAAAATCCTCGCCAACCTGTTCTACGAGCCGTCCACGCGCACATCCTCATCCTTCACCGCGGCGATGGAACGGCTGGGTGGCAGCGTCATCCCCATCAACGAGGTGCGCTACTCCTCGGTGGCGAAGGGCGAATCGCTGCCCGACACGGTGCGCACGCTGGAAGCCTACTCCGACGTGATCGTGTTGCGCCATCCCGAGACGGGCGCCGCGGCGCTGGCCGCCCGTTACGCGCGCAAACCGATCATCAACGCAGGCGACGGCACCGGCGAACACCCCACCCAGGCGCTGCTCGACCTCTTCACCATCCGTGAGGAGCTGGGGCGGCTGGAGGGCCTGACCGTCACCATGCTGGGCGATCTGAAATACGGGCGCACGGTGCACTCGCTGGCGCGCCTGCTGGCGCTCTACGGCGCGCGCATCAACTACGTCTCGCCGGAAATCCTGCGCATGCCGCACGAGATCGTCGCGGAGCTGGAGCGCCAGGGCATCATCCAGCGCGAGTACACCGAGCTGGACGACGTGCTCGCCGAGACGGATGTGCTCTATGTGACGCGCGTGCAAAAGGAGCGCTTCGAGAACCTGGACGAGTACGAACAGGTCAAGGATGCCTACGTCATCACCCCCGAAACGATGAAGTGCGCCAAACCGGCGATGATCCTGATGCACCCTCTGCCGCGGGTGAACGAGATCGCGCTGGATGTCGACCTCGACCCGCGCGCCGCCTACTTCCGCCAGGTGGAGTACGGGCTGTACGTGCGCATGGCGTTGTTGGCCATGGTGTTGGGCAAAGCATGAACGGGCTTCCCTTCTTCAGCTGGTTGGAGCGACGCGCCCGCGCGGTCGACTCGCTGCTGTGCGTGGGGCTGGACCCGCGCGCCGACACGGCCGAGGCGCTGCTGGCGGAGTGCCAGCGCCTGATCGGGGCGACGGCGCCCTATACCTGTGCCTTCAAGGTGAACAGCGCCTTCTTCGAGCGCCATGGCGCCGCGGGGATGAACGCTTTGTGCCGCGTGGTCCGCACCGTGCCCGCTGACATCCCGGTGATCCTGGACGGCAAGCGCGGTGACATCGCCGATACGGCCCACGCCTACGCCGAAGCGGCGTTTGACCTCTATGGCGCGCATGCGGTGACGCTTAACCCCTATCTGGGCGGTGAGGCGCTTGCCCCCTTCCTGGAGCGGCCGGAACGCGGCGCCTTCATCTTGTGCAAGACTTCCAACCGCGGCGCTGACGAGTTCCAGACGCTGGACGTGGGCGGGCGGCGGCTCTACGAGGCGGTGGCGCAACGCGCGCAGGGGTGGAGCCGCTACTCCAACGTCGGCCTGGTGGTCGGCGCGACCGATGTGGCGGCGCTGGCGCGCGTGCGCATGGCGGCGCCCGATATGTGGCTGCTGGTGCCCGGCGTCGGCGCACAGGGGGGTGACTTGGAAGCGGCGTTGGAAGCGGGTCTGCGCCCCGACGGCCTGGGCGTGCTGGTCAACGTCTCACGCGCCATCGCCCAGGCGCCCGACCCAGCTGCCGCGGCGCAACAGCTGCGCGACACGATGCGCGCCATTGTGGCACGGGTGCGCCAACACGCCGCCGCATCGGGTGCGACGCGTGCCCGTCGCTATGCGCTCGCGCAGCTGGCACAGGACCTGATCGCCTCGCAATGTGTGCGTTTCGGCTCGTTCGTGCTGAAGTCGGGCATCACCTCGCCCATCTACCTCGATCTGCGCCGTCTGGCTGCCCATCCCGCTATCCTGCGGCGCGTTGCACAGGCATATGCCACCATCCTGCGCGGCCTGACGTTCGATCGCCTGGCAGGGGTGCCCTATGCCGCGCTGCCCATCGTCACCGCCGTGGCGCTGGAGATGAACGTGCCGTTCATTTATCCGCGGCGCGAGGTGAAGGACTACGGCACCCAAGCGGTCGTCGAGGGAGAG
>JASFBB010000312.1:0-1843 GCA_036172345.1 Anaerolineae bacterium
CTTGTTTGACCCTGCCATCCAAGCGTATGCAGGAGAGTACGTCCCATACCAGAAGCGTGGCCTTGCCATTGGGATGATCGAGACATCTTGGGCCGGCAGCACTTTGCTAGGCATCCCGCTCGCCGGCATCCTGATCGACCGTGCAGGTTGGCAGTCGCCTTTCGTCGCCCTGGGCGTGTTGGCTCTGCTCAGCGGGTTCTTCATAGCATGGGTGGTCCCTTCGGTCTCATTGAGAGGTCGCAACGGGCGATGGTGGGCCGTGCAACGAGATGCGTGGCAATCGCTGAGACAACAACCGGCGACGTGGAGTCTTCTGAGCTTTACACTCCTCACCTGTGCTGCCAATGACTGTATCTTTGTCGTGTATGCCAGCTGGCTGGAAACAGAATTTGCACTGACAGTGGTGGTGTTGGGTAGTGCGACAATCATCATTGGAGTCGCCGAGCTCCTGGCAGAAGGGCTGGTCGCTACAGTTTCGGACCGGATCGGATTATCCCGCGCTGCTATCGTCGGCACTGCTTTGGCCGTGATGAGCTACGCTACACTGCCACTTGCATCTGCCACATTGCCATTGGCACTGAGCGGGCTGTTTCTCATCTTCTTGAGCTTCGAGTTCAGCATCGTGAGTGCTATGTCCCTCTTCACCGAGGTGATGCCAGACGCGCGTGGGACGATGATGTCGCTCAATCTATCTGCTGCGGGGGCAGGGCGCACCCTCGGTGCATTGCTAGGGGGCATCGTTTGGCCAATGGGAGGACTGCTGGCAAGCGGCATAACAGCTGCTGCCATCTGTACCCTGGCGCTTAGCTCTCTCGCATGGGGTCTGCAGCGTTGGCACGCCTCGAAGTGACCTAATCTGCCTTGAAGAACGAATCCCATGGGATTTCGGGTGGCCCGTCATAGCACACAATGGAAACCATCGTGCGCAGCAGGGGAAGTCGGGCGCCGTCCAGATCACCACGTGCAATCATAGCCTCAACGGTGGGACCAATAGCGCGCGCCAGCTCAGCTCCTTCGATGGTTTCCTCCGGCATATATTCCGCTTTGGCACGGCTGTAGGGGATACCCAGCCCGAGGTAGCGTCCCATGCGGCTGTTACGCCCTCCTTGGCTGGTCACATAGAGATCGCCTGCTCCGGGCAGCGTGTAGATGCTGCGTTCCTGGCCTCCCATCCGCTTCACCATATAATGGATTTCGGTCAATCCTTGGGCGAACAAAGCCGCGGCCAGGTTATACATCACGGCGCCGCTATCTGCCACACCCTCCTTCTCCAGGAGTCCGCCGACCAATCCCACCGCCAATGCGTAGAGGTTCTTCATCGCCACGCTGACTTCGACACCCACCACATCGGTGCTGGTCCATACGTGATAATAGGACGTCCGCAACATCGCTGCAATCCGATCCAACAGAGGAGCATCATAGCCGGTGAGCACGATGCAGGTATGCCGACGCGCTGCCAGCTCACCCGCGATTGAGGGACCACCGATGGCCATCAGCTGCACTCTGTCCTGGTGGCGTTCGGGCAATCCACGACGCAGCACTTCGGGCAGAATATGTAACTGGGTGCCGTCACCGGCCAGCCCCTTGGTTAACATAACAACAGGAACTGACGGGTTGAGCAACGGCCCCAGCGTGCGCGCAGCCCAGTCAACGCCCAGCGAATTGACACCCAACACCACCAAATCGGCCCCCTGAAGCGCCTCACCCAGCCGATCATGGGTGTATGGCTGCACACTCTGCGGCAGGTAGGTGCGCAGACGGGGGTGAAAACGAGTTTCATGGACTTCTTCGATGATATCGGTGTCCAGATGGGTGCCCACCAGGTGTACCGCGTGACCGTTAT
>JASFBB010000313.1:0-3493 GCA_036172345.1 Anaerolineae bacterium
GTGTTCCGGCGGCCACGACATAACCGCCGCGGTCACCACCTTCTGGTCCCAGGTCGATGATCCAGTCGGCACATTTGATCACGTCGAGATTGTGTTCGATGACAATAACCGTGTTCCCGCTGCTCACCAGGCGCATCAACACGGACAGCAGTTTTTCGATATCGGCGAAGTGCAGCCCAGTGGTGGGTTCATCGAGGATATAAAGCGTACGGCCTGTGGATCGGCGGCTCAGCTCGCGACTCAGTTTGACGCGCTGCGCTTCACCGCCGGAAAGGGTGGTCGCCGGCTGGCCCAGGCGGATGTAGCCCAGGCCGACATCGTACAGGGTCTGCAGTTTGTTGCGGATGACCGGGATGTTGGCGAAGAATTCGAGCGCTTCTTCGACCGTCATGTCGAGCACTTCCGCGATGTTCTTGCCCTTATAGCGGATTTGCAATGTCTCACGGTTGTAGCGCAGACCGTGGCATACTTCGCAGGGGACATACACATCGGGCAGGAATTGCATTTCGATGCGGATGATCCCGTCGCCCTGGCATGCTTCGCAGCGTCCCCCACGCACATTGAAGCTGAAACGTCCCGGGTTGTAACCGCGTATCTTGGCCTCAGGTAACGAGGCGAAGAGATCGCGGATCGGGGTGAAGACGTTGGTATAGGTGGCGGGATTGCTGCGCGGCGTGCGCCCGATGGGAGATTGGTCGATGTCAATCACCTTGTCGATCGCTTCTAGGCCTTCGATGCTGTCGTGAGCGCCGGGGCGTTCCTTGGCCTGGTAGAAGTGTTGGGCCAGGCGCTTGTAAAGCACCTCGATCACCAAAGTGCTCTTGCCGCTGCCGCTCACGCCGGTAACGCAGATGAACTTGCCGAGCGGGAAGGCGACATCGATGTTCTTCAGATTATTTTCGCGCGCGCCACGCACGATCAGGTGCTGGCCATTGCCGGACTGACGCTTGGCCGGCATAGGGATGTATCGTTCGCCGCGCAAGTACTGCGCTGTCAGCGATTCCTGACATTGTAGAAATTCGGGGAGTGGGGCCGAGCACACCACGTAACCGCCATGTTCGCCGGCGCCAGGACCCATGTCAAGCACCCAGTCCGCGTTGCGGATGGTTTCCTCATCGTGTTCGACCACCAGCACGGTATTGCCCAGATCCCGCAGCTGCTTCAACGTTGCCAGCAAACGTGCGTTGTCACGCTGATGAAGGCCGATGGAGGGTTCGTCCAATATATACAGGCAACCCATCAGCTGCGAACCGATTTGCGTGGCCAGGCGGATGCGTTGTGCTTCGCCTCCGGAAAGTGTGCCGGTAGCACGATCAAGCGTCAGGTAATCGAGTCCCACGCTCACCATGAAATTGAGCCGGTTGTAGATCTCTTTGAGCACCTGATGCGCGATCGCCTGCTGGCGCTCGGTGAGCGGTGAGGGACGTCCCTCGCCGCGCAGCCAACGTACCCATTCCAGTGCTTCAGCGACGGACATTGCCGTCACCTGGTCGATCGAGAGGCCGGTGATGGTCACCGCTAGCGCCTCGGGGCGCAGCCGTTTGCCCTGACATACAGGGCATGGACGCGCTGACATGTAACTCTCGATCTCACTGCGCACATATTCGCTGGCGCTTTCTTTGTAACGGCGCTGCAGGTTGGGGATGACACCCTCAAAGGTGGTTTCATAGACCCGTTCCATGCCATCCTGGTTGTACCAGCGCAGCCGGATGCGTTCACCAGGTTTACCTCCATAGAGGATGATGTCACGTTGGCGCGGGGAGAGGTTCTTCACCGGCACGTCGGTGGGGATGCCGTAGTGCTTGGCCGCTGCGCGCAGCAATTGCTGGTAGTAACCGTCATACACGGCGCCATGTTCACGGCGTGCCCATGGAAGCACTGCCCCCTGTTCGAGGGACAGATTGGGATTGGCAAATACAAGGTCGGGGTCAATTTCCATCTTGACTCCCAGACCGCTGCAGGCCGGACATGCGCCGTGAGGGCTGTTGAAGCTGAAAGTGCGCGGCTCGATTTCCGGCAAGTTGATGCCGCAATAGACGCATGCAAAGCGTTCGCTGAAGAGTTGATCAACAGGGTGCTCTGGGTCGGTCACGTCCGTGACGATAAGCACCCCATTGCCCAGCTTCAGCGCGGTTTCCACGGAATCGGTCAGGCGTGTTATATCGGTGGGCTCACCCTCATCGCCTTCGTGGCGGATGACCAGGCGGTCCACAATCGCTTCAATGGTGTGCGCTTTATAGCGTTCCAGCTCGATTTCCTCATCTACATCGCGCACCTGGCCGTCCACGCGCACACGCACGTAGCCACGTTTGCGGATATCCTCGAAGACCGCTTTGTGTTCACCTTTGCGATCTTTGATTAGGGGAGCGAGGATCATCAAGCGCGTGCCAGAGGGCTTGGCAAGTAGGGCGTCCACGATCTGCTGTGCGGATTGCTGATTGACCTCGCGGCCGCATTGAGGGCAGTGCGGCTGGCCGATGCGGGCATAGAGCAGGCGTAGATAGTCATATACCTCGGTGGTGGTGCCCACGGTGGAACGCGGATTCTGGCTGGCGCCGCGCTGGTCAATCGAGATGGCTGGGCTGAGACCTTCGATTTGGTCCACATCGGGCTTGTCCATTTGACCGAGGAATTGACGCGCATACGAAGAAAGGGATTCCACGTAACGGCGTTGTCCCTCGGCGTAGATGGTATCGAATGCCAGGCTCGATTTGCCGCTGCCTGACAGGCCGGTGATGACGATCAGCCGGTCACGCGGCAGTTCGACAGTGATGTTTTTCAGGTTATGAGCACGTGCTCCACGCACGATCAGCTTTTTCTCTTCGCCCATCGTTCATTCATTCACCACTTTTTGTACTATGCAGCAGACCGCATCAACACCCACATTGCAAAGTTCTCTACCTCAGGGAATTTGCGTGAGCTCTTCTAAGTTTTGACCTTTTATAATAGCATGGCAGAGTGTACATGTCCAAAAAGCCTTTCATCTTTTGAGACGGGTTGCGGTGCCGGAGTGGGCAGGGTACAATGGCAATGGGGAAAGCAAACCATCAATTTGCCGCTTTTCTGAGGAGATTCTTTTCACATGCTACATGTTGATGCCCATGTGCACTATATGCCCCCCATGACATCGGAAGAGCTTGATGCATTATGTCGCCGGGAGCCTTACTGGGGATTGCTGCTTCGACCTCCTGCAGGCGCCCGCTCCTTGCAGGGCTGGGTGTCCGCTGAGCGCATGCTGCAGGATATGGATACCGCGGGTGTCGATTATGTGGTGGTTCAAAGCCAGTATCGGTATACCCACGAGGCATGTGTGGAGCATAACGATCAATTGTTGGCGCTCACACGCCGTTGGCCTGAGCGTGTAGTCGCCTTCGTTGTCGTGCAGCCGATGGCAGGTGCTCAGGCACACGATGAGCTGCGTCGTTGCTTGGATAATGGGATGCGTGGTGTAGGCGAGCTGAACCCATATGCGCAGGGATTCGCAATTGATCAT
>JASFBB010000314.1:0-5169 GCA_036172345.1 Anaerolineae bacterium
TCCTGCTCACATCTACCAGCTAGATTTGATGACACCAGGGATAACCCCTTCATTCGCCAATTCGCGGAAACAAATGCGGCACAACCCAAAGCGTCGCATATATCCACGCGGCCGCCCGCAGCGCGAACAGCGATTGCGCACCCGCACCGCGTATTTGCGTCTGGTCTCTCGGATCATCATGCACTTCTTGGCCACAGCTATCTCCTCTTGAAAGGCATCCCCAGAAGCGCCAGCAAACGACGCGCTTCTTCATCACTCTGGGCAGTGGTGACGATGGTGATGGACATACCGCGAACTTTATCGATCTTGTCGTAAACGATCTCGGGCCAGACCAGCTGCTCGGTCAATCCGATAGAATAATTGCCCCGTCCATCGAACTTATCTGGCGACACGCCTTGGAAGTCGCGCTGGCGTGCCAAGGCGATGTTCATCAGGCGATCAAGAAAATCGTACATGCGCCGGCCGCGCAGAGTCACTTTGACCCCAATCGGGTTGCCAGCCCGCAATTTGAAAGCCGCGATAGATTTCTTCGCTCGCGTGATGATCGGCTTCTGCCCCGTGATAACCATAAGGTCCTGAGAGATGGCATCCAGCGCTTTGACGTTTTGCAATGCCTCACCAGCGCCTACGTTGATAACCACCTTTTCAATCCGTGGCACTTGCATCACATTCTGATAGCCGAACTCCTTCATCAAAGCTGGCACGACCTCTTTTTGGTAACGTTCCTTCAATCTAGGTACAGGTATTCCTGGCATAGCACGCCCTCGCCACCATCAATTAAACGTCTCACCGCACTTTTTACATCTCCGCATCTTGCGGCCATCAACGAAGGCAAAACCGACACGCGTGCGCTCATTACACTGTGGGCAAATCAACGCCACCTTGGAAATTGCCAACGGGGCTTCGCGCTCGATAATACCCGTCTGGGTGCGTGTCTGACTCACCCGCCGTTGATGTTTCTTGATAATGTTATGGCCTCCGACGATCACCCGATCCTTATTGGGATCTCGAGCGATACGGCGACGAAACCGGTCGACCTTCCACCCGCGTAACACTTGGCGCACCGTGCCCCGCTGACCACGCTCGTCTCCCGAGATGATCTCAACCGTGTCTCCTGCTTTAATTTTCATCATATTTGCACAACTCCTCTCACCCCCAGCTCCCCCGGTTGGAACACCAATAGCTCACAGCACCTCAGGAGCTAGCGACACGATCTTCATAAAACCCTTTTCACGCAGCTCGCGCGCCACCGGCCCGAAGATGCGGGTGCCCTTAGGATTGCGGGTGGTGGGATCCAATATCACAGCGGCATTATCATCGAATCGAATATAAGAGCCGTCACTGCGCCCATACTCCTTAGCTGTGCGCACCACCACTGCCCGCACGATCTCGCCTTTCTTGACCGATCCCTGAGGGGTAGCCTGCTTGACCGTAGCGATGATAATATCCCCCACAGTAGCGTATCGTCTCTTGGAACCACCCATAACCCGGATACACAGGATCTCCTTAGCTCCGGTATTGTCTGCCACCTTAAGCCGACTCTCTTGCTGGATCATAGACAAGACTCCTCAACCGATGTGTATCGCAACGTGGCCTCTCCCAACTGAACAGCCACCCTCGTGCGCACCAGGTGCGCCTAAAGGGCTGCTGCCGGTGTCAGAGACTAGCCCGCTCCAAGATTTCGGTGACCACCCAGCGCTTTTCCTTACTAAGCGGCCGCGACTCAATCATGCGCACCAGATCACCGATCTGACAGGCATTGTTCTCATCGTGCGCCTTGTAGCGCTTACGTCGTCGTATAACTTTCCCGTACAGCGGATGGCGCTTCAGGCTTTCTACGCTGACCACCACGGTCTTGTCCATCTTATTGCTGACGACGCGCCCTACCAAGATCTTTCGTCTTTCTCTCACCATGGATGTCCTAACCTCGTACTAACCGTATGATCCACCGAAACATATGCTCAAGCAGACTGTCCACGCAGCTCACGCATACGCATCTCGGTCTTCAGCCGGGCGATATCCCGTTTCAGCTGGGTCAGGCGATTGTAGTTCTCCAGCTGACCGATCGCCATCTGAAAACGCAGGTTGAACAGTTCTTCCTGAACACTGCGCAGACGTGCCTGCAGCTCCACGTCGGACAACGCACGTATCTCCTGAGGGCGCATTGCTATGCCTCCTCCAGACCATGGCGTGCCACAAACTGGGTCTTGATCGGCAGCTTGTGCGCCGCGAGACGCATCGCCTCACGCGCCGCTTCCTCGGAAACGCCGCTGATCTCGAAGAGGACATGGCCTGGTTTCACCACAGCTACCCAATGATCTACGTTACCCTTACCGCTACCCATACGCGTCTCCGCTGGCTTGGCCGTCACCGGCTTATCGGGAAAGATGCGAATCCACACCTTGCCGCCACGACGCACATAACGCACAATGGCACGCCGCGCCGCTTCGATCTGACGGCTTGTCATCCAGCAGGGCTCAAGTGCCTGCAATCCGAACTCACCGAAGGACACTTCGGCGCCTCGGGTGGCTTTGCCCTTCAACCGACCTCGCATTTGTTTACGATATTTGACACGCTTCGGCATCAACATAATGGCACTCTCCCTCAGGCCTAGTATTCCAGCGCCATTTCTTCACGAGGCTTGGGAACCACGTCGCTCTTGTAAATCCACACTTTCACCCCAATACGCCCAAAAGTTGTGAGCGCCTCAGCACGCGCATAATCGATGTCCGCCCGCAATGTGTGACGCGGTACACGACCTTCGCGTTGCGTCTCGAGGCGCGCCATCTCAGCATTGGCCAAACGACCCGCGCACGTAATCATTATGCCCTGTGCTCCAGCACGTATGGCGCGCCGTATTGCCTGTTTCATCGCCCGTTTGTGCGAGATGCGACGCTCAATTTGCTGCGCGATGGAGTCGGCAACCAGATAGGCATCGAGATCGGGTTCCTCAATCTCCTGTACGTCTATATGCACCTTCTTGCCGGTCAAATCCTCCAGCCCTTTGCGCATCTGGTTCACATTGGCACCCTTCCGACCGATGATGATGCCCGGTTTCGCCGTCCAAATGCGCACCGAGATCTGCTTTGCCGCCGGAAGCCGTTCGATGTCCACTGCGGATACGCTGCCGCGCTCGTTATTCCTTCTCAGGAGATCGCGGATCATCAAATCCTCTTTCAGGAGATCGGTGTACTCAGCGCCTTCCGCATACCAATGCGCCCGATGATCTTTGATGATGCCCAACCGAAGCCCTATGGGATGTGCTTTACGTCCCAAAGTAAACCTCCTTAATCCTGGTGTACGCCACCTTTGCAAACACAGTAACCTCGCAAATGCTACTGCTCTTCCACCTCTTGTAGCACGACTCGGATATGCGAAGTGCGCTTGCGGATTGGTTTGAACCGCCCGCGAGCGCCGAAGCGACGCCACGCGCGCATAGGGCCCGGGTTAGCCACGATCTCAGCGATCACCAAATCCTCCGCAGCGAGACCATAGTTCTCCTCAGCGTTCGCTATGGCGCTCTTGATCGTCTTCGCAACGGGTACTGCGGCTGCGTGAGGCATCAGACGCAACATCTCCAGCGCCTTCGTCGCCCGCATCCCGCGCACCAGATTAACAATGCGTCTGGCCTTGATGGGTGACCCAGGCACATATTTGCTCTCTGCACGCACCTGGAACCGGATATCAGCCATATGATCTTATCCTTTCTTCAACCACTAGCGCACCCGAGACCCCTTTTCCTTCACCACGTGCCCACGGAAGAAACGAGTTACGGCGAACTCACCCAACTTGTGGTTAACCATGCTCTCCTGAATGTAGATCGGCACGTGCTGCCTTCCGTTGTGTACCGCAATCGTATGCCCCACCATCTCAGGAGAAATGGTGCTATCGCGTGCCCAGGTCTTGATCACCCGCTTTTCACCGGCAGCATTTAACGCTTGGATTTTTTTCAATAGCTTAGGATCCACCCACGGTCCCTTCTTCGCCGAACGCGTCACTGTTACTACCTCCGCTTCTTCTCACGCCGATGGACAATGAATTTATCCGTGCGCTTGGTACGTCGCGTCTTATATCCCAATGCTGGCTTACCCCACGGGGTCTTCGGACCGGGCATACCAACCGGCGCCCGTCCTTCACCACCACCGTGTGGATGTGAAGCTGGGTCCATAGCGGAGCCACGCACCGTTGGCCGGCGCCCCAACCAACGACTGCGCCCCGCCTTGCCCAGCGAGATATGGCTGTGCTCCACATTGCCCACCTGACCGATCGTGGCCATGCAACGCTGGCTGATCAGACGCACTTCACCACTTGGAAGTCGCACCTGAGCATAGGCGCCTTCCTTAGCAATGATCTGCGCCGAGGTGCCCGCCGAGCGCGCGAGCTGACCGCCTCGCCCTGGCTGGAGCTCGATGTTGTGGATCAACGTACCCAATGGAATGCGCTGGATGGGCAATGCATTGCCCACTTTTATCTCCGCATCTGGCCCTGAGGTCAGCACATCCCCCACCATCAGACCCAGCGGAGCAATGATATAGCGCTTTTCGCCGTCTGCGTAGGATAGCAGTGCGATGCGCGCCGATCGGTTGGGATCATACTCGATGCTAACCACCCGTGCCGGCACACCTAACTTGTCGCGCTTGAAATCGATCACGCGATACAACCGCTTGTGCCCGCCTCCGCGGTGACGCACGGTGATCTTCCCGGCAGAGTTGCGTCCGGCGTGCACCTTAAGGCGCGTGACCAACCGCCGTTCTGGTTTCAGCTTGGTGATTTCCTCGAATGTCGAAACCGTCATCCCTCGCCGGCCAGGCGAGGTCGGCTTATAACTTCGAATAGGCATAGCGGTCCTCCACCTTGTCGCCTACTGTCTCTTCACTCCCCTAATCTGTCGCATCAGACACCTTCGAATATCTCGATTTTTTGTCCTGGAGCCACCGTCACGATGGCTTTCTTCCAAGCGGGACTGCGTTTGACCCGCTTGCGCCCCCAACGGCCAAAGCGTGGTGGCATATTAATGACACGCACTTTCGCCACATCCACCTTGAACACCTGTTCGACCGCCTCGCGGACCTGCACCTTGTTCGCCCGTGGGTCCACCTCAAAAATGTATTGATTCATCTCCGCCATAAGCGTGCTCTTCTCGGTGTTCAGCGGACGCTTAATCACCTG
>JASFBB010000315.1:0-5903 GCA_036172345.1 Anaerolineae bacterium
GCGCCAGGTTCAACATGCGCAATGCTCCCCAGATCAGGGTGAGTCCCAGCGCCATCATCCCAAAGATGGAGCCGTAGACAATCCCACCATAAATGGCCTGTATCAGTTTCTCCATAGAGCCCTTTTCCCTTTCGCCGCCAATGTGAATCGGGTGTAAATCTCAGCCTAAATAGGCAGCTAACAACGCTTCGTTCCTGAGCATTTCTTCAGCGGTTCCCTCACCCACGATGCTGCCCATCTCTAACAGGTAAACGCGATCGGCAAACCCGGCGATGTGATCGGCATTTTCGTCTGCCAGCAGAACTGAGAGGCCACTCTTATTGATGTCGTGGATTTTGCGATATACTTCCTCGATCAGGAAAGGTGCCAAGCCCAGCGAAGGTTCGTCCACCATGAGCAGCTTGGCATTGGACATCAGACCGCGCCCCAGTGCCAGCATGCGGCGCTCCCCTCCCGACAGACTGCGCGCCAGCTGATTGGAGCGTTCGCGCAGCACTGGAAACAGCTCATAAACCTGCTCCAGCTTCTGCTTGCGCTGTTTCCAGGCATCCGGCAGATACGCTCCCATCAGCAGATTCTCTAACACAGTGAGCTCCGGGAAGGGCAGATCGCCTTGCGGGATGTGCACCACACCTGCCGCTACGATCTCGGCGGGTGGCATATCCGAAAGCACTTTGCCATCGAACTCGATCCGCCCGGCGCTCGGACGGATCAGGCCAGAAATCGTGCGCAGCAGGGTGGTTTTGCCGTGCCCATTAGGGCCAAGGATCACCACAGCCTCGCCATCCCTGACCTCCAACGAGACCCTATGGAGCACTATAGAGCCGCCGTAACCTGCCTCCAAGTCGGTTATTTTCAACATCAGTGACCACCTCCCCCGTTGCCCGAGACCTTCTCACGGTGCTTGCCGCCCAGATACACTTCGATGACCCGCTCGTCGCGCAGGACGTCACTAGGGACTCCCTCGGCGATCTTCTCGCCGTGGTGCAGCACCAGCATCCGATTGGCCAGCGCCTGCACCGCCTTCATAATGTGTTCGATCACCAGCACCGTAATGCCCAGCTGGTTGACCTTGCGCACAAATTCGATCATATCACTGCGTTCCTGGCGGTTCAGCCCTCCCACCGGCTCGTCCAGCAAGAGCAGCTTGGGCTTAGTTGCCAACGCTGTGGCCAACATTAATTTCTTGCGCTCTGAGACGGAAAGGAGCGAGGCACGCCAATCCTGCTTGCCCAGCAGACCGCAGAAGTCCAGGATATCCAAAGCCGTTTGAACGGAATCGTGGTCGAACTCCAAGGTGATCTTGCCGGTGCCGGGCCGCCCCATTGTAGCGCCGACCAGCACATTCGTCAGCACCGTTTGGGTGTCGAAGCTGACCGTCGTCTGAAAAGTGCGCGCAATTCCCAGACGGCAGATGTCGTCCGCACGAAGCCGTTGGATCTCCTGGCCGTAGAAGCAGATTTTGCCGTGGGTCACAGGGGAAACACCCGAGATAGTGTCGAAAAGGGTGGTCTTGCCCGCGCCGTTAGGCCCCGCAATGGCGTAGATTTCGCCCTCCTCCACGCTGAAAGAGAGGTCCTTGACCGCCAGCAAACCACCGTAAGCTTTGGTTACCTTCTCACACTCAAAGATGACGCTCATAGTACACCTGTCTTGCGTAGCAGTACACAAGGAGCACCCTTTTGTAGCGAGGTATTCAAAACACACGAAATTGATAAGACCACTAAGACCTACCCTCGCAAGGGATTATGTCAAATTTATATCGCCAGCACCTATGGCACATGTACAATCGAAAGGGCCGGGCGCCCGGCCTGCCAGGAACGCCCGGCCTGCAGATCGCGCGTATCTGGTGTCCTGCTCCGCCTCGTTTATGAGAACCAGGGCGGCAACCGGAATTCTGCCTGCGTGTAGGGCGGCGGGAAGACCAGATGATGCTCCAGGTCCCAGCACTGATAGATAGTATGCGCCTGGCCGAGCGACGAGTCGGGCGTCTGCCACGGGTAGCAGCGTGAACCATGATTCTCGAAGGAGATGCTGCCCGTCACGCCGCGGTGGATGCCCAGCTCGGTCATCTTGGCGACTTTCTTGTAGTCGCGCGGGTCGCCGGCCAACGCCACTGCCTTGGCCCACACCCAGACCGAATCATAGTCACCTGGTGCGTTGGCAAAGCCCGGCTTGGCGCCGAACTTGGCCTCATAGCGCGCGAACCAGTCCTTGCCGATGGCATCCGGCAGGTAGCCCAACACCGTAGCCCAGAGGACGCCGTTGGAAGCCTCACCCGCCAGCTCGAAGTACTCCGGCACCGATGGCCCATATTGCTGGTAGACGATGCAGTTGAGCGGGTTGTTCACCCACTGCTTGATCATCGCCGCGTTGTCGGCCGGATTGTAGGTGGTAGTGAAGAGAATGCCAGGCGGATTGTCATATACCTGGGCCAATAGAGGACCCCAGTCGGACACCTGCCCCACTGTGAAGGACTGATTCAGCGTGATCTCCCAGCCGAACTCCTTGATCTGCGCCTCGAAGGTGGTCGCGATGAAGGTGTCGTAGGTGTCATCGCCGCGCAGGATGGCGGCTGTCTTCTTCTCGGGCTGGTATAGCCCTTTCTCGACGATCTCGTTCAAGAAGCGCGCAAAGCCACCACCGTACCACTCATCGTTCGGGTCAGTCTGGAAGATGGACCAGTAGCGCTCCGGGTTGCTCTGATAGCGGTCTGTCCAGGCCTTCTGAGTGTTATTATTGTAGTAGAGCACCCCGGCATCGGCGCAGATGTCAAACTCCGGCGCGGAGGTCAAATGATAGCCGGAGAAAATCACATCTGCTTTCTCCACCTCAATAGCACGCTGGAATGCGGTGGTCACCTGATCGCCCACTGAGTCGATGTTGTCGATCTCAATGTATTGAATCTTGTGACCTGCCAAGTTGTTGCCCGTCAGCTCGTTGATCTCGTCGATGCCCATCACGGTGCCGTTGCGCATCTCGATGCCATCCGCGGCGATGAAACCGCTCAGCGGGAAGATGCCTACGGCGCGGATATCCTCCTTCTCCTGGAAGTGGGATGGCGCGGTGCTGGGCATTTCCGTCACCGCCGCAGCCTGCGCCGGCGCGGTCTGAGATACCAATCCCGCCCCTAACACGCTCCCGGCGCCAACTGCCACTGCCGATCGAAGGAAATCGCGGCGCTTCATCTTTTTGTCAAACACTTTTCTGCCCTCCTTTCGCGTTTCATTGTATGAGATTATGCTTTTTTACTACTGCCCCAACCACAGATGTGCTTTGCCGTGTTGGGTATTCGCATCGGGGTTGGTGTTCTTCGACCGCGTCCCGAAGACGAACCGTTTTAGTATTTCACCTTGACGGGCTGCCCACCTTTGGCCGCCGATTCGTCAATGGCGAAGCATAGCGCCATGGTTTTATACGTGTCGTGAACCGACGCATGCGATTCGACGTTGTTCTCGATGCACTCCATGAAGTGCTCGATCTCGGTCTTGAAGGGATGATGGGAAACCTCCCCGCTGTCCGGCTCGATGGTGGGGAATTTCCAGTAGCCCAGCGCTCCGGGATACCATTTGGATGAGTGCACCGCGTTGTTGCGAATCGACATCTCGGTGCCGAAGATCTGAGTGTTGAAAATATAGGGTGTTTCCCCTTCGATCATGCTGGACAGCTTGCCGATGGCGCCGTTGGCGAAGCGCAGCGCCGCCACGGTGAGCGGCGGATACTCGAAGTCGGGATTGGCGATTGGCCCGGCGCTGAAGGCGGCCACTTCTTCCACTTCACCAGCCAGCCAGCGCAAAATGTCTGCCGCGTGGATTCCGGCCACGGTGAAGCTGCTGCCACCCGAGATCTTCTTCACGTAGTATGGATAGCCGGGATATGCCTTGATGATCGGATGCCAATAATCCGCCTCGGCGTAGAGCAGCTTGCCCAGCTTGCCGTCGTCCAGAAGGGCGCGCACGGTCTGGAATTGGGGGTTCCAGCGCAGGACGACGCTGGTCACGGTCTTCACACCCGCTTTGGTCACCGCCTCAACCAGATGATCCACCTCCTTGCGCGAGGTACCCAGCGGCTTCTCCACGACTACGTGACGCCCGGTCAGAGCAGCTTTCGCGCAGTACTCCGCGCGCGAGTCGGCATGGGCACAATGGACCACAATTTGAATGCGGTCATCCTTCAAGAGCTCGTCTACACTGGCAAATTCCTTGCCGTCCACCCCGTGTTGCTGCATCAGGCGTGACGCTTTGCCAGGGGTCTTATTGTAAATCCCCACAATCCAGGTGAGCGGATGATCGCAAAAGACTTTCACATATTCGCCCGCGACCCATCCCGCGCCGATAAGACCGACACCGTACTTTTTGCTCATCATTGAACCTCCTCGATTGATGGTGAGAATAACCCGCTAAAGAGGGGAAGTCGACAGAATAGATGGTGAGCGCGACAGCTCACGAAAAGGGGGAGATCAAAGGTGTATTGCGCAACAGTGATCATCAAATATCGCTTTGACCCCAGCATAACAGAGCTGAACTCAGTCTTCCCAGACTAATGGAAACACCGCAATGCCTCAAGCTAATAATCTCTCTAAATAATAGCACGATTTTTTTCATCTGTCAATTTTCGATAGTTTCCCTCAATAGTGTTTTTTCGGGTAAGATAAGGGCAAGCAAATCCCGAGGGAGACAACATGGAGAAACTTGCCCGAACCAAAGATTTTTGTCCAAACGCAGATTGCCCAGATTACGGCAAACTGCAGAGCGACCAGGCTCAAGCGAACCTTAAAAAGATCGGCAAAACACCGCGTGGCGTACAGCGCTACCAGTGTAAGACATGCAGCAAGACCTTCACGGAAACCATAGGGACCATATTCTATCGAAAACATGCTCAGGAGCATCAAATCCTGGAAGTATTGGCCCTGCTAGCGGAAGGCAGTCGCATCAGCACCCTGAGCCGGGTCAAGGGGATCAAGGAAGACACCATCCTGCGCTGGTTGCGAGAAGCCGCCCGTCATGCAGAAGAACTGGAAGCCGTGTTGATGAAAGACTTCCATCTCAAACGGGCCCAATTGGACGGCTTATGGTCCTACGTGGGCAACAAAGGCGAAAAAAAGCTATCCGGAAACGGATGAAAGTGGCACTTTCTGGATTTCGACCTTGTTGGATGTCGATAGCCGGCTGCGCGTGGCGCATGGGATTGGCAAGGATGAGACACAAGCCAGCCTGAAGGCTTTTCAAGCTCTGCAGCAACGCGGTCATCCAGAAGTCCCGCCGCCTTTGATCTCGGATGGCTGGGGTGGCATTGACGATGCGATGATGGCTGTTTACGGGTTGGTTCCTGAATATTCGGGGCGCGGGCGTCCACCCGTTCATCCCAGACCTGGAGAAGAGTGGCTCTACCTGCAGATGGTCAAACAGCGCGATGAGCATGGACGTTTGCAGGGCATCCGCATGAAAGCTGTCTGGGGCAACCAGGATGAACTCATTGAACTGCTGGGCAAAAGCACGGCTTACATCGAGCGCAGCAACCTGACGACACGACTTTTCAATGCTCGCTTGACCCGCAGGACCCTGGCTTTCTCAAAAGATGTCGAGTTGCACGAGGCCGCTGTGACTTGGGAAGATGCTTACTATAACTGGATTCGCCCTCACAAGAGTTTGCGGATACAAATACAGGATGATCCCCAGCGCAAGTGGACCGCTCGTACTCCAGGTATGGCTGCCAACCTGACCAATCATATTTGGAGTGTTAAAGAACTATTGTTTACCGTTCCTTTACCGAGTGCTAAAAACACTTGTTAGGGAGACTATCCGTTCGCCTACTGCCTTCATAATCCCTGCATTCGCGGGATACAAGGTGTCATCTAAATCGCATAGAAGGAAACGGTAGCGCCCTGTGAAGTCCAAAGGGAA
>JASFBB010000316.1:0-5750 GCA_036172345.1 Anaerolineae bacterium
TCCAGTTCGGCGGCTTTGTAAAACTTGAGCACGATACACCGGTGCTCGCCGTCGGCGCCCTTGAGACGCTCCATCTGCCACCACTGGCGCTCGTAGCGCCCCAGGTTGTAGACATCAAAGGAGCGGTAAGGCTGGCCTTTATCGTGCAGTTCGCGCTGCACTTGGATGAGCCGCTTGCGGGAGACGTGGATGGCGTAGCGCCCCAAATCCACGCCGATCCAGCGCCGCCCCAGCTTCTCCGCCACCGCCAGCGTGGTGCCGCTGCCGCAGAAGAAATCCGCCACCAGGTCGCCAGTCTTGGAAAATGCCTCAATTAAACGTTCCAATAGATTTTCACTTTTCTCAGTAGCATACAGATTAGCAAAGGAGTAGGCTGAAAAATCAAGCCATAAAGTATCAATAAGCTTCTCGCTAAGGGGCGGCACCCAATGTTCTATCTTTCCCGTAGCAGATTTTCTGATAAAGTCCAATTGTTGACCAGTCTGCATCCAATACTCAAAAAGGTTAATACCTTTTGGTTGATAATTTTCTAAGTAGTCTCTATAATTGTGCACAGCCTGAAGCGCTCTACTTTGGCTCCATTTCCATTGTCCTGCCGATGGTTTTACACCCAGTAACTCATACCTCATCGTAGGGCGGTTGGCGGTACTCCAAAAATCCTTCCAGTACCCCTCGGGATGCTTTGGGTCCTGCGGCGCGAATAATGGCTGAAATGATGATGCAAAGCTTTTGGTATACCAGACCACCACATCGTGAGCTTCTGGAAGCGACTTTATGTTTGTGAACTGCCTTTGCAGATTTTTTGTGATGCGCTTAACAACAATTTCGTTTCGCCTATTAAGTGAACAGAAAACCTCATCAGCGATGCATACTATGTAGTTTGCAACGTTTACACCCATATGAATAAAGATACTCCCCCGTTCACTTAGCAGGTCGCGCATCAGCGTCAGCCGCTCGTACATCATGTGCAGGTAGGAGTCGGTGCCTTTGCCCCAGGTGTCGCGGTAGGCCACCGCCTCTAGAATGGACTGCTCCTTCTGCACGGCGTCGCCTTCATCGCCAATCTGCACTTGCATGGTAAAATCCGCGCCCACGTCGAAGGGCGGGTCAATGTAAATCAGGTCAATCTTGCCGCGGAACTGTTCGAGCAGGGCGTGCATGACCAGTTTGTTATCGCCCCAGATGAGCATATTGCGGAAGTCGTCGCGGTGGGCTTTCTGATGAAAAGCCGCCTCATCGAACAATCCCAGCTGAACGGCTTTCTCGCGATTGCGCGGCTCGTCAATCGTTTCGATGCGCTGCAGGGGCAGGGGCGAGGGCGGCAGGCGCACCGGACGGCAGTTGCCGTACTCGTCGTACTTGCCCTCCCAGACTAGCTCGGTCTTCATGCGGGAAAGCGGATGCGGGTTGTTGGGTCCCCAGTTGCTCATCTCATGGTGCTCCTGCAATTTCACTTTCTTATGATCCACACCGGGCGAAGGGGATGTCAGCCTCCCTCTCGGGCACGCGTTTTTCTACCTACCCTGCTTACATTTGCAACTCAGATATAGCCAGCTTTGTTTTGCTGGTAACGCGATCAGAGGCCGCGACTCGCAATTATTCTACCATGCACACTGATCTGAATCGAATTTCAAGGGGCTTTTCCACTCACCCCGCTCAGAGTCAATTTGCTTCGCTCTCTACCCCTGTGTATGATCTGGATGTACCACTGCCCTATCCTAACTAGTTTTCAATCACGCAAAGGAGAGGCTATCATGCTGCGCAAGATCAAAGCCGGTTTTGTGGGATTCGGCGAGGTCAACAGTCCCCGCGAGCTCATTGAACGCAAAGTCGAGGCAGCGCGCAAGGCGCTTGAGGAACGCGATATTGAACTGGTTTATACGGCTCCAGTTTGCGATGATCCCCAAGGAGAGAACGAGGCACGTGCACGTCGCGAATTGGCGAGTGCCGACTTCGACATCCTGGTTGTCTGTGTGGCGGGTTGGATCCCATCCCACTCGGTCATCAGCGTGATCGACCTCTTTGCCCACAAACCTATGGTGCTGTGGGGGCTCACCGGCCATATGGAGGGCGATCGGCTGGTGACAACCGCGGATCAAGCCGGCACCAGCGCACTGCGCGACCCTATGGAAGCTTTGGGCTATCGTTTCAAATATGTGTACGATACACCCAATGCTCCGCTTGCCGCTGCAGATAAGGTGAGGCGCTTCGCTGAAGTGGCCCGGGCGGCAACCTTGCTGCGTCAAGCGCGCATCGGGATGATGGGCTATCGTGATATGAACCTATACGGCACGCTGGTGGACGGGGTTTCGCTACGACGGGTGATCGGTCCCGAAGTAGAGGTTTTTGATACGCTGGAGATCGTGCAGAAGATGGAACGGTTGCCCGCGGATGCCGTGACCCCTTTGCTGGGGTCCCTGCGCCGTGAATGGACTTTTGAGCGCCCTGTGGGTGACAGTGCGCTTGAGAAAGGCATCCGTATGTATCTGGCCGTGATGGAGAAAGTGGCCGAACGTGATTATCAGGCGATTTCCCTCGTGGATGTCTTCGGTGTTAAAAAGCTGCTCAATTTCCCGCCGGCTATGGTGTTGATGCTGCTGGTAGACAAAGGGGGTGTCGCTTCTATTCCGGAAAACGATGGTCTGGGCGCGGTGACCCAGCTGATAGTGCGTTATCTGGCTGGGCAGGTGGGCGCTTACTTGGAGTTCTATGAGTTTTTCTCAGATCGAGTGTTGATGGGGGTGCCAGATTACGTGCCCTCCGAGATAGTGGAGGGGCCGGTACGGGTGCTACCCTGGCCCGGTTTTGGCGGTCTGAGAGATGGCATCCTGAATGTCTCGAAGCTGAAGACTGGTCGTGTCACGATCTGTCGACTGGCCAGTCGTGGAGATCGCTATCGGATGCACATTGCCACTGGTGAGGCAGTGACACCGCGTAAGTGGGAGGAAGCAGGTTGGGAGCAGCCCGCCCCACAATTGCCCAGCTTAGAGGTGATATTAGATACCCCTGTGGAAGAATTCGCCCAGCGCGTGTTGGGACAACATTACATCATTATGTACGGCGACCATCGTCACCAGCTGAGCGACCTGTGTCGTTTGCTGGGAATTGAGGTAGTTTGAGAGTCTCCTAATCCCCCGGTTATGGGGTAAATTCGCCTGTGCTTATATGCCATTCGACTGCCCTCTTCCTTGAGGAAGGAAGAGGGTGTTTTGTCCTCTCGTGATTTTCTCGCGGTACAAGAAGGAGACCGCCGGCTGCACGCTGTCACTGATGGATGTAGGAGGAATGTATTGAGCCGCTGAACTTGATTTTATGAAAAGTCATGGTACAATAAAGATGACAAGCTGAAGCCAGAGCGTTAACGAAAGCGAGGTAGGTAAAGAGAAAGGGGTAGCACTATGGAAGAACAAATACAAGGTTTTCTCAATTTCTTAGCAACCGAAAAAAAATATTCTGAGAATACTATTGCCGCTTATCGTAATGACCTCACCCAATTTCTGGGTTATCTACAGGGGCGATTCGGGATACAGAGAGCTTCGCTGGAAGAAAGGGGTTCCCCGATACCCGTTGCATGGAGCGATGTCAGCAAGGATGTAATCATTTCCTATATTATGGAGCTGAGAGAGCGTGAATATACTTCTTCCACGATTGCCCGAAAAGTAGCGGCTCTCAAATCATTCTTTCATTACCTTGTTGCTGCAGGTATCATCCGCGATGATCCGACTGCCACGCTCGACTCGCCCAAGGTCAAGAAGCGTCTGCCGAAAGCGATATCGCGCCGCGATATCGAGCGATTGTTAGCAGCTCCTGCCGGCAGTGACACTCCCAAGGCACGCCGTGATCATGCCCTATTAGAGCTTCTGTACGCCTCGGGGATGCGTGTCACTGAGCTGGTATCTCTAGACGTAGACGATATCAATCTGCAATCTGGCACGGTGTCTGTCCACGGCAAGAAAGCGCTGAGCAAGGAACGCGTCATCAGCATTGGTGACACTGCTACCCAGGCGGTTGCATCTTACTTGCAGCATGGGCGTGTTCAACTAGCACACAACCCCGCCGAAAGAGCTCTGTTTGTGAACCATCGTGGCCAACGATTAACGCGCCAGGGACTATGGTTGATTATTAAGCATTATGTAGAGCAAGTGGGCATTTCTCAGGATGTGACTCCTCATACATTGCGCCACTCATTTGCTGCACATAAGTTGAGCCAGGGGAAGTCACTGCAGGACATTCAGAAACTGTTGGGACACGCCAACATCTCCACTACTCAGGTGTACCAACAGGTCAGCCAAGAAAGTGAGTTATAGCGCGCACTTCTGCCTCAGAGCATCTATCAAAGGTCTCTCTGACTCTGCAATTGTCACTGCCGTCAGAGAGTATGAGTTGTGCTTATTCGTTGCCCTGATATACTGGATTTTACGTCGCCTGCCTATGGGGAATCTTCTATGAAATACGAGGAAAAGTTGCTCGCCAATGGTGAGCATATTGTGTTTGTTACGCGCCAGCACTGGATTGTGTTATTGTACTATGCTCTCATCAATCTTCTACCCGCATTTGTCCTCGCCGGTGGTGTGGTGTTTCTCGCTACGCTTTCCGCCTTTCCACCACTTCTGTTTGTCTTGGCGGCGTTGTTGCTGCCCTTTGGCCGCTTTATTTTGATGATCTTACGATGGTGGAATGAACAGTATATGATCACTAACCGTCGCGTAATTCAGACAGAAGGTATCATCACTAAACGTGTGATCGACTCCTCGCTAGAGAAAGTCAACGATGTCGCGCTTATCCAGTCCATTTGGGGACGCCTGTTAAACTATGGTGACATCGAAATTATGACGGCCAGCGAGATGGGTGTGAACCGTATGCAGCGTATTAAGAACCCCCTTGGTTTCAAGACGGCTATGTTAAACCAAAAAGCGGGGCTGGGCATCGATATTTCAGAAGGGATTATTGCATCACCTCTCTCCAGAGACTCTGATGGCCTGCATCTACTCAGGCAGTTAGAGGAATTACGCCGGCGGGGCATCTTGACCCAGCAAGAGTTCGAACAGAAAAAGAGAATACTTTTGGATAGACTATGACAATAGATGACGTTCCGACATTGGAGCAGCTGCAGGCAGCAACTGAAGTTATCAGGCGGTACTGCTGCGTACATGTGCCCCAAGTGGGCATTATTTTGGGCTCCGGTATGGGCGTGTTAGTGGATGCCATAGCGGATCGCCAGGTCATCCCGTATGCTGACATCCCCCACTTTCCAACCTCGACTATTTCAGGGCATACCGGCGCGCTTGTCATAGGCAGTTTATCCGGTCATGAAGTCGTTGTGCTTCAAGGGCGCACGCATTACTATGAAGGATACTCGATGCAGCAAATCACGTTGCCGGTACGTGTGTTGCGCCTGCTAGGGGTACATACGGTGATTGTCACCAATGCTGCCGGTGCACTAAACCCTGCTTTCACCCCTGGTGACTTGATGGTGATCAGTGATCATATCAACCTGGTGGGTATGGCAGGCGCGCACCCCCTGCGGGGTCCTAATCTCGATGTACTCGGGCCGCGTTTCCCGGATATGTCGCAGGCATATGATCCAGCTCTGCGCACACTGGCACGGAATGTTGCTCGCAACCGTGGCCTGCCCTTGCGTGAAGGGGTATACGTCTGTGTAGCTGGTCCCTCATTCGAGACCCCGGCCGAGGTGCGTTTTCTGCGGCTTATCGGTGGTGATGCCGTGGGCATGTCCACTGCGCCGGAGG